>NZ_JAUJXA010000006.1:0-381119 GCF_031931935.1 Pseudomonas sp. rhizo25
TTTTGATCAGCTTACGGCTTCGAAGAGCCCGGTAGCGCCCATGCCGCCGCCCACGCACATGGTGACAATGCCGTAGCGCAAATTACGGCGTTGCAGCTCCCGCACCAAATGCCCCACCTGCCGCGACCCGGTCATGCCGAACGGGTGGCCGATGGAGATCGAGCCGCCATTGACGTTGTACCTGGCGTTATCGATCTCCAGGCGGTTGCGTGCATACAGGCACTGTGAAGCAAAGGCTTCATTGAGCTCCCACAGGTCGATATCTGCCACCTGCAAGCCCTTGGCCTTGAGCAGCTTGGGCACCGAGAACACCGGGCCGATGCCCATTTCGTCCGGCTCGCAGCCGGCGACGGTAAAGCCACGGAAAAATGCCTTGGGCTTGAGCCCCAATGCCAGGGCTTTTTCCAGGCTCATCACCAGGGTCATTGAAGCCCCATCGGAGAGCTGCGAGGAATTGCCCGCCGTCACCGAGCCATCTTCGGCAAATACCGGTTTCAAACCACTGAGACTGGCCAGTGTGGTGTCCGGGCGGTTGCAGTCGTCGCGGTCCACCACGCCATCGAGGATCTGCACTTCACCGCTGTGCTTGTCCTCGACCTTATACTTGACCGCCATCGGCACGATTTCATCATTGAACAAGCCATCAGCCTGGGCCTGGGCAGTGCGCTGCTGGCTCTGAAGGGCGTAGATGTCCTGCTCCTGGCGGGTGACCTGATAGCGGCGGGCGACGATTTCGGCGGTCTGCCCCATGGGAAAATAGATGCCCGGCACCTGCTCTTTGAGCAGTGGGTTGATCAGGTTGTCGGTGTTGACGCTTTTCATGGTCAGGCTGATGGACTCCACACCACCGGCGACAATGATGTCGCTGCAGCCCGAAGCAATCTGATTGGCGGCGATGGCAATCGCCTGCAAGCCCGACGAACAGAAACGGTTGAGGGTCATGCCCGCCGTGCCGGTACCCAGTTGCGAGAGCACCGCCACATTACGCCCGATGTTATAGCCCTGGGCGCCTTCGTTGGAGCCGGCGCCGACGATGCAATCCTCCACGGTGGCCGGATCGATGCCATTGCGGGCCAGCAGCGCGTTGACGCAATGGGCCGCCATGTCATCGGGGCGGGTCTGGTTGAACTTGCCACGAAAGGACTTGGCCAGGCCGGTTCGCACGCTGTCGACGATCACTACTTCACGCATGGGCTTACCTCGATCTTGTGGTTGTGGATCGAGGATAGAGCCAGGCCCGGCCGGCTGCGATGATCATTCACTGCATAAATGCAAAAGCATGGGGCCAACACACGGTCTACCTGATGTGTGGCGATCCAATGTGGGAGGAGGCTTGCCCCCTCCCACATTTGGACCATTGTTCGATCCGCGCTATTTCTTTTTCTTTTTGTCGTGCTTGTCGGTTTTATCGAATGCGTCTTCCAACGCACGATTGATGGTGCGCAGCACCTTGACCCGCGCCCAGCGCTTGTCATTGGCTTCCACCAGGGTCCAGGGCGCCACCTCGGTGCTGGTGCGATCAACCATGTCGCCCACGGCTGCACGGTAGTCGTCCCATTTGTCGCGATTGCGCCAGTCGTCCTCGGTGATCTTGAAGCGCTTGAACGGGATCTCTTCACGGGCCTGGAAACGTTCCAGCTGCGTTTGCTTATCAATGGCCAGCCAGAACTTGACCACGATCACGCCAGCATCGCGCAACTGCTCCTCGAAATCATTGATTTCGCCATAGGCGCGCATCCAGTCCGTCGGGGTGCAGAAGCCCTCGACGCGTTCCACCAGCACACGGCCATACCAGGAACGGTCGAACACGGTGAACATGCCGCGTGCCGGGATCTTCTGCCAGAACCGCCACAGGTAGGGTTGCGCGCGTTCGTCTTCGCTGGGCGCGGCAATCGGCACGATATGGTACTGGCGCGGGTCCAGGGCGGCGGCCACACGACGGATCGCGCCGCCCTTGCCCGCCGCGTCGTTGCCCTCGAACACCGTGACCAACGCGTGCTTGCGCATGCGCTTGTCGCGCATCAGGCCGGAGAAGCGCGCCTGTTCGGTGATCAGTTGCTCTTCATAGTCGTCCTTGTCCAGGCGCAGGGTCATGTCGAGGCTGTTGAGCAGGCTTACCTGGTCTACGGCCGACGGCAGCGGCGCCGGGTTCATGCCGCTGGCCTTGCCCTTGGGCATTTTCAAGGCATTTTGCAGGCCTTCGAGCAGGATCTTGCCCACGGTAAGGCTGCGGTAATTGCTGTCCACCCCTTCGATCACATGCCACGGCGCGTAATCCCGGCTGGTACGGCGCAGCACGCGCTCACCGAAATGCACGAACTTGTCGTAGGTCTTGGACTGCTGCCAGTCCAGCGGGCTGATGCGCCAGCTGTGCAACGGGTCGTCGGCCAGGGCCTTGAGGCGTGCCTTCATCTGCTTCTTGGACAGATGGAACCAGAACTTGAAAATCAGCGCGCCTTCGTCACAGAGCATTTTTTCCAGGCGCTCGGCACCGGCAATGGCCTGGTCGAGCCGGGCGTCCTTGATCTGCCCATGCACCCGGCCTTGCAGCATCTGGCTGTACCAATTGCCGAAAAAGATACCCATGCGGCCCTTGGCCGGCAGCTGCCGCCAGTAGCGCCAGGCCGGTGGGCGCGCCAGTTCCTCGTCGGTCTGCTGGTCGAAGGTACGCACTTCGATCAGGCGCGGGTCCATCCACTCATTGAGCAGCTTGACGGTCTCGCCCTTGCCGGCGCCCTCGATGCCGTTGATCAGGATAATCACCGGGAAGCGTTTCTGCTGCTGCAGTTCGTACTGCACCTCCAGCAAGGCTTCGCGCAGGGCCGGCACTTCGGCGTCATAGGTGTCTTTGTCGATGGCGTGACCGATTTCGGCGGATTCGAACATGGGCAGCTCCGTTTCAAGATGGCTCAAGACTAGCGGATTGGGCAACGACCTGGGGCAGGAAATTCCACCCGCGCTTGTCTTGGGTCAATTCAACCCCTGTTGATCGGCTAGAATGGCCGCCTTGTCTTTGCCCGCTTTCCTTTATGAGCCGCCATGAACCCCATCACCCACGCCCAGCTCGACTGGGATGACCAAGGCCGCCCGCACTCGCGGGTGTTCGACGATGTGTACTTCTCCGACCAGTCGGGCCTTGAAGAAACCCGTTATGTGTTCCTTGAGCAAAACCGCCTGCAGGAGCGCTTCGCCGCCTTGCCTGCGGGAGGGCGACTGGTGATTGGCGAGACCGGCTTCGGCACCGGCTTGAATTTCCTCTGCGCCTGGCAACTGTTCGAGCAGCACGCCGCAGCCGGTGCGCAGCTGCATTTTGTCAGCGTGGAAAAATACCCGCTCAGCCACCCTGACCTGCAACGTGCCCTGGCCCTCTGGCCTGAACTGCAACCCTTGGCCGAACAACTCTTGGCGCAATACATCGCCATCCATCAGGGCTTCCAGCGCCTGGTGCTGGGCCACGGTCGCGTGACCCTGACCCTGTTGATCGGCGATGCCCTGGAGCAACTGCCGCAACTGGATGCACAGATCGATGCGTGGTTCCTCGACGGCTTTGCCCCGGCGAAAAACCCCGATATGTGGACCGCCGAGCTGTTCGCCGAACTGGCGCGCCTGGCGGCGCCGGGCTCGACCATCAGCACCTTCACCAGTACCGGCTGGGTGCGACGGCTGATCAACGCGGCGGGCTTCAAGATGAAGCGCACGCCGGGCATCGGCCACAAGTGGGAAATCCTGCGCGGTGAGTTCGTCGGCTGGCCAGCCGATATTCCCAGGCCCACGGCTACACCACCGTGGTTCGCCCGCCCAACAACCCACTACGCAGAACGCCGCGCCCTGG
This sequence comes from Pseudomonas sp. rhizo25, assembly GCF_031931935.1. NCBI lineage: Bacteria > Pseudomonadati > Pseudomonadota > Gammaproteobacteria > Pseudomonadales > Pseudomonadaceae > Pseudomonas > Pseudomonas sp. rhizo25. The sequence goes on from NZ_JAUJXA010000006.1 coordinate 3,833, forward strand.
TGATCGGTGCGGGGCTGGCCGGTTGTGCCACCGCGGCCAGCCTGGCGGCACGGGGCTGGCAGGTGTGCCTGCTGGAGCGGCATGCGGCGCTGGCCCAGGAGGCGTCCGGCAACCCGCAAGGGGTGCTGTACCTCAAGCTGTCGGCCCATGGCACCACACTGTCGCAGTTGATTGTCAGCGGCTTCGGTTATACCCGCAGGCTGCTCGAACAACTGCAGCGTGGCGTGGATTGGGACGCTTGCGGCGTGCTGCAACTGGCGTTCAACCCCAAGGAGGCCGAGCGCCAGGCACAACTGGCGCAGGCCTTTGCCACGGACCTGTTGCACCCGGTCGATGCGGCCCAGGCCCAAGCCCTCGCTGGGGTGGCGCTGGACCAGGGCGGGTTGTTTTTCCCCGAGGGCGGCTGGGTCCATCCGCCAGCGTTGTGCGAGTGGCAGGCCCGCCATCCAGGCATTGAGGTGCGCCTTCATCAGGAGGCGCTGAATTTGCAGCAGGTCGACGGCCAATGGCAGGCCCGTGACGCCGAGGCGTTGATCGCCAGTGCACCGGTGGTGATCCTCGCCGGGGCCGCCGAGGTCAAGCGCTTCCCCTTCAGTGCCGCCCTGCCCCTCAAGCGGATTCGCGGGCAAATCACCCGCTTGCCGCAAACCACTGAAAGCCAACGCTTGAGCACGGTGGTCTGCGCCCAGGGCTACGTCGCCCCCGCACGCCTGGGCGAACATACCCTGGGGGCCAGTTTTGCGTTCAACAGCGACGACTTGACGCCCACCCTGGCCGAACATGTCGATAACCTGAACCTGCTACGGGAAATTTCCCAGCCCCTGCTGCAAGCCCTGCATGCTGACAGCGCACCACTGGAAAGCCTGCAGGGGCGTGCGGCATTTCGCTGCACCAGCCCCGATTACCTGCCCATCGTCGGCCCGCTGGCCGATGCAGCGGCCTTCGCCCAAGCCTACGGGGTACTCGCCCGGGATGCCCGGCAAGTGCCCGATACGCCCTGCCCTTGGCTGGACGGCGTGTACATCAACAGCGGCCATGGCTCACGCGGCCTGATCACCGCGCCCTTGTCGGCAGAACTGTTGGCGGCCTGGCTGGATAATGAACCGCTGCCGTTGCCCGCCAGCGTGGCTCAAGCGTGCCATCCCAACCGCTTCGCCTTGCGTGAATTGATTCGCGGCAAGCCCCGGCAGACCCCATGAACCCTGCCTAGCGAATCTCGCACACCCCCAGTTCGTCAGCGCGCATGGCCGCCAGGGTCAGGCGCTCGAAGGCCACCTGTTCGGCGGTGGCCTGCTCCTGCAGAATGGCGTTCATGCGCGACCTGAAGACCTCGTCCTCAAGGTCATCGCCTTGTTCGAACACCTCTTGCATCCGCGCTTCGAACGGCTCGTTAAGGGTTCTGAAACTGGCGGCATAGGCGCGCTTGAGGTAATCCGTCCAGAACGGCAGGTCATTGAGAAAACGCAACAGCTCGGGTGAAACCTCTGCGGCCTTGATTTTGATTTCCGCATCGCTCAGCGCCGCCGGGGTGACACCGCTCAAGCCGGCATAACGCATGTGCCTAGGCTGCCCTGGCAGATAGAAACGGCTGGCCAGGCCGGTGCGGTAGGCCAGGCTGACTTCCAACGGATCGCCGCCGGGGTTGGCGATGCTGTGATTGCGCGCAATGCTTTCCAGGCGATCAAGCCGATACAGGCCGCGCCCCAACGCCAACAACGGCCTGGCAGACAACTGGCCGCCCTCGACCTGCCGGCGCGCATCGCTGATCTCAACCAGGATTTCCAGGGCGCTGAAGCTCACCGCCGCGCCGTCATCGCAGTTGTATGGGGTAGCGGCCCGGTCGAACACTTCAGTAGCCAGTTCATCGCGCTGGCTGGTCGCATCGAGTACACGCCATACGCGCCGGGACATGTCTTCACGCACATGCTCGCTGTCAGCCGCGCCGCCCAGCTCGGCCAGCAACTTGAACAAGCCGTCACTGGACCTGTCATCCTTCAACATCCGCCATATCACCTCTTTTGGCGCGTAGTCGGCCAGCCGCAAATCCGGCATCCACAACTCGCGAGCGGCCTGCTCGTTCAAACGCGCAATATCGTCTTCGTAAAAGCCCATGCCCACGCCGCGCTGGCGACGGTAATCGAGCACTTGCCGGCTGGTGGAGGCCGACAAGGGGTTGTGGCGCAAGTTGATACCTTGGGTGCGTTGTCGAGGCGCCGTGAACAACCAAGCCGGCAGCTCGGTAATGTCGTTCTCGCGCAGGTCCACACTGGTCAGGTAGGGCAAGCGCCACAAGTGTTCGGGAAAGCTCTTGAGCCGGCAGTCACGCAAGATCAGTTGGTGCAGGTCGAACAGGTGATCGACCCTGGGCGGGTCAATCAGCGGGTTGCCCGCCAGGTTCATGATCCTCAGGTTGCGCAGGTCTGCCAGCTTGGTGCGCGTGTAGGCGGTCAACGCCAGTTGATTGTCATCCAGGTACAAGGCTTGCAACTGCGGCATTCGCGACAGCGCCTCCGGCAAGCGCGTCAAGCGGTTACCCGACAACTCGAGGGACGTCAGCCCGGTGAAGTGCTTGAGGAAATACCCCACCTCATCGCCCACCCCCATGTTCTTCATTGTCAGTTTGCGCACGTGCTCGAACTTGATCTGGGGTGGCAAGGTGGGCAGCGGTCCGCCGATCATTTCATCAAGTGACAGGCTGGCTTCTTCGTTCAATCCGGTCATCCTTCGCCAACAGTCTTTGAGGCGCTGCACGATGATCTTGCGACTGAACCGCGCGTCCGCTGGCGTGCCCGGGATTTTCGTCAGCGCGGCGCGGTCATGGCGCCAGGTGCTGAGCACTGAGCGCAGGGTTTCATAGTCGTCCTGCAGGCCCTTGACCGCACGGGCACGTGCCATGTGATCAGCCCCCAGGCTTTCGATCAGGCTTGAAGCCTGGGCATCATCGAGCAAGGGGTAGAGTTTTTTCACCTTGCGGACCAGTGCCGCCGGCTGCGGCGTAACCTGCGGCGGTGACGCCTGCACGCAACCTTCGCCCCACGACGGCAAGGATTCGGCAGAGACACGCCGCAGATGCCCAGCCACCAGGTCACGCTCATCCCCGACCCGCCAGCGTAACCTCAACTGCAACTGCGTGGCGCCCCGCTCGCCGGTGGAGTAAATCCCCAGGCCGGTGCGCTCTGTGGCTGAAAGCGTGTTCAACAGTGCCTGGTAAAAGCCCAACGGGCCTGGCAGCGGCTCATGCAGGGAGCGACCCTGCTCATCGAAAGCCTGGTAGCCCTGACCAGACTTGACTACCTTGCGCAGGCGGGTCGCCGTGGCATTTTCCAGCTTGCCAATCAAGGCACCGTCCAACGTCTGCTCATGCACTTGCACGCGCAGCTGCGCCGGCCATCCCGGTAACCGCCCCAGCAGGCTGACCGCCAGGCGTTGAGTCGATTCGGTGGCCAACGGCGGCAGGTAGAAGCCGGCCACCGCACGGTCTTCCTGCAGCTCGCGCCACGCCTGCCCGGCACGCTGCGACAGGCGCAAGGGCACGCTGGCGGTATTGCGCAAATACAGGCGTTCCCATGACGACGCCTGGGCCAATAGCTCCTCGGCCATCCCGGTGGGCAATTGCGCGAAGCGGTGTTTGAGCACGCCGGCAATGCCCGAAGCAGGCCGATCAGCATGTTCGCAGAGCTGGTCGAACAGCGTGCGGTAATGCCGTTTTACCCCCGCCAGCAAACGCGTACGCAGCAGCTTATGGGCCTGCTGGATGTCGGTTTTTTCGCCCAACAGCACGTCGCGCTCCTTGTCGCTGAGGGCCTCGAGCAGCGTGTGCATCACCTGGCCGTCCTTGAGTTGCTGCTCACTGACGTGGATGCTCATGTCTTCGTAATCGAATGGAGCGGTGTCGGGATAGCGCTTGAGCAAATTACCCTCGGCGTCCAGCAGCTCGAAAAACCGCCCCTTGGGCCACCCTTCCAGCATCGGCAAGGCCAGCATTTGCACGGTCCCCGTACCGGCATCTGGCTGGCTCTGGAATTCCAGTTGCCAGGCCAGGTCGCGGATCAATTGCTCCTGGCGCCAACGCATCACACAGTCGCGCAGCCGCTGCGGCAAGGGCTGGTTGTACTGCGCCAGTTGGCGTAACCAGGGCAACCGGCTGTTGGTGGTGCTGATGATTTCGTCCAGGCGGCCATCGGGCAGTGATCTCAAGCCGGGCGACAAGCGCTCAAGTACATAGTTCGGGCTGTTCCACTGCTCGACCTGCTCGGCCTGATGACGCCAGCCGCCGAAGCCGTTGTGCTCCAGCAGCGGGCAATAGGCCGCTTCACGCACCGGATGCAGCACGCGCCAACGACCGATGCCCGCATCGAAAAACACCCGGTAGATCGCGCCGTCAATCGCGATATAAGAGCGCCCTTGATATTGGTAAATGCCTTTGTAGCTAGGGTTGGCAAGCACCTCAGGAGTCACCGACTGCTGGTAGGGGCGCAGATCACGTCGCCACAACCGTGATTGCCCCTGGGCGGACTTGACCGCCTCGAACTGCTCGAAATAACTTGCCGGCGTGCTCGAAGCGCCCTTGAACAAGGCGCCGACCACTTTGCCCCCGGCTGCCAACAGTGCCATTGACGCGATGCCTGTGGCCACATTGGTCATATGCTCCAGTGCCTGGGTCTTGTGCTCGTGTCGCCAATCCTGGACGCCCTCGAAGACCTCGCCCAGCAGTTGACCCACGCCCACCCCCAGCATCAACTGGCCCAGGCCCGGCACAAAAAAACCGGCAATATTGGCCAATGTCAGGCCCAGCTCCACATAACGTTCGTTCAGCGATCTTCGAGCCTCCTCGTCGACCTCCGCCACCGGCACCGCCAGTACCCTGGCATCCAATTGCGCCTTGCCGACATAGGCATCGAAAAAAAACCGCGACACACCGACGGTGACCGACACCGCCTCAAAGCTTTCCACGGCTTTGCGGGTATCAAAACGCTGGAAAAAGTCCACGCGCTCGGATTCGTCCAGATAGCCCTTGAAAAATTCGCGATAGGCTGGCTCCTGCAGCTTGGACGACAGATAGCCCTTGAACGCCGCCAAGGTGTCGTACTCGAACCATGGGCGGGCTGGATCGTTGGGCATGTACACCACGCAGCGCCCCGGGGACAGGCCCTGGCCGGTGCTACCGGAAAATACCAGCACGCTCCATGCGCATGCCTGGTCGATGTTCAATCCATGCCAGACCAGAGCACGGCCCTCCAGCAACAGGTCGCGGGTTGGATAAGTGTCCCTGCCCGACCACAGCACCTTGAATAACAGCGTGCCGGTCTGCGTGGTCACATGCCCCTTGCCCATGGCGACATGCAGGTCCAGGCGCATGTCACTCAGCTTGAGCCGGCCAATGTCCCTGGCGGCCGGGTTATAGGCATCCACCGTCGTCACCTCGCCAGGGGCGGGCAAGTCGAAGACCTCGCGCAGATGTTGCTGATAGGCCGCCCCCAGGTCCAACTCACGACAATAGCCGGCAAACTCGACGGCACTCATGGACTCGACCTCAAGCCCCGTACCGACGTCGCGCACCAGTGCACCGATGCCCAAGCCGCCGTCCTCAGCCTGGGAGGCGCTGAAATTCTGCATAGCGGCCTGCAGCAGCGTGCGCTTCTCGACCGTCACCGTCATCAACAGCGGCCCAAGCAGGTCGGGGTTGGCGTTAGTCATTGAGCGATGGGGCAACTCCAGCACATCGTGCTTTACATCCAACTGCTGGCCCTTGGAGAGCAGCAATGCTTCAAGTCGCTCGCTGCAGAACTCGTCGAGCGGCTCCAGGTTTTTCAATAGCCTATCGAGCGTCTCGCGCAATACCTCACTGTCCTCATGCTCACGCTTGATATGCGCCAGGCTGCGGGCGTCGGCATGAACCATCCAGCCGGGCAACCGGTCGAGCAAAACTTGGGTTATATCCAAATCCTGGGTGGCCTCCAGCAGTTTGCCGGGCAACTGCGCCCACACCGTTGGCGTAACCACCTCACTTACCTGTGACATCCATGACCTCCATGACAACCTTGAATAATGACGCTCCACCATATGCCCGCCGCCGCCGGGAATGGGTTTGAATACCTGCTGGTTTGCGCGGGCTACCGCCCCATAATTTGCGTGCAACCTTGACCTATCTAACGCCCCCGCCACGCAGCCCGCGGCGGGCCATGGATGCTCACCAGCGCCTGAGGCCCCGACTGCTTATAACTTATCGTTCTAAAACTCCACGGGTATGCCTGGGTCAGTTTCAGGGTACCTGCGCGTTCAGCGCGCGATGTGTTGACCTCTCCCCAACGGAAAAACCGGTAAGGACTTTATGTGTGGATTAGCTGGCGAGTTACGCTTTGATCATCAACCTGCCGACCTGGCAGCGGTAGAACGCATCACTCATCACCTCGCCCCCCGAGGCCCCGACGCATGGGGCTTCCACGCCCAAGGGCCGATTGCCCTGGGCCACCGTCGCCTGAAAATCATGGACCTGTCGGACGGCTCAGCCCAGCCGATGGTCGACGCCCAACTGGGGCTGTCCCTGGCTTTCAACGGCGCGATCTATAACTTCCCCGAACTGCGGCAAGAGCTTGAAGCCCTGGGCTACGCCTTCTATTCCGGCGGCGACACCGAAGTGTTGCTCAAGGGTTATCACGCTTGGGGTGAGGCGCTGCTGCCCAAGCTCAATGGCATGTTCGCGTTCGCTATCTGGGAACGTGACGCCCAGCGCCTGTTCATCGCCCGTGACCGCCTGGGCGTGAAACCTTTATACCTGTCGCGCACCGGCCAGCGCCTGCGCTTTGCCTCGGCGTTGCCGGCGCTGCTCAAGGGTGGCGATATCAACCCGATCCTGGATCCGGTGGCCCTTAATCATTATTTGAATTTCCATGCGGTGGTGCCGGCCCCGCGCACCTTGCTGGCGGGCATCGAAAAGTTGCCACCCGCCACCTGGATGCGCATCGAGGCCAGCGGCAAAACCGAGCAGAAAACCTGGTGGACCCTGCCCTATGGCCCCCGTGAGGATGAGCAGAACCTCAGCCTTGAAGACTGGACCGACCGCGTCCTCGACAGTACCCGCGAAGCCGTGGCTATCCGTCAACGCGCCGCTGTGGATGTAGGCGTGCTGCTCTCCGGTGGTGTCGATTCGAGCATGCTCGTCGGTCTGCTGCGTGAAGTTGGCGTGCAGGACCTGTCGACTTTTTCCATCGGCTTTGAAGATGCCGGTGGCGAACGCGGCGACGAATTCCAGTACTCGGACCTGATCGCCAAGCACTACGGCACCCGCCATCACCAACTGCGCATCGCCGAGAGCGAAATCATCGAGCAATTGCCGGCGGCGTTCCGCGCCATGAGCGAGCCGATGGTCAGTCATGACTGCATCGCCTTCTACCTGCTGTCGCGGGAAGTGGCCAAGCATTGCAAGGTAGTGCAGAGCGGCCAGGGCGCCGATGAACTGTTTGCTGGATACCACTGGTATCCGCAGGTGGATGGCGCCAGCGACCCCTACGCCGCGTACCGCGATGCGTTTTTTGACCGCAGCTACGACGACTACGCGGCCACCGTCGCGCCGAAATGGCTGACCGCCAACGACGCCGCCGGTGATTTCGTGCGCGAACATTTCGCCATGCCGGGCGCGGATGCCGCGGTGGACAAGGCCCTGCGCCTGGACAGCACGGTGATGCTGGTGGATGACCCGGTCAAGCGGGTCGACAACATGACCATGGCCTGGGGCCTGGAAGCGCGTACGCCGTTCCTCGACTACCGCCTGGTGGAGCTATCGGCCCGCGTGCCGGGCAAGTTCAAGCTGCCCGACGGCGGCAAACAGGTACTCAAGGAAGCGGCGCGCCGGGTCATCCCCAGCGAAGTCATCGACCGCAAGAAAGGCTACTTCCCGGTGCCCGGCCTCAAGCACTTGCAAGGCGACACCTTGAACTGGGTGCGTGAACTGCTGCTGGACCCGAGCCAGGACCGTGGCCTGTTCAACCCGGCCATGCTCGACCGCTTGCTCACCGACCCCCAGGGCCAACTGACCCCGCTGCGCGGCTCCAAGCTGTGGCAGTTGGCGGCGCTGAACCTGTGGCTCAGCGAACAAGGAATCTGATCGATGAAACCGAATGCCGCGGCGTACAGCCAACGCTTACTCAAGGGCCAGGCGCCGACCTACGAGCGCCTGCAAGCGCGCCTGGCCGAAGATGGCAGCCCACTGGCCGCCGAGCCGATTGCCGTGCATTGCGGCTGGGGGCGGTTGCTGATCGGCCATACCTTCCCGGACCCGGCCACCCTGGCCCAGGAACTGCTCAATGAGCAGCCCGGCGAGCGCGACATCGCGCTCTACGTGGCAGCGCCCCAGCAGATCCTCGGGATAGACCCGCAGCAGTTGTTCCTGGATCCGTCCGACACCCTGCGCTTGTGGTTCAGCGATTATCGCCCGGCAACCCGGGTGTTTCGCGGCTTTCGCATTCGCAGGGTGCAAAGCGATGCCGATTGGCAGGCCGTCAATCAGCTGTATCAGGGCCGCGGCATGTTGCCCGTCGACGCCGAGCGCCTGACGCCGCGCCATCAGGGCGGCCCGGTGTACTGGCTGGCCGAGGACGAAGACACCGGGGCAGTGATCGGCAGCGTGATGGGCCTCAATCACCATAAAGCCTTCCAGGATCCGGAAAACGGTTGCAGCCTGTGGTGCCTGGCCGTCGACCCGCAATGCACGCGGCCCGGGGTCGGTGAAGTACTGGTGCGCCACTTGGTGGAGCACTTCATGAGCCGTGGCTTGAGCTACCTGGACCTGTCGGTGCTGCACGATAACCGCCAGGCCAAGAGCCTGTACGCCAAGCTCGGCTTTCGCGCGTTGACCACCTTTGCGATCAAGCGCAAGAACGGCATCAACCAGCCGCTGTTCCTCGGCCCCGGGCCGCAGGCGGAGTTCAATCCCTATGCGCGGATCATCGTCGAGGAAGCCCATCGGCGCGGCATTGATGTGCAGGTCGACGATGCCGATGCGGGCCTGTTCACCCTCAGCCATGGCGGGCGCCGCGTGCGTTGCCGGGAGTCCCTGAGCGACCTGACCAGCGCCATCAGCATGACCCTGTGCCAGGATAAGAGCCTGACCCACAAGGTGCTCAAGGCCGCCGGCCTGCAACTGCCCTCGCAGCAGTTGGCGGGCAGTGCCGACGACAACCTGGAGTTTCTCGATGAACACCAGCACATCGTGGTCAAGCCACTGGACGGCGAGCAAGGCCAAGGCGTGGCGGTAGACCTGCGAACCATCGAAGAGGTGCAGCAAGCCATCGAAGCGGCGCGCCAGTTCGATAGTCGCGTATTGCTGGAAAGCTTCCACGAAGGCCTGGACCTGCGCATCCTGGTGATCGGTTTTGAAGTGGTCGCCGCCGCGATTCGCCGCCCTGCCGAAGTGATCGGTGACGGCCAGCATTCCATCCGCGCCTTGATCGAGGCCCAGAGCCGACGTCGCCAGGCTGCCACCGACGGCGAGAGCAAAATCCCCCTGGATGCGGAAACCGAGCGCACCCTCAAAGCCGCAGGTTATGACTACGACAGCATCCTGCCCCGGGGCGTGCAACTAGCCGTACGGCGCACCGCCAACCTGCATACCGGTGGTTGCCTGGAAGATGTCACGGCGATCCTGCACCCAACGCTGGTGGACGCTGCCGTGCGTGCTGCCCGCGCCCTGGATATTCCCATGGTCGGCCTGGACCTGATGGTGCCGGCGGCCGACCAACCGGAGTACGTGTTTATCGAAGCCAACGAACGGGCCGGGCTGGCCAACCATGAACCGCAACCTACCGCAGAAAAGTTTGTGGATTTGTTGTTTCCGCACAGTCAGCCGACCGCTTGAGGCTTGTGTTGAATGTGAAACCGCTATCGGGGGTAAGCCCCCTCCCACATTTGCCTGTGTTCACACATCAAGGGTGGGATGGGGCTTGTCCCCGATGAGGCCGGCACAGGCAACGAATCGCTCAACCCTTTCATCGAAACCATCGATGCCCCCTACTCATCAGGAGTTTCCATGACCCGAACCATCCCCGAACCCGATCTCGCCTACCTGCAAAAAGTGTTGCTGGAAATGCTCGCCATCCCCAGCCCGACCGGATTCACCGACACCATCGTGCGCTACGTCGCCGAACGCCTGGAAGAACTTGGCATCCCGTTTGAGATGACCCGGCGCGGCACCATTCGCGCCACTCTCAAGGGCCAGAAAAACAGCCCGGACCGGGCCGTCTCCGCGCACCTGGACACCATCGGCGCCGCCGTGCGTGCAATCAAGGACAACGGCCGCCTGACCCTGGCCCCGGTGGGCTGCTGGTCGAGCCGCTTTGCCGAAGGCAGCCGGGTCAGCCTGTTTACCGATAATGGTGTGATTCGCGGCAGCGTGTTGCCGTTGATGGCCTCCGGGCATGCGTTCAACACTGCCGTGGATGAAATGCCGGTGAGCTGGGACCACGTGGAGCTGCGCCTGGACGCCTACTGTGCCACCCGCGCCGATTGCGACTCCCTGGGTATCAGCGTCGGTGACTATGTGGCCTTCGACCCGCTGCCGGAGTTCACCGAGAGTGGGCATATCAGTGCTCGCCATCTGGATGACAAGGCTGGTGTCGCCGCCCTGCTTGCCGCGCTCAAGGCGATCATCGACAGTGGCGAGCCGCTGCTGATCGACTGCCACCCGCTGTTCACCATCACCGAGGAAACCGGCAGTGGCGCCGCGGCCGCCCTGCCCTGGGATGTCAGTGAGTTTGTCGGCATCGATATCGCCCCGGTCGCCCCCGGCCAACACTCCAGCGAACATGCGGTGAGCGTGGCGATGCAGGACTCCGGCGGGCCGTATGACTATCACCTGTCGCGGCACTTGCTGCGTCTGGCGGCGGATAACGACCTGCCGGTGCGCCGCGATCTGTTCCGTTATTACTTCAGCGATGCGCACTCGGCGGTGACTGCCGGCCATGACATCCGCACCGCTCTGCTGGCGTTCGGTTGCGATGCCACCCATGGCTACGAACGCACCCATATCGATAGCCTGGCTGCGCTGAGTCGCTTGCTGGGCGCGTACATCCTTAGCCCGCCAGTGTTCGCCAGCGATGCGCAACCGGCCCAGGGCTCCCTGGACCGGTTCAGTCACCAGATCGAGCATGAAACCCAAATGGAGAGCGACACCCGCGTACCGTCGGTGGACAGCCTTGTGGGTCAGAAGTCCTGACCCTGGCACCACCTGATACTGGCAACAAAGGTCCCGGCGCAGTAGCATCGCCGGGATTCTACCCCCGAGGCTTGTATGCTGATTCCCCACGATGCACTTGAAGTCGACACCCTGACCCGCCTCATCGAAGACTTCGTCACCCGCGACGGCACTGATAATGGCGACGATACGCCCCTGGAAACCCGCGTGCTGCGCGTGCGACAGGCGCTGACCAAGGGCCAGGCACTGATCGTCTTCGACCCCGATAGCGAGCAATGCCAACTGATGCTCAAGCACGATGTGCCCAAGCATCTGTTCGACTGAACACCTGCGCCTAAAGATTGGGGACCGGCACAGGATGGGTGGCGGGCCCTTGGTGTTTGAGAATCTTCTGGTACACCTCGGCTCGGTGCACTTTGACGTCCTGTGGCGCGTCGATGCCGAATTTCACGTGGGTACCGTTTACTTCAAGGATATGCACGACGATGTCATCGCCGATGGAGATGGCTTCGCCTAGTGTGCGGCTCAAGACCAGCATGGCGGTTGTCCTTTTCGAGTGACAGGACCCTGACCATGCGCCCTTGAAAATGGACCGGCAATGGCTTGCGATCAAATCAGGCGCTGCCTACACAGGTAGGTAATTTACCTGACAGACTTCGCCCGGATCAGCCTTTAACGGCTTGGGCCTTGGCGCGCATTTTGTCAGCCATCAGCGTCATCTCGTCATACAGCAACTGCGGGTTTTTCTGTTTCAGCGCCCAGGCCATGCGTCCTTGCTCATGGGGCAGGATCATAAATTCGCCTGCGGCCACGCGCTGGTAGATGTAATCAGCGATATCCGTCGCGGTGATGGGCGAACTCTCAAGCAACTTACCCACCTGCGCCTTCATGGCCGGGGTCGGCCCTCGGAACGAGTCGAGCAGGTTGGTCTGGAAAAACGACGGGCACACCACATGTACGCCGACTTCCTGCTGCTTGAGCTCCACCAGCAGGCTTTCCGACAACGCCACCACGCCGGCCTTGGCCACGTTGTAGTTGCTCATGGCCGGGCCTTGCATCAGCGCGGCCATCGACGCAATGTTGATGATCCGGCCCTTGCTCTTTTCCAGCAGCGGCAGGAACGCCTTGCAGCCCTTGACCACGCCCATCAGGTTGATTGCGATCTGCCAGTCCCAGTCCTCCAGGGACAGTTCGGCGAAGAACCCGCCTGAGGCCACGCCGGCATTGTTGACGATCACATCGATGCCACCCAGCTTCACCTCGCACGCCTGGGCCAGCGCAGTGAGCTGGCTGTAGTCACGCACGTCACAGCGCTGGGTAAACCCATCACCGCCCGCCTCGCGGACCTGCTTGAGGGTTTCCTGCAAACCGGCGTCGCTGACATCCGACAAGGCTAACTGCCAGCCCTCACGGGCCCAGCGCAGAGCGATTTCACGACCCAGGCCGGACCCGGCGCCAGTGATCATCATGCGGTTTTGCATAGGAAGTGCCTTGTGGTTCACGAAAGAAGTGACCGGCAGTGTAGCGAAGGTTTTTCCTGCACCCACGCACCATCAGAGTGATGAATGCCCCAGGCAAACCGCGGGCTCGGTCGGATGCCTGCGTATAGCCTAAGTTCAATAAACTTCAACTAATAAGATGGATTTGCGTACGCGTTAAAAGAAATAAGCGACTGAGCAAAATGCTTTAAAAAAACACGGAATTTTCTGTGAAGTAAAAGAGTCGGAGTTAGTAAGGCGCCCGTAATCAGATAGACGGGGGTATCGTAAATAACCGGTCTTTACCAAAGACCTATAAGGAAAAAACCATGAGCCTCATTCTGATCATTATCCTGATCCTCCTGCTGGTGGGTGGCCTGCCGGTGTTCCCGCATTCGCGTAACTGGGGTTACGGCCCATCGGGTATCCTCGGTGTGGTGTTGGTAGTCCTGCTGGTACTGCTGTTGCTCGGCCGGATATAAACGCCGCGCCAAGCGTTTAAGAAGCAAAAAAAAGAGGCCTTCTAGAAGGCCTCTTTTTTATTGCCGGTCAGTTAGTCCGGCTTACCATCCACCACACCCGCGGTGTTATCCAGCAGGCTCTTGGTTGCGGTTTGCAGGAACGACTCTAGTTTCTGCTTAAGTGCAGCCTCGTCCGGCGATTCCGGGATCACCTTGCCGGTCGGCTCGGCGCCCAGTGTGTATTCCCACAACTTGGGTGGCATTTCCTTGGGCAATACCAGCACACGGTCACCGGTGAGCAAGGCTACGGTCTGGTCGCTGCCCGACGGCTTGATCACGCCGAAGCCCTTGTCGCCTTCCGGCAGGTTAAGCAGGTCACGGCCCCAGCACTGGTGCAGGGTGTCGCCGCCCAGGCGGCCCATGATGGTCGGCACGATGTCGATCTGGGTGCCCACCGTGTGATCACGCTCACCGAACTTCTCCTGCATGCCCGGCGCAATCATCAGCATCGGCACGTTGAAGCGGCCCAGGTCCATCTCGGTGATCTGCTGCTCGTTGCCAAAGCCGTGGTCACCCACGATCACAAACAGAGTCTCCTTGAAGTACGGCTCCTTACGGGCCTTTTCAAAGAACTGGCCCAAGGCCCAGTCGGAGTAGCGCATAGCCGTCAAGTGCTCGTTGAGGCTGCCACGATCGGTGACTTTTTCAACCGGCAATGGCGTCGGCAACGCGTACGGCGTGTGGTTGGACAAGGTCTGCAGCAGCGCATAGAACGGCTTGCCGCCTTCACGGGCTTTCAATTCTTCCAGGCCACGGTTGAACATGTCCTGGTCGGACACGCCCCACGTCGGGTCGGAGAACACCGGATCCACAAAGTCATTGCGGCCAATGAAGTTGGTCATGCCCTGGTTGCTGAAGAACCCCGACTGGTTGTCCCAGGCGAAATCGCCGTTATAGACGTACACATCGTCGAAATCACGGGCGCTGAGCAACTGCGGCAGGCCCGACAGCTTGTGGCTGCCTTCCGGGGTCTGCATCAGGTACTCGAAACCCGGCAGGTTCGGGAAGCAGGCCATGGTGGCGAACATACCCTGGTGGGTGTGGGTACCGTTGGAGAAGAAACGGTCGAACAACAAGCCTTCCTTGGTCAGCTTGTCGAAGTACGGGGTGATATTGCCCGGACGTCCCAATGCACCCACCGAGTGACCGGCGAAGCTTTCCATCAGGATCACCACGACGTTCTTGATCGGCAGGGTCTTCTCGGCCGGTGGCGTGAAGTCACGGCGCACGGCGGCGGTGTCGGTATCCACCAATTTTTCCTGCGGCAACACCAGCATGTCACGCACGGTCTGGGTGGCCAATGGCTGTTCCAGGGTGGCTTTCCAGATATTGGAGCGATCTTCGGAGAAGCGCGACTTCGCCGCAGCGATCAGCGACAGGGTGCCATTGAGGCCCAGCTGGTTGGCGAAGTTGGAATCGGTGGTGTAGACATCACCCCAACGCAGCGGCGGCCCCTGACGCAGGGTGCCACGGATGGCGACCACGGCGACCAGCAGGCACACCACGAACACCGCGATGCGGCTGTACCACGGTGCCACCTGGCGCGTGCTGATGGTGCCGCCGCTGAACGGGCCGCGTGGGCGCGTTGCGCGATCGGCGCCCTTGAAGGCCATGCTCAGGATCAGCGTGCCCACGGCCCAGGCCAGCAGGTAACGCACCACCGGGAACCCGTACCAGAGCATGCTCATCACGGTTTTCGGGTCTTCCTTCACATACTGGAAGACCAGGCCGTTGAGGCGCTGGTGGAATTCGCGGTAGAAGTCCATCTCCATCAGGCCCAGGAACAAGGCGATGCTCGACGCAATGGTCAGCCACAAGCGGAAGAACCCGCGCGCCGCCATGGCCCGCACACTGAACAGCGCCAACAACAGCGGAATCAGCAGGTACATGACCAGGCGGATATCCAGGCGCAGGCCGTTGGCGAACGCTTCCAGGAACGTCGAGGCCGGCGTATCCAGGATCATCTCGCGGTTGTAGACCAGCAACGCCAGGCGCAGCAGGGAGAACATCACCATCATGACCAGTGCGCACAGCAGCGTGTAAGCCAGATGGGATTTGACGGTCGGTTGCAGCAGGCGATTTGCAGCTCGCTGCTGATTCAGGGCGTCCGGGTTTGCCATGTCGTTTTAGGACCCATTGGAAGTTTAAGTTGCGAAATAAGGCAGTGGCGTCCGTCCCTCGCCCAGGCTGGCTGGGGTAGGCGGTTAACGCGGCGGCACAAATGGTGCCCGATCAAGGCCGGCAAGGCTATTAATTACTGAACGTGCAACCTGGCTGGGTCTTTAGAAGCCCCAGGGATAGAGCCTTGCCAGGCGAATACAGCCGGCGAATTGTCTTGGATGGAATGTGAAAATTCTGTGCAGCGAATATCTCGATACACAAAATACGAATGGCCCGGTCATTCTTCGGCCACGCAGCTGAAAAAAATTATCGGTACGGGTGGGGCATCGCAGGTGCCATTGTTACGCCATCAATTTTGCGCGGTGTGCCCACCCATTGCACCGGTAATTTTGCCGAAGGCAGTCGTCCCCATTATGGGGGTCATGAAACCGACTGGACACGCACCCAATCACCGAAGCCAAGTCATACACCAAACTACGCATCGCTGTTGCGCGCGACGGCGCAAACCTGCTGCTGCATTAGACTTCGGCACATTTTGCATGAAATGCAGACGCGCAGATCAGCCCATATTTTCAATTAACTATTCAGCCCTTTCATCGCAAAAAGGCAGAATTGAAAATAATTGTATTGTCTTGACACCCGCTCCCCCGCCTGCAAGTTTCATAGCCGTTGCGCAACACACACCCTTAAACGCAATGCTATGGATAGGAAAAACAAAATGGACGCTCTCGTTAACAATGCAACTTTTGAACTGGAACTCGATTCGGAAACCGCGGAGAAGTTTTCCGTCATTCTGAACGATGAAAGCCTGATGCATGCTGGCTTTGTCGCACACCAGTCGAACAACAACGTGTTGACGCTGGCCCTGGCTGAAGAAGTGAAAATCGCAGCCTGAAAAAACGGGAGGGAAGTCATTCCCTCCCGTTTCCAGTGTGTGCTTGTTTAACTTTCATCACGCCAAGGTAACAACTTATGCAAAGGCTTAGTTCGAGCCTTCGTCGTCGCAGTGCCGAAGAAACATTATCCATCATCACCAACGACCTTGCCCCACGCCTGGGCATTACCCGAGTAACCGACACAACCTGGCTGGACCGTATCGGCATCCCAGTGTTTGCCAGTATTCGACCCGATGCCCTCAAGGGCTCGCTGTGCGTCAATGCAGGCAAAGGCCTCAGGCCAGCCGAAGCCAAGATAGGCGCGTACATGGAGGCTATCGAATTCAGCCTTGCGCAATACAATACGGCCCAACTGACACTGGTGGAGAGCACTCCTCGGCAACTCATCGACAGCCATGAGGGCCGCATAGCGTTCAATCAGTTCTGCATGCTGTATGGCTTCTCTGCCAATGCCGACGCGCTCATCATGGCCATCGAAGTCGAAGACGTATTGCGCGAGAAAAAGGTCCTTGCACCCGCCGAACTGGTGTTCATTCCCTACCCCGAGAACCCAGGGCAACAACTCTTTGGAGAAAGCTCCAGTGGCCTGGCCTCCGGCAATGACTTGGTGGAAGCCTCGGTGCATGCGATGTGCGAACTGATGGAGCGCGATGTCCAGGCCTTCAATCACCTGCATGACCGTTCCTGCCTCGTCCATCTGGACCAGTACAGCGCAGAGATCGCTGCCCTGATCAGCAAGGTCAATGACGCCGGCCTGAGCCTGTCGGTCCGCTACACCGAGAACTGCTTTGGACTGGCCTACTTCCAGGCGTTCATCATGGAAGAGTCCCCCCAGGCCCCCATCTCTGTGGCGACTGGCTCAGGGCTGCATCCGATCAAGGAAATCGCCTTGATCCGGGCAATCTGCGAAGCGGCCCAAAGCCGTCTGAGTCACATCCACGGTGGCCGGGACGACATCATTGAGCGGGTCAAATACTTCGAGAAGAAAGGCCGCTCCGTGGAGCTTGAAGCGATCTCACGCTTGCGTAACGTGGCGACCTCCCGTGAACAGATGATCGATTACTCCGCCATCGACTGCCAGGAAGCCGCGATCCCCACCATCGAAGCGGCCTGGACGTTGCTTATCGAGCGGTTGCAGGCCATCGGCCTGAGTAGCGTGCTGAGGGTCGTGCTTAGCAAGGCCACGGACGACATCACGGTGGTCAGAATCATGATTCCGGGGCTTGAAGCCTTTGAACCCGGGTTGAAAAGGGTCGGTCCGAGGTTACTTACGTATGTCAAACAAAGCGCTTGAACCCTGCACGCTATTTGCGGGCCCTTCCCTGCAAGGCATCGACAGCCGACTGCTGTGCAGTGACGACCTGGTGGTATGCCCGCCCGTCAAACGCGGCGACATAGAACGCCTGGTCGCGCAATCGCCGCCCTCGGACCTTGCGATTGTCGATGGGGTGTTCCATGCACACCCTGCAGTCGGGCATGCCGAGATCCTGACGGCGCTGAACGCCGGTTGGCGCATTTGGGGCCTGTCTTCCATGGGGGCCATTCGCGCCTGTGAAATGGACAGGTTGGGAATGACCGGCTTTGGCGAAGTCTATCGGCAATTCGCCAGCGACCCGGACATGTCCGACGACGAAGTGACATTGGTGCACCAGGCACAAGCGCCTTACCTTTCGCTCAGCGAGCCGCTTATCCATATCCGGCAGTTTTTGAAGCACTGGACGGCGGAGCAAATCATCACGCCAGCCCACGCACAGCAAACCCTGCACTACCTGAAAAACATGTGGTACGGACATCGCACGCTCAGTTGTCTGAAAGACGCCTTGATGGCACTGCCTGTCGCGGAACCCACCATAGACAGTGCCCTGGCCAACTTTTCGGCCTACAGAATAAAAAGTCTGGACTTGATCGATTTTCTCAAACTGAAACCATGGACGAAGACGGTAAAACAGAATGTCGCCATCAGAGATACTGTGTGAAATAAACGGCTTGCCGTTTGTAAATCCACACTTCAACAGCACCAAACTTCTAACCCTCGTCGCCGTTGTACGCAGGAATATTGCGGGCAGCGAGTTACCGTTAGCCACTTATCTGCAACCTGATTTTGCCACCGACCTGTATCACCAGCACGTCGAAGGCGCGCCTGAGTTTCCACCCCATCAAGCGCTGGGTAACGCCGAGCAGTTCATGCTGGCCGAAGCCAGGAGCAACCTTAAAGCCTTGCTGCCGCACTGGAGCAAACTGTTCGATCTGCCAGTGAATATCTATAAGTTGCTGACGCACCAGGTCAGCCTGACCAATCCGGTGCTGCCGCAACAGATGTTCCTGGGTGAAGACGCGTTCACCAGCATCACCGATCTTGAGGAACTGCTCGTGCATGAGCTGTCGCATATCTGGTGCAGCATGATCGCCGAGATTTACGACTTCCAGCTCAAGGACAGCGCGAACGACTATGTGCTGCCATCGGGCACCGGCGGCAAGAACCCTCGGGGTGTCCTGCTGGCTTGCCTGTTTGCGGTCAGCGCCGTGAACTATCACCAGCGCCTGGTGGCGAGCGGCTCCGGACGGGCGCGCCCCGAACGGCTGGATTTTCTGCACCAGTATTTCCTGCAGAGCCTGGCCACGCTCCAGGCATCCGCCGAATTGTCTGAAATCGGCAAGCTGATCACCTCCAGGCTGGATACATTCTCCAGTGAACTGACCACTGACAACGCTCAAGGATGACCCATGGCAGTCGTACACTTTCCCCGGCAGTTCATGCCTTACACCGACCAACATAAAACCCACGAGGCCGAGGGTTTGTGTGTCAATGATGTACTGGGCAACCTGACCGCGCGGTTTCCCGCGTTGATTGGCCCGGTGTTCTCCGAGGACCTTCATCCCCAGCCGTTCGTGGGCTTGTTCGTCAACGGCATGCCGGTAATGAGTGCGCAAGACCGCGGCCGCGCCCTGGACAGTAATGCGCAGTTGATTCTGATCAACGCCGTGGCAGGTGGCTGACATGCAGTGCGACCTGAAGACGGACACCTCCCGTTATGCCCGCCAGATAATCCTCAGTGAAGTCGGTGCCCTGGGCCAGCAACGTCTCAAAGACAGCAAGGTGCTGGTGGTCGGCGCCGGCGGGCTCGGCTGCCCGGTGCTCTTGTACCTGGCGGGCGCCGGGGTCGGCACGCTCGGCATCGTTGATAACGACATCGTCGACCTGAGCAACCTGCATCGACAGATTCTCTATGGGATGGCCGATGTGGGCGAACTGAAAGTGTCGGCCGCCAAGCGGCGCGTCAACCAGTTGAACCCGGACATCGTCGTCGATACCTTTGCCACCACGCTGAACCCGGACAATGTGCTGTCGCTGCTGGCGAGCTACGACATCATCGTCGACGCCACGGATAACTTCGACACCAAATACCTCATCAGCGATGCCTGTGTCGCCGGTGAGAAACCGATGGTCTATGCCTCGATCAGTCAGTTCGAAGGCCAGGTGTCGGTATTTAATCACTACCACCAAGCCACCCAGGAGCGGGGGCCGTGCTTTCGCGATCTGTTCGAAACCCCACCGCCTCCACACTTGACGCAAAACTGCGCGCAAGCTGGCGTGCTGGGTGTCATACCTGGCCTGCTCGGTTGCTTTCAAGCCAACGAAGTGCTCAAACTCATCCTCCAGACAGGTGAGCCATTGAGCGGCAAATTGTTGTCCATCGACTGCCTGGACAACACCTTTCACCTGTTGAGCGTCCATAAAAACCGGAACCGCCTTCCCGCACCCACCCTGGGGGCTTCCACCACGCCTGCATGGCGTGACAGCGACTGGCTGTCGCCCGACAACTTACATGATTGGCTCGAGTCACAAGCACCCTTGCAACTGGTCGACGTACGCGACAGCCATGAACACCTGCACGCTTCGCTGGGCGGCCGCTTGATTCCGCTCAAAGACATACTCGATCGCCGGCAAGAACTGGATACCACCCGCCGTATCGTCTTCTATTGCAAATCCGGGGTCAGGAGCAAGGCCGCCCTGCTGGCGGTTCGCAGCATCCACCCGCACGCGGAACTCTTTAGCCTTGAAGGTGGCATCGAGCGCTACCTGACGACTTTTCCTGACAACGCCACGCTGGTCGCGCCGTGAACGCCGCTGATTGCGCAGTTACCCTCTCCGTATCAAAGGTCCCTCAATGAGCGCAAATTCTTCAGGCATCACCTGGGGTTTTCCCGGCATCGACCGACGTCTGCTGAAAGTGCAATTCAGCTTTTTGCTGATGGTGCTGGGGGGCCGCTGCAATCAACTGGCGGTGGCCTGGTGGGCGTTACAGGAAACCGGGTCTGCACTTTATTTTGCCAATATGATTGCCTGCTCCATCGCAGCCGAGGTATTAGCCAAACCCCTGCTGGGGTGGCTGGGGGACAAGTACAACAAGATCCTGATCATCAAGCTGGCTTCCTGGCTCAGCTTGCTGACTGCCTTGTTGATGGTGGTACTGTCTGCCACGGGGTCTTTCAACCCCTGGACAGTGGGCGCGCTGATGATGATCAGCAGCGCGATCGTCGGCGTACGCGATCCGCTCCAGGCGTCGATCATTCCTTTATTTGCGGACGACGATAAAGTCTCCCTGGCCTTTCGCACTAAAAGCGTGATGTCGTCCTTTTCGATCCTGCTGGGGCCCGTCATGGCCAGTGGGTTGATCTATGGGTTCGGGATCACATTTGCGTTTGCCGCCGATTTTGTTGCGATTCTCTTCGCCGGGGCGCTGATAGCGACCATACCTAACCCCGTCGGTGCCACCAGCCACAGCGACAATGCCCCCGCCACCAGCGGCTGGCGCATGATCTACTCCGGCTTCAAGGTGGTGTATGGCGTGAAGGTCGAGTTTTACCTGGCCATTGTCGCGATGCTGATCAACTTTGCCTTGTTTCCCTTTTTCACCATCCTGCTGCCACTCTACGTAAAAGACGTCATCCACTATCCGGTCACTTACATCGGTCTTCTGGACTCATGTTTCGGACTGGGGATTCTGGCAGGCAGCTACAAAATCATCGGCTGGTTATCCGATCGCCTTCCCCGCGACCTGTGTGTATCCGCAGGCTTTGCGTTACTGGGGTTAAACCTGGTGGTGGTCGGCACCGTGTCTTCGTCGTTGCTGGTGCCGGCGGCCTTTTTCTGCGGGGGCGTCGGCCTGATGCTGATCAACATCCCCAC
This sequence comes from Pseudomonas sp. rhizo25, assembly GCF_031931935.1. Classification (NCBI taxonomy): domain Bacteria; kingdom Pseudomonadati; phylum Pseudomonadota; class Gammaproteobacteria; order Pseudomonadales; family Pseudomonadaceae; genus Pseudomonas; species Pseudomonas sp. rhizo25. Next base: position 25,228 of record NZ_JAUJXA010000006.1, read on the forward strand.
CTCGGCCGTGAGGTTACTGGCAACCCCCAAACTCCATCGCAACCGGATCTTTGCCACGGTGGCGTTTCTCTCTGCCGCAGCCAGCCCCTTGGGCAGTTTCGCGATGACCGGCCTGATCGCCCATCTGGGCGTCGCGCTGACCATCACCGTGCTGGGCCTCATGGTGCTGCTGTTGTCGTTGCTGGTGTTTCTGGTACCCGACTTCAAAACGTTCATGCGCACCCAGGACACGCAACTGAGCGATGCCTACCTGGACAAATACCCGGCAGCGTTCGCGCGCTGACGCGTCTCGTCATCACCCACCACTTGCAAATGGAGTTGCCTTTGACCACGTCAGACCTCAAGGACCGGCCTGAACCCGCTCGCCATGAACAGATCTTCTGCGGCCAATATTATGACGACATGGGGTGCATCGGCTTCCTGGGCGACCCGTCGAAATCGGACATCTCGGTGTTGATGCTGGGGCTTTCGGATGGCGTGGCGCTGGCGCCCATTGCAGCCAGTACCCGGGTGACCCGCCTGTTGGCCGTCGACCTGGACGAGACCGCCACCGTGCGAAGCCTGGAAAACCGCAACCGACTGGCAGCGCATCTGCGCTTTGACAGTGTGGTCGACGATGCCGCGCACTTCCTGGGCGCGACCTCCGAGCGGTTCGATGTGATCATCGTCGATCTCTACACCGAGGAGGGTTACGCCCCGATCGTGTTTGATCAGGGGTTTCACCAACGGCTCAAAAGCCGCCTGAACCCTCGCGGTCATGTGGTATTCAACGGTTTTGGCGTGCCCATGAACCTAGAGCCGTTCATAGGTTTTACCCCGCAGGCCTGGCTGGCTAAGCGTCTGAATGACAGCTGGGGCGACATTCACCACCTGCCCCACCGACGCAATGCGACGTTCATCATCGGCCCACCGCCCTCCACCACTGCAGCCGTGGGGTCGTTGTGTGTCAGTGACCGGCTGTTCATGGACCTCATGGGCCTTCGCCTGCGCTACCTGACGCCCACGGTTATCCAAGACACGCCGGATGTACCACCAGCACTGGACTTCGCAGGGATTGATCAGGAGGTGCATAAACGTTGGGTGGGTGCGTTACCGGCCTTGTCCGCACTGCTTGCGCCGCCGTTGGTGCTGGGCAAACCCGGCGATCTGCTTAAGCTGCTGGATCACCCGCAAGCTTGCCTGGCACTGCAGGAGCGCCTGCTGAAAGACCCATCATCACTGCGCACCACCCTGGCCTTGCTGATCGCAGGTGAGGTCAACTTCTCTGATCGTGATATGTCATGGTTGCCGGACTGGGTCGTCGCGACCCTGGACAATAGCGTCGAAGCACGCCCTCGAGACTGGCTGGAGGGGCTGCTTCCTTACGCCTATGGCGTTATTACCCACAGGACCCGCGGGGATGCGAACAAGGTGGAGGGCTTCCGCAGAGCGCTGGATCGATTGTCACAAGCAGCGTGACCCAGCTACGCGGCTGCGCCTGCGGTGCATCAGACGCACCGTAGACCCAGCCGCGCTGCACCGCCTCTACGGCGGCTTCAGATCCGCACGTTACCGCGTGGCCCGGCAATCGCCCAGATGATCAGGCCCAGTACCGGCAACAACAGGATCAACAAAATCCACAGCACCTTGGCGCCCGTGCTCGCGCCGCTTTTGAACACGTTGATGATCGCCCAGATATCCAGCGCGAGGATGATCAGGCCAATCAGGCCATTAAAAGTGGAACCCATGGTGTCGCTCCTAAGTGAGGGCATGCCCTTGTAGGATAGCCAGGCCTGGCAGGGGTTCCGTTTTATTTTCAGACGTGTACGGCAATCTTCAAGGCTTCCAGGGATGGCTCAGCCTTGATGCCGACTTCGGCACACAGCTCCAGCACCCGTGGCAGGTCGTTGCCAAATACCAGTACCGCCTGGATCTCGTCGTCCAGCAACTGGCTGAAGTTCATCAGCACATAACCGCCATCTTCCGGGCTCAGGGCACTCATCTGGATCTGGATACGGTTCAGCGCAGTCAGGTCTTCGGTCTTGGCCAATTGCTTGGGCTTGAGGTTGAACGCCACGCCCGGGCCGAACGACGCGACGATCTGGGCAAACAGGTCGACGTAGGTATCGGCCTGGAACAACACCGTGTCCGGCAAGCTACCGACCACCACCCATTCACCCAGCGGGATCGGGAAGCTGTCGTCGTAGTTGATATCCGGGTTGGCCGTCAGGAACGCCGCCGGGTCCGCGTAGGCCTGGGCCGCTTCATCGGCGATGCGCGCTACCTCGTCGTCGCCCATGACGCCGGCGCTGATTTTGCTGATGAGTTCGACGAGGGCGGTTTTCATGGGCGATCCTATGGCGGGCGGGTTTTGGAGGGCGCGTAGCCTACACCAGTTTCTGCAACTGCGCCGCCGTATCCACCGCGCCCATGGTCTTTGCCGCCGCCAGCGCAGTGGCACCCTGTGCATCGGTGGCCTTGGGGTTTGCGCCCTTGCTGAGCAGGTAATCAACCATTTCAACGCGGTTGAACATCGCCGCCATCATCAAGGCCGTACGCCCGTCCGACGACGCCGCCTCAACCGGCGTGCCGCCGTCGATCAGCGCCTGCACCACCGGCAGGTTGCCTTTGAACGCCGCGCCAGCAATCGGCAACTGGTTCTTGTCGTTGGCGATCAAGGGGTCGGCCTTGAATTCCAGCAGTACTTTTACCGCCTCGGGATGACCGTGGTAGGCCGCGAGCATCAATAAGGTGTCGCCATTGTGATTACGAAAGTTGGCCGGCAAGCCCTTGGCCAACAACGCCGCGAGCATGGCGGCGTCGCCAAGGCGGGCCACGTCGAAGACCTGCTCGGCAAATTCGGCAGCTTCGTCTTCGGTCATTTGTTTGGGCTGGTCTGACATGGGGGCTCCTTGCTTAGGCGGCTTATGTAACTGAATAAGGCGCTCAGTGTCGCGAGGGAGTTCCCCAGTGTCATGGCTTTTTTGTCAAAAGCCGTCATAGCCAGAATCAATAACGAAAGTGTCCGCCCTGGATCTGGACCAGCAGTTGCCCGGTGACCGGCACATAGCTGTCCGTACCTGGCAACCAGGCGTAGACCGGATCATTGCCGGCCTTGCCCGGGTCGAATGCCTCCTCCTTGAGCTTCACTTTCTGGTACTTGAAGGTGCCGGTGGTTTCCATCTTCACCTTGATCCGCAGAAATAGTGGCACCGCATAATGAGGTAACTGGCCGTGGGCGAATTGCAGCAATTCACGCATATCCAGAGCGGCCAGGGATTCTCTGGGGGTGATGGCGACCATGCCCGCACGACCATTGGTGTTTTCGATCTCGACACCGTAGGCCACTACCTCGGCGATCTGCGGGTGTTGCAGCAGGACGTTTTCCACTTCGGTGGTCGAGACGTTTTCGCCCTTCCAGCGATAGGTATCGCCCAGGCGATCAACAAATTGCGCGTGGCCAAAGCCAATGCTACGCACCAGGTCGCCGGTGTTGAAATAGCGGTCGCCCTTTTCGAACACGTCGGTCAGCACTACCTTGCGGTTCTTTTCGGGGTCGGTATAGCCATCGAAAGGCGATTTCTCATCGATTCGCGCCAGCAACAGGCCCTGGCCACCGGTGGCGACCCTGTGCATGAACCCGTCACTGCCGCGCAGCGGCTCATTCGTGTCGTGGGCGTAATCCACCAGCGCCCAATGCTGCAGGCAAAAGCCGATGGTGTTGTCGAAATTCAGCACATTGGTGAAGCCGATATTACCGTCGCTGGCGGCATACAGTTCGCAGATATGCTCGACCCCATAACGCTGCTTGAACGTTGCCCACACACCGGGGCGCAGGCCATTGCCGACCATCTTGGTCACGCGGTTATCGCGGTCCTGTTCGCTGGGCGGCTGGTCGAGCAAGTAGCGGCACAACTCACCGACGTAGCCAAGGGTGGTCGCGTTGAACCTGCGCGCATCGTCCCAGAACTGGCTGGCACTGAATTTGCGCCGGATGGCGAAGCCGGACGCACCAATAATCGCCGAGCCCCAGCACACACACAGGCCGGTGGCGTGGTACAGCGGCAAGGTGCAATAGAGAACGTCCTGCGGGCCCATGTCCAGTGCGATGCTGCCGAAGCTCACGGCGGTCTTGGTCCAGCGCCCGTGCTTCATGATGCCGGCCTTAGGCAAGCCGGTAGTGCCGGACGTGTAGATATAGAAGCAGGGGTCGTTGAAGAAAACCTGCGCGGAGCTCGTCGGGTTGTCTACCGGGCCGTCGGCGCTGGCAGCCATCAGGTCGATGTAGCCTGCGGGCGTCGCGCTGCCGGGTTGATCTGCGATAAACCAGGTCCGCTCGGCCGGAATCCCGACCTGATCGCGCACCGCCGCGTAGGGGCTCGACAATTCCGCGCCTACCACGATGGCTGCGGGCTTGACCAACGTCAGGCTGTGCACCAGCGGCGCCTGGGTTTGCGAGGTGTTGAGCATGGCGCAGATGCCCCCCAGCTTGGCCACGGCCAACACGCTCAACAGCAACTCGGGGCGGTTCTCGATAAACAGCGCCACCACGTCACCCTTGCGGATGCCTTGGGCCTGCAGGTAGTGGGCGATGCGATTGGCATGCTGATTGGCGTCGCGATAGCTGATCGCGCTGTCCGCATAAAGCAAGGCGTTGCCATCTGGGTTGCGCAGCGTGGCTTGCTCGAAATGCCAGCCCAAGCCGCAGGGTTGCCTGGGGTCAGTGACATTGCCTGCGCGCATGCCGCGGACCACTCGCGGCAGTGCTCGAACGATAGCAGGCACCTTGCGCAGCATCATGCTCCAGGTGATGAGGTCGTTTTGCGGATGGCTCATGGCGGAACGTCCCTTTTCTTATTCTTGGTCTGGTCGAGAAACATCGACGGCCCCATGGGAATTCGCCGAATGGCTCGCAGGAAAATACGTCAGCCATTCTTTGGCTGTACACGCAGGATTTGAAAAGTTTTGTATCCCAGGCGGCGGCGGCCATTGGCGATGGAATTTTCTGGGAAAAATCGTGGTCAATAGTGTGGAGGGCCAACGGCCCAGCGTGAAAAATGCCCGACCCGGTAGCGCAAAATGCAGGATGCACGATGGACCTTCATGCAAAATGCACGAAAATGAAAACTGCAAAAAATTATAAGTAGCTGATTTATAAGGTTTTTTTAAGACAGGCAATACTGGCACAATCACTGCACCTATCACTCCATGCTTGCCAACTTGAGCCAACGGAGCTGATAGACATGAGCCTGATCCAAGATAAATTCGCTTCAGTATTCTCCAACTACGACGTCACCACCCAACCACGTCCAGACGGCGGCATCCTGTTGACCCTGCGCAACAGCGAAGGTAAGCAGGTCAAGCGTTCGATCTCTTACCAGCAGCTGCACACCGCTGATCAACTGACATGGGTGATCAGCGCCATTCGTCGCGACCTGGCCGAACAAGCCAGTGAGCTGCCACAGATTTCGATGCTGCAAAGCCAGAACCGGTTTGCCCTGCCGACTTACCATTCGGCTTAAGTCATCGACGTGAAAAGGGCCGCGACGCTTTTAGGCTTCGCGGCCCTTTTTTATGCCTTCAACACAAGCCCTGGCGGGAGGCTTCATTCATCGCCTGCACACGGTTGGTGACATCTAGCTTGCCGTAGATATTGCGCAGATGGAATTTCACTGTGGCTTCGGAGGTGGCGCGAATCTGGCTGATCTCCCAGACGGTCTTGCCCTCTGAGGCCCACCGCAGGATTTCCAGCTCCGTCGGCGTCAGGGGCTTGCCAGACAAGCTCAGGCGCTTCCTGACAGCCGTGGGTACGATAACCAACGGGGGATATGTCTGCTCTGGGCCATTCATTGCTCTCTCCTTTGATATCTGCTGATGCGCTGCCACCTTTCGGATTCCTCCTATTGACAGATGGCTTAAACATTGACGCGGAACAGAGAGTTACATAACGAATGGAGTGAAAGCGTAAAGGACAGAATAAACAGCTTCGCCCTACAACTAATTGAGTTTCTTCCCACAGCAAATTCCAACTTGCCTGGGTTGAATATTCAATTTTTTATGCTTAGTCGTCCAATTCCGGAAAACGAACAGCTATATCGTCGCCGGTGAGTTTTGGTTCCCGGCCTTGAGCGGTGTCGAACAAGCGCAGCGTTACACAGTGCGGGTTCTCGCCCATATCGAACCAGTGGGGTAAACCTGCCGGGATGATCAGCAGGTCATGTTTCTCACAGCGCACGCCGTACACATAATCGTCTATATGGAGAGTGAACAGCCCCTGGCCGGCGACGAAGAAGCGTACGTGATCTTCACTGTAGGTTCGTTCGGCCAGGCACTGGGCTCGCAACCCGTCCTTCTGTGGATGATCATTCTCTACGCGAATCACTTCCACGGCGGCGTAGCCGAGCGCATCGATCTGCGCCCGGTACGCCTCGATCATTTCAGCCTCACTGGCGCCCTTTTCGACCGGGCTGGGCTGCCAGCGCTCAAAGCGAACGCCGTGCTCGGCCAGGATCGACCGGATGTCATCGACATGGGTGAGCACCTTGTTCGGGGTATCCGCAGTGGCGATGGGGTAGACGGCTACATAACTCATTGCATGGCTCCTTGGTTCGGCTCTTGCAATCGAAGGCCAATGATAATGGCGGCGGCCAGGGCCGCGGCGCTGGCGATACTGAATGTCAGGGTCGGCCCCAGCAGGTTCCAGCTATAGCCGGAATACAGGGCACCGAGGGCGCCGCCCGTGCCGGCCAATGCCGCATATAGCGCCTGGCCCTGGCCTTGCTGGCGGTCACCGAAGCTGCGTTGCACAAAGGCAATTGCCGCCGCGTGAAAGCTGCCGAACGTGGCGGCGTGCAGCAGCTGCGCCAGGAGCAGCACCCACAAAAATTCGGCGAACGAGCCCAGCAGCAACCAGCGCAGCGCCGCCAGCAGGAAACTGGCCAACAGCACCCGACGCACGGAAAAGCGCGCGAGGATGCGGCTCATGGCCAGGAACATCAGCACCTCCGCCACCACCCCCAGCGCCCACAACAGGCCGATCACACCGCGGCTGTAGCCCAAGTGTTCCAGGTGCAGGGTGAGGAAGGTGTAGTACGGGCCATGGCTCATTTGCATCAGCGCTACGCAGGCATAGAACGCCATTACCCCGGGACTGCGCAATTGCTTGAGGAAACCGTCACCGGCCAGGCGCTTGCCGTGGCTGGTGGGCTGCGCGTTCGGCACCCACAGGCTGGCACCAATGATGCCGGCCATGATCACCACGACCACCACCGGGTAGATATCCAGGCTCAGCCAGTCGAACAGACGCCCCATGATCACCACAGTGAGGATAAAACCTATGGAACCCCATAGGCGGACCTGGCTGTAGCGCGAGGTCTGCTTGTGCAGGTGGGCCAGGGTGATGACTTCAAACTGCGGCAGCACCGCATGCCAGAAGAATGCGTGCAGGGCCATGACCATCGCCAGCCAGGCGTAGGTCTTGCTGACAAAGATCAGGCAGAAACTGGCCAGGGTGCACACCGCGCCAAACCGCACGATGGCCAGGCGCCGGCCGGTGTAGTCGCCGATCCAGCCCCACAGGTTAGGCGCCACGCAGCGCATCAGCATGGGGATGGCCACCAGCTCGCCGATGCGCGCACTGGAGAACCCAAGGTGATCGAAGTAGAGCGCCAGGAACGGCGCCGTCGCCCCCAGCAGGGCGAAGTAGAACAGGTAGAAGCTGGAGAGGCGCCAGTACGGGAGCGGTGGGGTCATTTCAGGCGGGGCTGCTTCGCAGCCCGGCGCGAGCAAGCTCGCACCTCGCCACAGAACGTCACAGCTGGCCCAGTACCGGCGTACTCACGCGCACATCGGCATTTTGCCCACGGTTGCGCAGCAGATGGTCCATCAGCACGATGGCCATCATGGCCTCGGCAATCGGCGTGGCCCGGATACCGACACACGGGTCGTGGCGGCCCTTGGTGATCACGTCCACCGGGTTGCCATGCACATCGATCGAGCGGCCCGGCGTGGTAATGCTCGAGGTCGCCTTGAGCGCCAGATGCGCCACAATCGGCTGGCCGGAGGAGATACCGCCGAGGATGCCGCCCGCGTTATTGCTGAGGAAACCTTCCGGGGTCAGCTCATCACGGTGTTCGGTGCCGCGTTGGGCGATGCAGGCAAAACCGGCGCCGATCTCCACGCCCTTCACCGCATTGATGCTCATCAGTGCGTGGGCCAGCTCGGCGTCGAGGCGGTCGAAGATCGGCTCGCCCAGGCCCGGTTTCACCCCTTCGGCCACCACGGTGATCTTGGCGCCGACGGAGTCCTGGTCGCGACGCAACTGGTCCATGTAGGCTTCCAGCTCCGGCACCTTGTCCGGGTCGGGGCAGAAGAAGGCATTGTCTTGCACGCTGTTCCAGCTCTTGAACGGGATCTCAATCGGGCCCAGCTGGCTCATGTAGCCACGGATGACGATGCCTTGGGTGGCCAGGTATTTCTTGGCGATGGCACCGGCAGCCACGCGCATCGCAGTTTCCCGCGCCGAGCTGCGGCCACCGCCACGGTAGTCGCGCTCGCCATATTTATGATGGTAGGTGTAGTCCGCGTGGGACGGGCGGAACAGGTCCTTGATCGCCGAGTAGTCTTTGGACTTCTGGTCGGTGTTGCGAATCAACAGGCCAATGGCGCAGCCGGTGGTGCGGCCTTCGAAGACCCCGGAGAGGATTTCGACCTCGTCCGGTTCCTGGCGCTGGGTGGTGTGGCGGCTGGTGCCGGGCTTGCGGCGGTCCAGGTCGCGCTGCAGGTCTTCCAGGCTCAGCTCCAAGCCAGGCGGGCAGCCGTCGACAATGGCAACCAACGCCGGGCCATGGCTTTCGCCCGCGGTGGTGACGGTGAACAATTTGCCGAAGGTATTGCCGGACATGCAGGGCGCTCCGTGAAATCAGTTGAATCAAGTCAACCGTAATAACTTAAGACGGCCAGTATACGCAGGCTAACCGACTAGTTCATCCTCGAAACCTTACCGGTAGACGTTGGTCCAACCGGCACCTCTCTGATGATGGCGCGATGATGCTGCGAGTTTTACTGTTCACCCTCACCCTGTTGACCACTGTGGCCCAGGCCGCCTCCCCTGTCGTACTGCAACGCCCGATCAGCCTGGACACCGGCAGCGGCGAGCTATTTGGCTCGTTGCTGTTACCGCAGTCCGACAAACCGGTGCCGGTGGTGCTGATCATCGCCGGCTCCGGCCCCACCGACCGCAATGGCAACAGCGCCGACGGCGCCCGCAATGACAGCCTCAAGCGCCTGGCCTGGGTGCTCGCCCGGCATAACATCGCCAGCGTGCGCTACGACAAGCGCGGCGTGGCCGCGAGCCTGGCGGCCACGCCGGATGAGCGCAACCTGACACTCGACGCCTACGTGTCCGACGCAGTGGCCTGGGGCAAGTTGCTCAAGGCCGACCCGCGCATGGGCCCGTTGATCGTGCTGGGCCATAGCGAAGGCGCCCTGGTGGCCGCCCTCGCCGCCCCGCAACTGGCGCCGGCCGGGGTCATTTCCCTGTCGGGCAGCGCCCGCCCGGTGGACCAGGTGATTCGCCAGCAACTGGCCGATCACTTGCCCCCTGCCCTGTTGCTGCGCAGTAATCAAATCCTCGACCACCTCAAGGCCGGCCAAGTGGATGCCGATGTGCCGCGCCCGCTGGAGGGCATTTTCCGGCCGAGCGTGCAGCCTTACCTGATCAGCCTGTTCCGCGCCGACCCGTCGGCCGCTTTCGCCAGGCTGAGCATGCCGGCGTTGATCATCCAGGGCACCAACGACATCCAGGTCGGTGTAGCAGATGCCCGGCAACTGAAAAAGGCCAAGCCCGACGCGCAGTTGACGGTGATCGAAGGCATGAACCACGTGATGCGCATCGTGCCCAACAACGTCAAGCAGCAACTGGCGTCCTACAACGACCCGAAACTGCCCCTCGCCGCTGAGCTGGGCCAGCGCATCATCGGCTTTATCGACGGACTTCAACCCCGTTAAGCGACTATTGGCCTCCAGTCCTGGGAAAAACGGCCGATAAGCCCTGGGTCGACAGTAAAAAGACTGTCGGCTCGCCGGGCTTGGACAGGATCGCGCCGCATGACAACCACCGAAGCAACACCCGAATCGACTGCCGACACCCCGACTGGGCCCGAGGCCGTCGTGGCGCCGGCCCTGCCGTGGGCGGACGTCCACGCCGAACATTTCAAGATGCTGCGCCTGGCGCCCCTGGCCACCGACCGTGCCACCGGTGCCAGGCCGTTGCGCTTCGTGCAGTTCGGCTATGCCGAGCGCCATGACAAACATCACAGCTTGCTGCGCATGGTTATTCAGTTGCCAGGCCAACGGGTGCGTCGCGAGCAGAATCACTTGGATATCTGGGTCGATCACGATCAACACCGCGTGCACTTTGGCCCGGGCAACAGCCTCGAAATCGAACCGGCCAACCGCGGTCTCGGCCGCTTCCTGGTCGCCCAGGCCGCCGCATGGGCAAAGAAGAAGTGGTCACACTACCGCGTCGATGGCGTGGACCTGGCCAACAAGGACGCCCTCAACGAAGCCACGCGCCTGCGCCGCGATCATTTCCTGCGTATCCAGGGCTTTGATGTGGCCTATGCCGATGTGCAGCACCTCAAAGGCAATGTACAGCCGGGCAAGGTCAGCGGCGTACTCGACAGCTGGAACACCGAGAAGGTGCAGTTCGTGGAGATTCTCGAAGCCGCGCAGATGCTGCAACAGGCCGAGCAGAACCTGATGGAACAGGAAGTGAAGTTGCGCAAGGAGGAGGAAAAGGTCACCAAGTTCAAGCGGGAGGACAGCGGGCTGCGCTTTACCATCACCTGCCTGGTGGCGTTTACGGTGTTTCAGGCGGGGTTGTTGATCTGGATTGCCACACACCGTTAACAGACTGGAATGCAATTAAAAATGTGGGAGGGGCGGTGCGACGATTCGACTTGCCCCCTCCCACATTGGCCCAGTTTCTTCAGTTAAACCTGGGTTAAACCCTGGCAGCGAAAATGGCCTGATGTTGGCGACACTGCTCAGCCGTCAACATGAACACCCCATGCCCGCCACGCTGGAAGTCCAGCCAGGCGAAGTCCACTTCCGGGTACAGCGCTTCGACATGCACCTGGCTGTTGCCCACTTCGACAATCAGCAACCCCTTCTCGGTCAGGTGATCGGCCGCTTCGGCGAGCATCCGGCGTACCAGGTTCAGGCCGTCGTCACCGCAGGCCAGGCCCAATTCCGGCTCGTGCTGGTATTCGTCGGGCATGTCGGCGAAATCTTCGGCATCCACGTAGGGCGGGTTGGACACGATCAGGTCGAAACGCTGGCCAGGCAGGCCGTCGAAGCCATCGCCCTGTACGGTGTAGACGCGCTCGTCGACGCCGTGGCGCTCGATATTCTGATTCGCCACTTCCAGGGCTTCGAAAGACAAGTCACCCAGCACCACTTCAGCGTCCTGGAACTCGTAGGCACAGGCAATGCCAATGCAACCAGAGCCAGTGCACAGGTCGAGGATGCGTGCCGGCGGCTGGGCCAGCCATGGCTCGAAGCGGTGTTCAATCAGTTCGCCAATCGGTGAGCGCGGAATCAACACGCGCTCATCGACGATAAACGACAGGCCGCAGAACCACGCCTCTTTCAACAGGTACGCCGTCGGCACACGCTCATGGATACGGCGATGCAGCAAGCGCTGCACATGGGAGATTTCCTCTTCTTCCAGGTTGCAATCCAGGTAGCTGTCGGCAATTTCCCACGGAAGGTGCAAGGCGCCGAGCACCAATTGCCGGGCTTCGTCCCAGGCGTTGTCGGTACCATGGCCGAAAAACAGGTCTTCCCCATGGAAACGGCTGACAGCCCAACGGATGTGGTCGCGCAAGGTGCGCAGGCGGGAAGTGATCACGGGGGCAGACTCCTGGAAAAAACGACTGGCGATTCTAACAGCCTTCACCTGTACGGACGATGTACGAAAACCCCGGCGCCGTACGTCGGATTTCATCCAATTGGCCCGCTTTGTGTTAAACAGGCTCACCTCTTGACATGGCTGCACGCCAGCAACGGCGTACCTTACGATAGTAGCGATTCACAGAAGCGCTCAGCCAGTGGACAATGTCGCAAAAGCCCCACTCACAGGAGCCCCCAGAATGTCCGTTCCAAAGACGATGTTTCAACTCAGCGGTCGCGGTTACGCAGCAGCCAACCTCAATCATGCGACCCTTGTGATCATCGACGCCCAGAAGGAATACCTCAGCGGCCCACTCGCCCTTTCGGGCATGGACGCGGCTGTCGAGCATATCAAGCAACTGTCGGCGGCGGCACGCAACGCCGGGCGCCCGATCGTGCATGTGCGCCACCTGGGCACCGTCGGCGGCCTGTTCGACCCCCAGGGCGAGCGCGGCGAGTTCATTCCGGGCCTGGAGCCTGAGGGTGACGAAACCATTATCGGCAAGCTGCTGCCCAGCGCCTTCCACGGCACCGGCCTGGAAAAACACCTGCAGGACCTTGGCTCTCTGGACCTGATCGTCTGCGGCTTCATGAGCCACTCCAGTGTCAGTACCACCGTGCGTGCGGCCAAGAACCTGGGCTTTCGCTGCACCCTCGTGGAAGACGCCTGCGCCACCCGCGACCTGCCTTACAAGGGCGGCATCCTGAGTGCCGAGCACGTGCAGCAGACCGAAATGGCGATCATGGCCGACAACTTCGCCACCCTCGCCTTGACCAAAGATCTGATCTGATCACTCCCCAATGAGCGGCGTATTGACTGCGCCGCTCATCCGCAAAGCCCTCTCATTTGGCGCTTTTACCTCGAGCACTGGAACAACCTGTGTATCTTCCGGTCGAAGGGCCGATACCCTGGAGGAAAGGTCGGAATGAAGATATCCGATGGTTTTGATGCTCGTCGCTTGCGCCCCAAGGGCCCCAGCAACTGGCGTCTGCGCCTGGTAGCCGGCATTGCCGCGTTGCTGGCCATAGTAGGCGTGCTGTTGGCGGGCGCTGGTGGCGCCGGCCTGTTTGGGCATTCACCGGCACTGGGCGAACTGAATGCCAGCCCGGGCGGCTCGGCGATCCTGTTAGTGATTGGCCTGCTCGTAATATGGCTGGGTGTATGGCTGTGGCGCCGCAGCCGTCGGCGGATGCGCCAGCCATTGTCGTTGAATATCGCCTCGCACCTGATGAAAAAGCACGACTGATGGCGCTTGGATAGCGTTTCCTGCGCCCTGGCCGCCGCGATTTAGGTAAACTGCCCGCCCTTCGCGGAGGCTGACATGCAAGACGACGATTTTTCCCTGTTCAAGAACGAGCTGCGCGGCGTCAAGCCGATCAAGCACGACCGCGCCGACACCGGCAAACCCAAGACTGACCGGGCGCAGATCGCCAAGCTGCGCCAGGCCGCGACCGTGCGCACCGATGCCACCACGGTGGATGGCCTGTCAGACCAGTTCGTCATCGACGTCGGCCCCGAAGATGAGCTGATGTGGGCTCGCGACGGCGTGCAGGAAAGCCAGATACGCAAGCTCAAGGCCGGCCAGATCCCGTTCGAAGGCAGCCTCGACCTGCACGGCATGAACGTGGAAAAAGCCCGGGAAACTTTGTGGGCCTTCCTCGCCGAAGCCACCCGGTTCGAAATCCGCTGCGTGCGCGTCACCCACGGCAAGGCGGTGCGGCTGGACGGCAAACGGCCGATGATCAAGAGTCACGTCAACACCTGGCTGCGCCAGCATGCCCAAGTACTCGGCTTTGCCTCCTGCCAGCCCCGCCATGGCGGTGCCGGCGCGGTGTATGTGATGCTCAAGCGCACCATGCTGGAGGGGCGCGACGAGTAACAAGTGCCATCGTCAGGCTTGCAGCGATGTGTCCGCCACCGTAACCTTGCACTTTGCGAAAATCCCACAGGTAGTTTCATGTCCCTGGAACAGAATTACACAGAGATTCTCGGCCAACTCGGCGAGGATGTCTCCCGCGAGGGCCTGCTCGACACGCCAAAGCGTGCCGCCAAGGCGATGCAGTATCTCTGCCGCGGTTATGCACAGACCCTCGAAGAAGTCACCAACGGTGCCTTGTTCAGCTCCGACAACAGCGAAATGGTGCTGGTCAAGGACATCGAGCTGTACTCGTTGTGCGAACACCATCTGCTGCCGTTTATCGGCAAGGCTCACGTTGCCTATATCCCAAGCGGCAAAGTGCTGGGCCTGTCGAAGGTCGCACGGATCGTCGACATGTATGCTCGCCGCCTGCAGATCCAGGAAAACCTCAGCCGCCAGATCGCCGATGCCGTATTGGAAGTCACTGGCGCCCTGGGCGTGGCCGTGGTGATCGAGGCCAAGCACATGTGCATGATGATGCGCGGTGTAGAGAAACAGAATTCGTCGATGATCACCTCGGTGATGCTCGGTGAGTTCCGCGACAACGCCGCTACCCGCAGCGAGTTTCTCAGCCTGATCAAGTAACAGGCCTCGCTTGAAAAAACCGGCGTTCATCGCCGGTTTTTTTTCGCCTGCAGAAATCAGGTAAGCTGCGCCCCCTCAGTTATGGGCAAGAGGTAACAGCCATGTTCGTCAAAGCACTTCGAGTGGGCCTCGGCCAAATCATCATCGCAGGCGATTTCCTGACCCGCCCACGCAAAAAACAGCGCCCCGCCGAACAACAGGCACTCGTGAACGAAGCGGCCAAGAGCCTGACGCTGTATCAGTTCCACGCCTGCCCGTTTTGCGTCAAGACCCGCCGTACCCTGCATCGCCTAAACGTGCCGGTCGCCCTCAAAGACGCGAAGAACAACGAGCAGGACCGCCAGACTCTGCTGGAGCAAGGTGGCAAAATCAAGGTGCCGTGCCTGCGCATCGAAGAGAATGGCCAGACCACCTGGATGTACGACTCCAAGGTAATCATCGATTACCTGGACAAGCGCTTCGCTGCAGTCTGAAGCACGCTGCAGTCAATGTAGGAGCGAGCTTGCTCGCGAAAAACTCATAGGCACCGCGTTTACTCAGGAAGCACGCGTTGTCGTTGACGTTTTTCGCGAGCAAGCTCGCTCCTACAGAAATCAGGTCGGTGTTGTCAGGTCCAGATCCAGCAGTGCCGAGCCCAGGCACTTGCCGTGGGCGTCCAGGGCCAGTGAGCGGGTCACGCCCCCACGCAAGATCCCCGGCAACACGAAGTTCAGCGCCTGCACATTCGGCAATTCATAACGCCGAACGGGGGCCGCTAACGGGTCCAGCAAATCCTTGAAAAACGCTGTGACGCGCTCCACCGTAAGCTGTTCGCACAGCAACGGGTAGTCTTGTGCGCGATAGGCAATGATCGAGATGTTCGACGTGTCGCCCTTATCCCCGGTACGGGAATGGGCCAGCGTATGCAGTTTCATTCTTCAATCCTCGGTTTCACCGCTTCACGGGGCAACAACAACGACGCCACCGCCACCACTTGGCGCACGTTCTTGCTCGCGCCTCCACCACCGCTAGGGCCGTTGGTATAGAGGGTTTCCACTTCATTGCCGACGCGCACGGCTTCACTGCGGTCCTCACAACGAGCCGCCACGCGCAGACGTACTTCCCAGGGCTCAACACTGCTGCGCTGGCCGTGCAGCGCGTCCATGCCGACCAACTCGGCGCGCACCTCCTGCATCTTCACGCCCATCAACTCCAGACGTTTGAGAACAACGTCCCGCGCCAGTTTGGCCCGTGCGACAGCACCCGGACCGCCGTAGGACATCTGCCCCTCACCGATCCAGCCATCCAGATAACCGACGCTGACCTTCAACTGTTCAGGCCGGGCACGGCCATCAGCGCCCTGGACACGCACCCGGTCGACGTTCTCCTCGACAAACCCCACCTGGGAAAAATCGGCGGTCACATCCGGGGTCAGATAGGCGGCAGGGTCATGCACTTCGTAGATCAATTGCTCGGCGCATGTGGCCCGGCTGACCCGCCCCCCGGAGCCTGCGACTTTGGTGATCAAGGCGTGGCCATCCGCATCGACTTCAGCCAGCGGAAAACCCAGGCGCGCCAGGTCATCCACATCCTTGAAACCCGGGTCGGCAAAATAACCGCCACTGACCTGGCCTGCGCATTCGAGCAAATGCCCGACCAAGGTGCCGCGGCCCAGGCGTTGCCAGTCATCAAAGGCCCAACCGAACTCAAACATCTGTGGCGCCAGGAACAACGAAGGGTCGGCCACACGCCCGGTGATCACCACATCAGCGTCGACACGCAGCGCCTCAAGAATACCGTCCACACCCAGGTAGGCATTCGCGGAAATCAGCCGCTCGCCGAGGGAACCGACGGTCTGGCCGTTATCCAGCAACTGCTCGCCAGGCAAGGCATGCAGTACATCATCGCCCACCACGGCCACCACCTTGAGGCCAAGGCCGAGTTCGCTGGCAATACGCCGTACTTCAATGGCAGCCGCCAGCGGGTTGGCCGCGCCCATATTGGTGATCACACGCAGGCGGCGACGCCCTGCAAGCCGTCCGACAAAGGGCAAGACCCGGCGCATGCGCTCACCCAGCAACGGGTCGTAACCGCCCTGCGGGTCGCTGATACGCACCTGCTGCGCCAGGGCAATGGTGCGTTCGGCCAGGCATTCGAACACCAGGTAATCCAGGTCGCCCTGTTCGGCCAGTTCCACAGCCGGTTCTATGCGGTCGCCGGAATAGCCAGCGCCGGAACCGATACGCAATGTATTCATCTCAAATCACTCCCAGGAGCAATGCCGTCAGGGTCATCAACACCGAGGCGGCAAACAGGAAAGGAATGGTGAAGCGCTGGTGATCGGCCAGTTCGATCTTGCACAGGCCCACCAACAGGAAGGTCGCGGGGGTCAGCGGGCTGACCGGGAAACCCGTGGTGTGCACGCCCAGCAACGAGGCCTGGGCCACTTGCAGTGGGTCAACGCCCAAGGCCTTGCCAACTTCGGCGATCACCGGCATCACACCGAAATAATAGGAATCGGGATCGAACAACATGCTCAGGGGCATGGATAAAAAGCCCACCACTGCCGGGATCAACTTGCCGTGACCCGCCGGAATCTGCGCCACCGCCACTTCGGCGATGGCCTTGAGCATGCCGGTGCCTTGCATGATGCCGGTGAACACCCCGGCGGCGAGCAGGATACTGGCCATCGTCAGCGCGGTTTTCGCATGGGCGTCGATGCGTGCACGCTGGGCGTCGACGTTGGGGTAATTGATACACAGCGCGATCACGGTGCCGAGCATGAACATCACCACCGGATCGACCCAACCGGCGATCATCACCACCATCACCAGCACGGTCAAAATCAGGTTGAGCCAGAACAATCGAGGGCGGCGCAGCTTGATATCTTCATCACTGAGCACCCGTTGCGGCACCGCATCCACCGTCGAACCAGCGCCCAGGCCGAGTCGTTTTTCTTCACGATGGCCCAGCCACCAGGCACAGGCGAAGACAAAGATCAGCCCGACGATCTGCACCGGGATCAACGGCTGGAACAAGTCAGCGACAGGCACGTGCAGGGCTGCCGACGAGCGTAGTACCGGCCCGGTCCAGGGCAGAAAGTTGACCCCCGCCGCCATTGCGCAGACGCAGGCGAGGATGCGCTTGTCGATGCCCAGCCGCGTATACAACGGCAGCATCGCCGGCACGGTCACCAGAAAGGTGACTGCGCCGGAACCGTCCAGGTGCACCAGCAGAGCCAGGGTGGCAGTACCAACGACAATGCGCGTAGGACGCGTCCCTACCGTGCGCAGGATCCGATCAATGATGGGGTCAAGCATGCCGGCGTCGGTCATGATCCCGAAAAACAGGATTGCGAACACAAACATGCCGACCACGGGGGCGACGTTCTTGATCCCGGTAATGATGAAGGCACTGGTCTGCAGGCCGAAACCACCGAGCAGCGCGGCGATGATCGGCAAGGCGATCAGGGCCACAAGCGGTGAGAGGCGTTTGCTCATGACGGCAGCGAGCAGGCAGAGGATGGTGATGACACCCAGGGTTGCGAGCATGGGTTACTCCAGGGCGGCCTGGTTGGCCGGTTATTGTTTTCCCTGGAGTATTGGAAGCGGGTTAGTCTTTGTAAATTGGAATATTCGGCCTAGCACGTTCGGAAAAACAGAATGAAAAACTCGATCCAGCACATCCAGGCTTTCCTTGCCGTTGCCCGCACCGGCAGTTTCACCAAGGCCGCCAACGAGCTGCATCTATCGCCGTCGGCCCTGACCGTGCAGGTGCAACAACTGGAAGACTGGCTCGGCGTCGCCCTGCTCGACCGCAGCCCACGCCACGTGAGTATTACCGCTGCCGGCCAGGAGGCCCGCGGGCCGATGGAAAAACTGCTGCTGGACCTGGACAACATCGTCACCGGCTCCCGCGACCTGGCCGCCCTGCGCCGGGGCGTGGTGACCATCGCCGCCCTGCCTTCGGTATGCGCCGGCGCCCTGCCCCCGGCCTTGCGCCTGTTCCGCGAACGCTTCGCCGGTATTGAGGTGCGCCTGCATGATCTGGTGGCCCATCGCATTCATGCCCAGGTCCGCAACGGCGAGGTGGATTTCGGCGTCGGGGTACGTGCGCGCTTGAGTCACGGCCTGGAATTCGTGCCGGTGCTGAATGATCGTTTGTGTGCTTTTGTGCCGCAGAATCATGCGCTGACTCGCTTTCGATCACTGACCCTGGAACAACTGGCAGACCAACCGATCATCCTTACCGGACGCGACAGCAGTGTGCGCGAACAGGTGGACGGCCTGTTTGACGAGACCCGGCTGACGCTGAACGCGGGCATGGAGGCCAACTACATGTCGACGGTATTGGCGTTGGTGCGCCAGGGATTGGGCATCAGCGTGCTGCCGGAGTCAGCGGCAGACAGCCTGGAAGGATTGAAGCGGATCGACATCGAGCATCCCGGGGTAAATCGAGAGATTGGCTTGATCAGTCGCAGTGGGATGACGTTGAGTCCGGCAGCACAACGCTGCTTTGAACTGCTCAATGAAGAATTATCTGATACGCCGCTGCGCTGAATGTGGGGGCTTGCTGCCTGGCAGCTTATCGCTATCTAACTGTGGGAGGGGGCTTGCTCCCGATGGGCATGGGTATCTACACAACTCTGACATGCGACCGTCAGTAACCACGATGCGAAGCGAGCCGCTCTTGATCTTGATCTTGATCTGCTTTTGATCTTAGGCGCCCCGTTAAACCACGCTGGCCGCAATTCGACAGGGATTTGGGGGGCAAACCGGCAGGGATGCCGGTTTAGCCGCCCCGCGCCATGGATGGCGCGTGGCGGCGGCCCCCCAAATCCCTGTCGAATTACGGGCACACCGAGCCTAAGCGAGGTGCCGAGTGGTGGGGCAAGAGCGTTTTGGTTACTTTTGCGCTTTTCAAAAGTGACCCGCCGTAAGGGCGGAACCAATAGCGGCCGTCACTTAAATAATGGATATGTACTCGATCCAACCGAACATCCTGGTCGGCTGTGAGGCCGCCATCGGGGGCCCCCTCCCACATGGGCCGGCGGCGTACCAGAAGTTGTGTAGATACCCATGTCCCGATGGGGGAATAACAGTCATAAATTATTAACTGACCCACCGCTATCGGGAGCAAGCCCCCTCCCACACTTGGATCGCGGTGCATCAGTCAGATAGCTGTACGCTGTAAGGCCGCTAGTAGGAGCAAGCCCTCCTACCTTTGCGCCCGTGTTTAATCCACCATCGTCACATGTTTCGGATGCCTGGCCACGCGCTGCAACCACGCCTGTACCGCCGGGTAAGGCGCCAGGTCGAAGCCCCCTTCATGGGCCACATGGGTGTAGGCATACAGCGCAATATCGGCAATCGAATACTGCTCACCCACCAAGTACGGCGTGGCTTGCAGCTGGCGCTCCATGACCCTCAAGGCTTTGTAACCGCCCTTGTGGGTGGTCTTGTATTCCTCAAGGCGATCTTCCGGCATGTTCAGGTAGAACTGGATAAACCGCGCCACCGCGATATACGGCTCATGGCTGTACTGCTCGAAAAACTGCCACTGCAATACTTGGGTACGCAGGCGTGGTTCCGTGGGCAAGAACTCACTGCCATCGGCGAGAAAGTTAAGAATCGCATTGGACTCCCACAGGCAGGTGCCATCTTCCAGCTCCAATACCGGGATTTTGCCGTTGGGGTTCTTGGCCAGGAATTCAGCGGTCTCGGTGTCGCCGTTGAGGATGTCGACATCGATCCATTGATACGGGATGCCCAGCAGATTGAGCATCAGTTTGATTTTGTAGCAGTTGCCCGACTTGTAATCGCCATAAACCTTGTACATGGGGCTCCCCTTATGCTGCTTGTGCGCTCTGACCGAATGCTTGCGCCGATAAGGTGCGGGTGTCGAGGGATTGTTTCAAGGTAACGGCCAGAATAAATAGCCCACACGCCTGGAAATCCGCCTTTCATCCCCTTTTGCCCAAACAATCGAAAACATTATTTGCTTTATTTGTATACAAAAGCATAATTCGCTTCGTGCGAGTTCCTGACCTACTGGTCAACAAACCCGCCAGTACCTCAAAGCGCCGTTGCCCACTTAAGGTGCCCGGCGCTGGACATAACAATAAAACCCTTGAGGAGTACTCGCTGTGGATAGCCGCAAAACCGAAGCCCCTACGCTTGACCTCGCCGCGCCGCAAGGTGGCTGGCTGGAACGCCTGTTCAAACTGCGTTTGCATGGCACCACAGTGAAGACCGAGCTGATTGCCGGCCTGACCACGTTCATCACCATGGCCTACATCATCTTCGTCAACCCCAATATCATGGCCGATGCAGGTATCGACCATGGCGCGGCGTTCGTCGCCACCTGTATCGCCGCCGCCCTGGGTTGCCTGCTGATGGGCTTGTACGCCAACTGGCCGGTAGGCCTGGCGCCGGGCATGGGCCTGAACGCGTTTTTCACCTACACCGTGGTCGGCACCATGGGCTACACCTGGGAAACCGCGCTGGGTGCGGTGTTCATTTCCGGCGTGCTGTTCATGGGCCTGACACTGTCGCGGGTGCGCGAATGGCTGCTTAATAGCATTCCGGTGAGCCTGCGCCATGCCATGGGCGCAGGCGTCGGTTTGTTCCTCGGGGTGATCGGTCTGAAGACCGCAGGCATCATCGTCGACAGCCCTGCGACCTTGATCAAGCTCGGCTCCCTGCACGAACCTGCACCGCTGCTGGCGGCGGTGTGTTTCCTGCTGATCGCCATTCTCAGTTACCACCGGGTATTCGGCGCGATCCTGATCAGCATCATCGCCGTGACCCTGGCCGGTTGGGGCCTGGGCTTGGTGCACTACAACGGCATTCTTTCCACGCCACCGAGCCTGGCACCCACCTGGATGGCGATGGACATCAAAGGTGTATTCAATGTCAGTATGATCAGCGTGGTATTTGCATTTCTTTTTGTACACATGTTTGATACCGCCGGTACACTGATGGGCGTCGCGCAACGCGCCGGGCTGGTGAATGCCGATGGCAAGATCGATAACCTGTCGCGGGCGTTGAAGGCCGACAGTGCGTCCAGCGTGTTTGGCGCCATGGTCGGCGTGCCGCCGGTGACCAGCTATGTGGAAAGTGCGGCGGGTGTTGCCGCAGGAGGTCGTACCGGCTTGACCGCGGTGACCGTGGGCGTGCTGTTTGTGGCGGCGATGTTCTTCGCGCCGCTGGCTGGCATGATTCCGGCATATGCCACCGCCGGCGCGCTGATCTACGTCGCGATGCTGATGATGGCGAGCATGGCCCATATCAATTGGGATGAAGCCACCGACAGCATCCCGGCGATCGTCACCGCGATCATGATGCCGCTGACGTTTTCGGTCGCCGATGGGATCGCCCTGGGCTTTATCACTTATGTGGCGCTCAAGGCCGGCACCGGCAAGTACCGCGAGATTTCCGTCAGCCTGTGGGTGCTGTGCGCGATCTTTATCGCCAAGTTCATCTTCCTGTAGGTCGGGAATAGCTGAAAGAATCGCCTCACCTCCGGGTGAGGCTTTTGCACCAATGGAGGACTGTAAATGACCCTGGAAACCTGGCTGCTGTTCAGCGGCGCTGCATTGATTGTGATCCTGATCCCCGGCCCGCTGTCGCTGCTGATGATCAGCAACAGCCTCAACTACGGCCTGCGCCGTTCATACCCGGCGTTTCTCGGCGGCGTGATTGCCTCGATCTGCCTGCTGAGCGCCTCGGCCCTGGGCCTGGGCGCGCTGTTGCTGGCATCGGAGCAGTGGTTCAGCGCCTTGAAAATCGTCGGCGCACTGTACCTGTTCTATCTTGCCTGGCAGAGCTGGCAGCAAGCGCGGCAACCGGCCCACGTGGCCCAGTCCTCGCAGGCACCGGCAGTGCCACGCTTTCGCGCTCTGTTTGGCCGGGCTTTTGTGTTGGGTGCCAGCAACCCCAAGGACATCCTGTTTTTCGCCGCCTTCCTGCCGCAATTTCTCAACAGTCAGCAAGCGTTCTTTCCACAGCTGCTGGTCATGATTGCCACCTGGGCTGTGCTCGACCTGCTGTGCAAGCTGGCTTACGGCCTGGGCGCCCATGGCACCGCGCGGTATCTGCGCAGCGGCAATGGCCAAAGCTGGTTCAACCGGGTGAGCGCCGCACTGTTCGGCGGTGCCGGGGTGGTGTCGCTGCTTAAGGGACAGTAGCCAATTTGATGAAGTAAACACTGGCAGGCACTCGTCCAAAGACAGGCCATTGAATGCCGGCCATGATCGAAACCAGGCGCCCTTGCTCCAGCGCAAGTTTAACCTCGGCGTCTGCTGACGCACTTTTGCGCAGCCAACGCTCCTTGAACTTGCCCAACATCCTGATGCTCCCCTTCTCAAGCCACTGATATGCCACGTAGTACAGTCGGTTTGGAGAATTGGGATGAGTTGCGATCAAATCCGGTATCACACCCGCCCTGTCGCGTGCTACCGGGAGCTCCCGCACAGTGAAACCCTGATCATTGAGTACCCTCTGAATTGCCACTCGTTGCGTAGCCTGTCTAGCTGCAACCAGGTGCTTGTCTCTCTGGAGCCTGGCCTCTAAAGGGACGGCCGGAGTGAAGTCTACCCGCGTAAAACCAGGCGCTTTACCATCGAAACCGATGTGTATGTACGCATCGCCCAGGTCATGGGGACGCAACATCCGCAGCAAGTCATCCGTCTGGCCAGGCCGCGCAGGGGGTTGGGGTATCCATTCGTCGAGCGCCGCCCGCAGGTTGAGCAGATGAGTGGCCGTTGCAGGGCGCTCCGGGCCTGATAACTCAATCAACCTTGCGACGGTGAACTCCCGGCTGTGGGTTGTCATGGTGGGGAACGCAGTGCCCACAGAGTCCGTCAAAGGTTTGTCGAACAGGGGGGCATGGAACCGCCATTCACTGGCTTGAACATGGGTTACCGGAACAGGCTGCTCAAGCGTTTGCGTAACCGTCCAACGCTCAATGTCAGCACGGGCCAACGAAACCAGCGGCTCATTCCTGTGGATAAACTGAATGCCCTGCAGGGGAGCCTGGTTGCCCTCGGGAAGCATCCTGTAATAGCTGCTCAACGGATACATCAGATGGGTATTGGCAGGTGCCACCCGGATGACATTGTGGGGAAAACCTCGAGCATCCGGATCAATGTAAAACACCCCGGCAGACGGAGACCGCGATATTTGCCCCACTTCCCCGGGTGGGATGCGCCAATTTTGCCAATGGGTAGCCGTTGAGCTTGATTGCACAATTCTGGTTTGTGTAGCAGTACGCACAATCGGCGGTTGCCAGTCCTGCACCGTCTGCGCTTGCCCGCGCCACGGGTTGAGCACGCCCGAACTGGGCCCCGGTTGTGGTGCATCGGCCCCCAGCAACCACTCCCTGGGCTGGTCGATGTTCAAGAGCAATTCATCTTGCCCATCGCCCTGGGTTTTCTTCAGGCGCAGCGCCGATTCATTCTTACGTTGATACACCGAGTAGGCCTCTTGCCCCTCGGTAACCATCTGTTGGCCATTCTTCACATACCGCCCCTTGCCTTCCGGCCACTTCAACTCAACGGCGCCCTCCAACCCACTCAAGGATTTGAAATGCCCCAGCAGACTGAGCGGTTTGCCAGGTGACACTCTCAGGCCGGCGAATGCGCCACTGGCGAACCCATGGTGGCGATGCAAATGCGACAAGGAGGGCCGCGCAACACGCATACCCTTGGGAGCAGGGAGAAAGGACAACAACACATCGAGGAACGCCATCAGGGTAAGGAACGCTACATCCACGGCGTCATGGGCATCGCCGCTGAAATGATAGCGCCGTGCCGCGAGCAGCATTTCATACAAGCTGATACCCACGCCCAACACCGGCACGAATGACAACAGCCCCCGAATGCTCGCGGCGTGCTGTTCGCCCAGGCGTTGCTCGCGATATGCCTCTAATACCTGGGAAGAATTGGACTGGGCCTGGGCACGGCGTTGCAGCTCGAACATCCGCGCGTGGGCCAGCAGCGCCCTGGCGTTGCCCTGGGACGTGGTCACCATCGCCAGCCAAGCATCGGGCGCCAGCGCAATCTGCTCGCTGATTTGTACCTCGACACTGCTTTGGTCTACCGCTGGAACCTTGTGTCGCACCGTGAAAAAACGGAAGAGCTGCCTGACAAAACGCGCAACCACCGGTACATAAACCCGGCGTATAAATAATTGGCGGGGTTCCATCTGCGGATCTTCGTCGGGATAGCTGTTGACGGCCTGGACCTCCCAGTCGGGCGCCACCTGGCCCGCCAACGCCTTCAGGTTCAGGGACAAGGCGCCGACCTTGTTCAAGGCTTGCTCGGCCAGGGCCACGCTGGCGTACTCGGCGATGGGTGGGCTTTCCAGCGCGGCGGGCCAATACACGACACACAGCCCGGAAAGGCTGTCGTGCATGACCAGTATCCCGGCGATATGGCGATCATGTTCCAGGGTATGGCCCACCAGACGCACCAAGCCCAATTGCACATCCAACCCATCACCTTTCAGATCGCTCGCCGCCTGCGCCGCCATGACGCGGCTGAACACACGTTGCGCCTGATCGCTCAAGCCTTGCCGGATCGCGCTGTACACCTGCATCTGGGCCCTTTGCTGCAAGGCCCGATAAACCAAGGCCTGGGACAGGCCCGGGGCAGGCACCTGGGTCGATGCCGACGGGTAGAACGCACGCCGGATCAGCTTGTCGTATTCCCCGCCCACGTCCAGGGACGCAAGGGTCTTGACCAGGTAAGACACACTCAGCCGGTCTTTCCATGCCGAGTCCAGCCAGCGTGCCCGGTTCAAGCGCCAGCGGGTCCAGGGGGCCTTGGGATCAAGGTTATGCAGCGCCAGTTGCAGCAGGCTGAAGGTGGTGCGCTGCTGACTGACGGTGATTTTCGCATTGCGATCTCCTACCGCGCATTGGCTTGACCAGCTACACATTTGGGAACTCACATCATCGGGCATATCGAGCAGCGGTTTATCGATATCCAGTTGCGGGTAAAACCCATCTTTGCTCAAACGGGCGATCAGTGCCTGGCGGGCAAAGGATTCCAGGTCGGGCAACTCCAGCCACAGTTTTTGTTCAACCGCCCAGGCATTGGCCAGGTAGCGGCGACACAGGCCCCTGTAGTGCTGGCGTTGGGCGCGGGTTGCCGTGGCCAGCCAGGCGGGCAGCTTGCTCGCCTGGCTGGCTGCCAACTGCAACAGGCTGAAATTGGCCACGGCCAGGGTTCGTGCATCATTGGCCGGGACCAGCAGGCCGTCGAACAATTCCTGTGCCAATAACAGGCGGCTCAGCTGCCGGTCACTCACCTCGCTGAACAGCCGCTTTCCCTGATCTATCAGCTTGTTCATCGCGACGTGATGTTGCATATGCTTGATAAACAGGTCCTTGATCACGGCGCGTTTGATCATTTCATATCTCACCACCAGGGATGCCCCCGTGGGCAACGCGCTGATCGCCGTGCGTGCCTGTTCCCGCTGATGCCGCCCGATACAGCGCCACAGCATAGAGCCATCGCGGCTTTTCAGGCTGGCTTCAAGCGCCTCGGCAAAAGCATTCAGGGAATCAAACGCTACCAGCCCTCCGTAGCGGCCGGTCACATATAGCAGCACCGGGTACGAGGCGCCGGGGTTGGCTTGGGCCGCGTTGCCGGTCACCAGCACCGCGCCGAGCAGCGGGTACAAGGTAGCGGCATCGCCGCCCACCGCGACTTGCAGCACGCAGGTATCCGTAGCCTTTTGCCCAGGCTGCCAAGCTTCACTCAACGCCGCTTCCAGGTGCACAAGGTGGGCATCGCTGATCAGGTTCAGGCGCTGCTGCATCTGTGCCTCATACAGCAACGCACTCAGCTGTGCCGCACCCAGCAAGGAGCCACGATTGCGCGAGCCCTCGGGTTGCTCCTGCCAATAATCTTTTTTGAACACGCGATCCGACGGCCCCCGGGCCCATTTGCGCGCTGCCGCTACCTGGGCCTGCCATTGGCGCTCAAGACTGAGGAAATCCTGGTAGGCCACGCTGCCCTTGCCCACGTCCGTCGCGTCGAGCAGGCCCATCAGGGCTTTTTCATAACGTTTGAGCTGCGCCTCGCGGGTTTTCCACGCAAGCTCCGGCGCCAGGTGCCCTGCCACAATCTCGCCGCTGCGGCGCTGCCGATCCCACTCCAGCAAGATCTGCAGGGTATGTCCCAAGCGTGGGAAGGTGACCAGGCGCCTACGCCCTTTCTCGATAAATTTGAGCAAGCGCCACACATCGGGCGCCGCAGACGCGTTCGCGCCCTGAAGGCCCACTGCGGCGTGATTGATCGACAAGGCGCACGCCAGTTCGTTATCCCATTGCCCGTCCAGCACCTCGCTGGCGCTGGCGAACAGCGCGTCGTCACGCAACAGGCTCCCGCGCTGAGGGATGAACGGCGTGGGGGTAACGCTGGGCGCCTCACACAGTTCATGCCAACGCCGCAACGGCAGGCACTGCCACAACACACGACTCAGCGGGCCATTGACCAGTATCGGCAGGTCGCACACCAATTGGTGCCAGGAACCGAACTCGTAGAACTGGCGAAACAGGCCGGGCAGATACACCACGTGGGGCGAATCCCCCTCACCGCCCTCGCGATAGATATGCAAGGCCCCTGGAACCGGCACGCTGCGCTGGTTGGTGCCGGGCCACATGACCCTGCACACATGGACATTCGCCCATTCGCCGCCGGCCCGCTGACGCTGGTCGCCGTCGGGTATTTCGAGCAATTTGCGCAGCATGTCAAAGCCGCTGTCAGACAGTTGATACAAGCGATGGGCCAGCAACGCATTGGCGGCGAACAACGACGTACGCAATTGCGCCCAGCGCCCGCGACGGGTCAACCACGAACCATGGGCCAGCTGTTGCCAGTACTCACGGGTCGCCTGTTCGATGCGCTCGAGCAAGGTCAACCCCTTGACTCGCACAAGCGCATCCCAGGCCGTATAGGGCAAGGTACGGGCCGGATCGTCCTTGATGCTCAGCGTGGTGAAGTGGTTGATATTGACCGGCACATAGGGCTGGATCAGCAAAGCCAGTGCGCGCTCGGTCAGGCTGTCGATCTTCTGGGCCGGGGCCGGTGGCCGCGGTTCGGTGAACAGCACGGTGTCCGGGTCCAGGCCAAACGCCTCCTGCAGCGCGCTGCGCACGATGCCCAGCACCCTGGGCGCGCGCCCGAGCAAACCACTGAGGGTCTTGGCCGCTTCGCTGGCGCTGGCCTGTGCTTCGTGGAGCCGATTGATTTCCAGGCTGGGTTGCGTGACTGCGTTGAGCCGACGGGTCAGCAGCGTGCGCATCGCCTCGTCGCGGTCTGCCGATGTAGTGTGCGGGTCATCGAAGTCGAGCTTATCGGCCCAGGTGGAGGTGGTGTCAGTGCTCATGGCGGGCTTTCCCGTACAGAAAAAGCCGAGCCTAGGCACCCCGGCCACCCAGGGTGCGTTACATAGTTGGGCGCGGCGCACGGGCCGCGGGCAAAAAAAAGCCCGCAGTGTGCGCGGGCGAAACCAACGAAGAGCATTGGGGGTAAAGCGCGGTGACGACTCAGCTACCGCGGTAGGTGGAGTAGCTGTAAGGCGAAATCAGCAGGGGCACATGGTAATGATCCTGTTCGGCGCTGATGCCGAAGCGCAGCACCACCACATCGAGAAACGCAGGCTCCGGCAATTGCACACCACGGGCTCGGTAATAGTCGCCGGCACTGAATTGCAGCTGGTAGACACCGCTGCGGTAGTCGTCACCTTGCAGCAGCGGCGCGTCGCAACGGCCGTCGCTGTTGGTCCGGGCGCTGGCAACCAGTTGCAGCTGTGTACCTTCGACACGGTACAGCTCGACCTTGATCGCGCTGCCGGGGCAGCCGTGCGCAGCGTCCAAAACGTGTGTGGTCAAACGTCCCATGGCGTTTACGCGCCTCCTGAAGTCAGTAGAAGAGAAAACCCGCACTTTTTCAGGGCAGTGAAAAAGTCGGCGATGGTCGATTAAGACACTTTCAACAAAAATTGTACACAATAAATTCAGCCTACTCATCGCGTCTCTTGCCCTGCCCCCTGTAGGAGCGAGCTTGCTCGCGAAAATCGCCAACGATACCGCGGGTCTTCAGGAGAAACGCGGTGACTTTAAGTTCTTCGCGAGCAAGCTCGCTCCTACAGTTCTATGCACCTACGCAGACAGCGCAATTATTTTGCTTAAATTGACCAGTCAGGCAGGTTTCTTGCAACCCTTGTAAACCGACCGTTCAGAAAAAATGCAGAAATGCACACTTACAAAGTGGCGAATAAGTTGTATACAATCACTCATCGCCACCTCGACGAACAAGAAGGAAGACTGCAGTGAGCGCTGACTACCCACGCGACCTGATCGGTTACGGCAGTAACCCTCCTCACCCCCATTGGCCGGGCAAGGCACGCATCGCGCTATCGTTCGTACTCAACTACGAAGAAGGCGGCGAGCGCAATATCCTGCATGGCGACAAAGAGTCCGAAGCCTTCCTCTCGGAAATGGTCTCGGCCCAGCCGCTGCAAGGCGAGCGCAACATGAGCATGGAGTCGCTGTACGAATACGGCAGCCGTGCCGGTGTGTGGCGCATCCTCAAGCTGTTCAAGCAATTCGATATTCCGCTGACCATCTTCGCCGTGGCCATGGCCGCCCAACGCCACCCGGATGTGATCCGTGCGATGGTCGATGCCGGTCACGAAATCTGCAGCCATGGCTACCGTTGGATCGACTACCAGTACATGGACGAGGCCCAGGAACGCGAGCATATGCTCGAAGCGATCCGCATCCTCACCGAGCTGACCGGCGAGCGCCCACTGGGTTGGTACACCGGGCGCACCGGCCCCAACACCCGACGGCTGGTAATGGAGGAAGGCGGCTTCCTCTATGACTGCGACACCTACGACGACGACCTGCCTTACTGGGAACCCAATAACCCCACCGGCAAGCCGCACCTGGTGATCCCCTACACCCTGGATACCAACGATATGCGCTTTACCCAGGTGCAGGGTTTCAACAAGGGCGATGATTTTTTCGAGTACCTCAAAGACGCGTTTGACGTGCTGTATGCCGAAGGCGCCGAGGCACCGAAGATGCTGTCCATCGGCTTGCATTGCCGCCTGATCGGCCGCCCTGCCCGCCTGGCCTCCTTGAAGCGTTTTATTGAATACGCCAAGAGTCACGAACAGGTGTGGTTCACCCGGCGTGTCGACATTGCCCGCCATTGGCAGCAAACCCACCCCTACACGGGAGCGGCGAAATGACTGCATTCCAGACCTTGAAACCTTCGACCTTGAGCCGCGACGCTTTCGTCCAGGCCTTTGCCGATATTTACGAACACTCGCCATGGGTGGCCGAAAAGGCCTTCGAGCTGGGCCAGGATGCTTCGATCGACCAGATCGAAACCCTGCACCAGCGCATGAGCGATATCCTGTTGAGTGCTGATCACACCCGCCAATTGGCATTGATCAACGCTCACCCGGACCTGGCCGGTAAAGCCGCCGTCCAGGGCCAACTGACCCAAGCCAGCACCGATGAGCAAGCTGGCGCGGGGATTCACCAATGCACGGCCGAAGAGTTTTCTCGCTTCACCGAGCTGAACGACGCCTACAAGGCCAAGTTCAAGTTTCCCTTCATCATGGCGGTAAAAGGCAGCAACCGGCATCAGATCCTCGCCGCGTTCGAAACGCGCATACACAACTCGGTAGACACCGAGTTCAAGTGCGCGCTGGACGAGATCAACAAGATCGCGTTGTTCCGTTTACTGACCCTCTAAACGACCATCCCCAGCCACTCTATCTAAGGCAGACAAGAAGAATGAAAGCTTACGCCGTACCTTTCGAGAAGTTCGTCAACCTGGCCGACGCCCGCCTGGGCACCAAGATCATCTCGGTGACCGATGACTGGTTCGCCGACGCCAACCGACTGTTCCAGCCGACCCCGGCCGTGTGGAAGGAGGGCGTTTTCGATGACAACGGCAAGTGGATGGACGGCTGGGAGTCACGCCGCAAGCGCTTCGAAGGCTACGACAGCGCGGTGATCCGCCTGGGCGTGCCGGGTTCGATCAAAGGTGTGGACATCGACACTTCATTCTTCACCGGCAACTTCCCGCCGTCGGCCTCCCTGGAAGCCTGCTTCCTGGCCTCGGGCGAGCCGGACGCCAATACCCAGTGGGTGGAAGTGCTGTCGGCGGTCGAGTTGCAAGGCAACAGCCACCACTACCACGAAATCAATAACGACCAGGCGTTCAGCCACCTGCGCTTCAACATTTACCCGGATGGCGGCGTAGCCCGTCTGCGTGTGTACGGCGTGCCGTTCCGCGACTGGTCTTCGGTGGGCGACAACGAACAGGTCGACCTGGCTGCCGCGCTCAATGGCGGGCGTGCCCTGGCCTGCTCCGACGAACACTTCGGACGCATGAGCAACATCCTCAACCCGGGCCGTGGCATCAACATGGGCGACGGCTGGGAAACCGCGCGTCGTCGTACACCTGGCAATGACTGGGTGATCGTCGCCCTCGGCCACCCGGGCGAGATAGAGAAGATCATCGTCGACACCCTGCACTTCAAGGGCAACTACCCGGACACCTGCTCGATCCAGGGCGCGTTCGTGAAAGGTGGCACCGACAGCCAGATCGAAACCCAATCGCTGTTCTGGCGCGAACTGTTGCCGGCGCAGAAACTGGAGATGCACGCCGAGCACACCTTCGCCGAGCAGATCAAGGCACTGGGGCCGATTACCCATATCCGCCTGAATGTGTTCCCGGATGGCGGTGTGAGTCGCCTGCGCGTCCTGGGCAAAGTATCGAAGTAATGCTGAGACTGTAGGAGCGAGCTTGCTCGCGAAGATCGTCAACGATAACGCGCCCATCCTGGATACACGCGGTGTTGTTGAGTTTTTCGCGAGCAAGCTCGCTCCTACACTGATCCAATAACAATTCAAGATTAAGAAGACAGCCATGCGCACACTGATGATCGAACCCCTGACCAAAGAAGCCTTCGCCCCTTTCGGAGACGTTATCGAAACCGACGGCAGCGATCACTTCATGATCAACAACGGGTCGACCATGCGCTTTCACAAGTTGGCAACGGTCGAAACAGCACAGCCTGAAGACCACGCCATCATCAGCATCTTCCGCGCCGACGCGCAGGACATGCCGCTGACCGTGTGCATGCTGGAAAGACACCCGCTGGGCAGCCAGGCTTTTATTCCGCTGCTCGGCAACCCCTTTCTGATCGTGGTCGCGCCACTTGGCGATGCACCTGTATCAGGCTTGGTCCGCGCCTTCGTCACCAACGGCAGGCAGGGCATCAATTACCATCGCGGCGTCTGGCACCACCCGGTGCTGACGATCGAAAAGCGGGATGACTTCCTGGTGGTTGATCGCAGTGGCACAGGCAATAACTGCGATGAGCATTTTTTCAAAGAGGATGAGCGGTTGATCCTCGCCCCCCACCAATAAGAGAAGGCCGGATCACCCGACAACAAGGGTGACAGGCGAGAGGTAAAGACTGTGGAAGCACATTTGATGGAATGGCTGAACCTGAGCGTGCGCTGGGTTCACATGATCACTGGCGTCGCCTGGATCGGCGCTTCGTTCTACTTTGTCTGGCTGGAAAACAACCTCAATCGCGTCAACCCCAAGAGCGGCCTGGCCGGTGACTTGTGGGCGATCCACGGTGGCGGTATCTACCACCTGGAAAAATACAAACTGGCCCCGCCAACCATGCCGGACAACCTGCACTGGTTCAAATGGGAAGCCTACTTCACCTGGATGTCGGGCGTCGCGCTGCTGTGCGTGGTGTTCTACTGGAACCCGACGCTGTACCTGCTCGCCCCCGGCAGCAGCCTCAGCGGCACCGAAGGCGTGCTGCTGGGCATCGGCTCGTTGTTCGCCGGCTGGTTCATCTACTCCTTCCTCTGCGACTCAGCCCTGGGCAAGCGCCCTGCCCTGCTCGGCTTGATCCTGTTCGTGCTGTTGATTGCGGCGGCCTACGGCTTCAGCAAGGTGTTCAGCGGCCGCGGTGCCTACCTGCACGTGGGCGCGGTGATCGGCACGATCATGGTCGGTAACGTGTTCCGCATCATCATGCCGGCGCAACGCGCACTGGTGGCGGCCATCGCCGAGAACCGCACGCCGGATCCAGCGCTGCCGGCCAAGGGCCTGCTGCGTTCGCGGCACAACAACTACTTCACCTTGCCGGTGCTGTTCATCATGATCAGCAACCACTTCCCGAGCACCTATGGCAGCCAATACAACTGGCTGATCCTGGCCGGGATCGCGGTAGCGGCGGTGTTGGTGCGGCACTACTTCAACACCCGGCACAACAGCCAGAAGTATGCGTGGACCTTACCGGTGGGCGCGTTGGCGATGATCAGCCTGGCGTACGTGACCGGGCCCAAGCCGGCTCCGGAAGTAGCCAAGGCACCTGCAGCGATCGAGTACCAGCCACTGCCGGAAACGGCATTGGGCGGTGGTTTGAAGCCCGCAGCGCCTGCCGCTCCAGCTGCTGAACCGGCACCGGCCCAGGCCACCACCGATTTCGGCCAGGTGCATCACGTGATTGAGCAGCGCTGCACTGTGTGCCATTCGGCCAAGCCCACCAGCCCGTTGTTCAGCACGGCGCCGGCAGGGGTGATGTTCGACACACCGGCACAGATCCAGCAGCAGGCCGCGCGCATTCAAGCACAGGCCGTGGCCAGCCAGATCATGCCGTTGGGCAACATCACCCAGATGACCCAGCAGGAGCGGGATTTGATTGGTTCCTGGATCACCCAGGGGGCGCGTACCAATTAACTATGTACATCACCCACTGTAGGAGCGAGCTTGCTCGCGAAGGACGTCAACGATATCGCGCACATGCTGAATGAACGCGGCGCTCTTGGGTTCTTCGCGAGCAAGCTCGCTCCTACAGGAATTGCGAACAGCGCTAATGGCAATTGAATGCCAAACAACACAAAAATAAAAAGATCCGAGGTGTTGCATGACCGAGTTAGTCGAACCGCAGATTCCTGCCGCGCCCGCCATGGTGCGGCTGCCCCTCTTGCAACTGATTCTGGTTGGCCTGCAACACGTCTTGCTGATGTACGGCGGCGCCGTCGCCGTGCCCCTGATCATTGGCCAGGCCGCGGGCTTGAGCCGTGAAGAAATCGCCTTCCTGATCAACGCCGACCTGCTGGTGGCCGGGATCGCCACCATGGTGCAATCGTTCGGTATCGGCCCGGTGGGCATCCGCATGCCGGTGATGATGGGCGCCAGTTTTGCCGCCGTCGGCAGCATGGTCGCCATGGCCGGCATGCCCGGTATCGGCTTGCAGGGCATCTTCGGCGCGACCATAGCCGCCGGGTTCTTCGGCATGCTTATCGCACCATTCATGTCCAAGGTCGTACGCTTTTTCCCGCCGTTGGTGACCGGCACCGTGATTACCGCCATCGGCCTTTCGCTGTTTCCCGTGGCCGTGAACTGGGCCGGGGGTGGCAGTGCCGCCGCCACGTTCGGCTCACCGATCTACCTGGCGATTGCCGCCCTGGTACTGGCCACCATCCTGCTGATCAACCGCTTCATGCGCGGCTTCTGGGTGAATATCTCGGTGCTGATCGGCATGGGCCTGGGTTACGGGTTGTGCGCTGTTATCGGCATGGTCGACCTCAGTGGCCTGGCTCAGGCGCCCTGGGTGCAAGTGGTGACGCCGTTGCACTTCGGCATGCCCAGGTTCGAGCTGGCGCCGATCCTGTCGATGTGCCTGGTGGTGGTGATCATCTTTGTCGAGTCCACCGGCATGTTCCTCGCCCTGGGCAAGATCACCGATCAGGAGGTCACGCCGAAGATGCTGCGCCGCGGCTTGCTGTGTGATGCCGGCGCGTCGTTCTTTGCCGGTTTCTTCAACACCTTTACCCACTCCTCCTTCGCGCAGAATATCGGCCTGGTGCAGATGACCGGCGTGCGCTGCCGTTCGGTCACCATCATGGCCGGCGCATTTTTGATTGTGCTGAGCCTGCTGCCCAAGGCGGCCTACCTGGTGGCTTCGATTCCACCCGCGGTACTCGGCGGCGCGGCGATTGCCATGTTCGGCATGGTGGCGGCGACCGGGATCAAGATTTTGCAGGAAGCCGACATTGCCGACCGCCGTAACCAGCTGTTGGTAGCGGTGAGCATCGGCATGGGCCTGATCCCCGTGGTACGCCCGGAGTTCTTCGCGCAGTTGCCGCTATGGATGAGCCCGATTACCCATAGTGGCATCGCTATGGCCACCCTCAGCGCGTTGTCGCTGAACATACTGTTCAACATCCTGGGCGGCGCTGAGCGCGTTGCCGTTGAGCACGTCCACACCTGAAGCATGCTCCATTGTCGTCCTGCGCGCGCTGTAACGGCGCACTTGAGCCAGGACGTGGGAGCCAGTATTCTCCGCGCCCGCTTGAATCGACGGTTTTTAACCGCCTTGGCGCGGCTTTTGCTGTAAGCATAAAAGCTGACCAATCAGATGATTTTTTCAGCGAATCCAAAGGCGCCACATCAGAGCGCCAGATTAGAAAAAACATAAAAAAACTTTAACTCGGGAGCAACCGAATGAAACCTATGTTCAAGGGCCTGGTGCTGGCAGGATCCCTGCTGGCCGCCGGCCAAGCCGGAGCCGGCGACTTGTTGCAATGGCAGAACAACAGCCTGACCTACCTGTGGGGCAAGAGCTTTACCGTCAACCCGCAGATCCAGCAAACCGTCACCTTCGAACATGCTGACGCATGGAAGTATGGCGACAACTTCTTCTTCCTCGACCGTATCTTTTACAACGGCAAGGAAGACGGCAACGTCGGCCCCAATACTTACTACGGCGAGTTCAGCCCACGATTGTCATTCGGCAAGATTTTCGACAAGGACCTGTCGTTCGGCCCGATCAAGGATGTGTTGCTGGCCTTCACCTACGAGTTCGGCGAAGGCGATAACGAGTCCTACTTGCTCGGTCCTGCCATCGACTTGAACATTCCTGGCTTCGACTACTTCCAGCTGAACTTCTACCAGCGCCAGACCGAAGGCAACCGCCCGGGTGACGGCGTCTGGCAGATCACCCCGGTGTGGTCCTACACCATTCCCGTAGGCAACTCCGACGTGTTGATCGACGGCTTCATGGACTGGGTGGTGGACAACGACAAGAACGCCCGTGGTACTTATCACGCCAACCTGCACTTTAACCCGCAGGTCAAATATGACCTGGGCAAGGCGCTGCATTGGGGCGACAAGCAGTTGTATGTGGGTTTTGAATACGACTACTGGAAGAACAAGTACGGGATTGAAGATAGCGGCGCGTTCAAGACTACCCAGGACACGGCGAGCTTCCTGGTCAAGTACCACTTCTAATAAACACTGCTGGACAAAATGTGGGAGGGGGCTTGCTCCCGATAGCGGTGTGTCATTCAAAGTATCTGTGACTGAATCGCCGCCATCGGGAGCAAGCCCCCTCCCACATTTTCAGCTCTGCGTCAGGCCGAGGAATCGCGACAACTGCTCACGTTTGGCCAGCGCATCCTTGCGCCCCAACTCGATCAATTCGCTGCAATACCCCGCCTCGAACAGCAAGTAACTTAATACCCCCGCGCCACTGGTCTTGGTCGCCCCCGGCCCACGCAAGAACAAACGCAACGCCGCCGGCAATTCCTGGCGATGCCGCGCAGCGATCTCGTCGATCGGCTGGCTGGGCGCAATCACCAGCACTTCCACCGGCGCCAGGCCCTGTACCGCTGCATCAGCAGGCACGACGCGGCTGAACTGGTTCAAACGCTCCAGCAGTTCGATATCGCTTTCCAGGCTGTCGATGAACGTGCTGTTGAGCATATGCCCGCCAATTTGCGCCAGGGTCGGCTCCTGGCCGGTGTAGGTGCGTTGCACCGAAGGCTCATTGCCCCGTGGGTTGCCGCTCACGCCGACCACCAACACGCGGCTGGCGCCCAGGTGCAGGGCCGGGCTGATCGGCGCCGACTGGCGCACCGCGCCATCGCCGAAGTACTCCTGATCGAGCTTGACCGGCGCAAACAACAGCGGAATCGCCGAACTCGCCAGCAGGTGCTCCACCGTCAGTTGGGTGGGCACGCCGATCCGTCGATGGCGCAACCAGGCATCGATGGTGCCGCCGCCCTGATAGAAGGTCACCGCTTGCCCGGATTCATAACCGAAGGCCGTGACCGCCACCGCCTGCAAATGCTTGCAGCGAATGGCTTCGTCGATGCCGTCCAGGCTCAGGCGTTCTTGCAACAATTCGCGCAGCGGCGAGCTGTTGAGCAGTGCCACTGGTACCTGTGCGCCCAGGCCCAATAGGCTGTGGATGAGGAAACGACTGGCCTGGCGTATCACCCCCGGCCAGTCGCTGCGCAGCACTTGGTGACTGCGAAAGCCCTGCCAGAACGCCGTCAGTCGCTGGATAGCCGCACGGAAATCGGTGGCCCCGCTGGCCAGGCTCACCGCATTGATCGCACCAGCCGACGTGCCGACAATCACCGGAAAAGGATTCGGCGCCCCTGGTGGCAGCAACTCGGCAATCGCCGCCAATACCCCCACCTGATACGCCGCTCGCGCCCCGCCGCCAGAAAGAATCAAGCCTGTGACCGGTTCAACTGGGCGCATTGCGTCACTCCATGTGGGAAAAGCCAGCGCTTATCGGCGGCGTTTTTCGTACAGCTTGGGTTCACCCGCCGGTCGGCTCTTGAAGCGGCGGTGGGTCCACAGGTATTGCTCGGGGCATTCGCGTACCGAGGCTTCGACCCATTGGTTGATGCGCAGGCAGTCGATTTCGTCGGTTTCGCCGGGGAAGTCGGTCAACGGCGGATGGATCACCAAGCGGTAACCGCTGCCATCGGCCAGGCGTTCCTGGGTGAACGGCACAACCAGCGCCTTGCCCAGGCGCGCGAACTTGCTGGTAGCGGTGACAGTGGCGGCCTGGATGCCGAACAGCGGCACGAAGATGCTTTGTTTGGCGCCGTAGTCCTGATCCGGTGCGTACCAGATGGCGCGGCCGGCGCGCAGCAGCTTGAGCATGCCGCGCACGTCGTCGCGCTCCACGGCCAGGGAATCGAGGTTGTGGCGTTCGCGGCCACGGCGCTGGATAAAGTCGAACAGCGGATTGCCGTGCTCGCGGTACATGCCATCGATGGTGTGTTTCTGCCCGAGCAGCGCCGCGCCGATTTCCAGGGTGGTGAAATGCAAGGCCATGAGGATCACGCCCTTGCCTTCCAACTGCGCCTGCTTGAGGTGTTCCAGCCCTTCGACATGGGCCAGGCGCGCCAGGCGCGGCTTGGGCCACCACCAGCTCATGGCCATCTCAAAGAAGGCGATGCCGGTGGAGGCGAAATTTTCCTTGAGCAGGCGTTTGCGTTCCTTGGCGGACTTTTCCGGGAAGCACAGCTCAAGGTTGCGCGCCGCGATACGGCGGCGATCGCCGGCCACGCGGTACATGCCCACGCCCAGCAGGCGACCAATGGTCAACAGCGCCCGGTACGGTAACTGGGTGACCAGCCACAGCAGGCCGAGCCCCAGCCACAGCAGCCAAAAACGCGGGTGAAGAAATACAGCTCGAAAACGCGGGCGATCCATTACAGATTCCGGTAAAGACAAGGGCCGCGCATTCTACAACGGTTCGACTCGGCTTGCGGCGGGTGAGTGTTCTCGTTATAAGTCTCGACACTTTTCGTGACAAGCCGCTTTCGCCGACCATGAGCCAAACCGAACCGCTAGACCAAGATCCCGTGTTCCAGCTGAAAGGCAGCATGCTCGCCATTACCGTGCTGGAACTGGCCCGCAACGACCTCGATGCCCTGGACCGCCAACTGGCCGCCAAGGTCGCCTTGGCGCCGAACTTTTTCAACAATGCCCCGCTGGTACTGGCCCTGGACAAACTCCCGGCCGGCCAAGGGGCGATTGATTTGCCCGGGCTGATGCGCGTATGCCGCTCCCATGGCTTGCGTACCCTGGCGATTCGCGCCAGCCGTATCGAAGACATTGCCGCAGCCATCGCCATTGAACTGCCAGTACTGCCACCGTCCGGCGCCCGTGAGCGTCCGCTCGAACCATTGGTCGGTGAAGAGAAGAAAAAACCGGAAAAACCGCCCGAGCCTGCGATCAAGCCAACAAAGATCATTACCTCGCCCGTACGCGGCGGGCAGCAGATTTACGCCCAGGGTGGTGATCTCGTGGTGATCTCCTCGGTCAGCCCGGGGGCGGAACTTCTTGCCGATGGCAACATCCATGTATACGGCCCGATGCGCGGCCGCGCCCTCGCCGGCATCAAGGGTGATACCAAGGCCCGGATTTTTTGCCAGCAGTTGACCGCTGAGCTAGTGTCCATCGCAGGCCAGTACAAGGTTTCAGAAGATTTGCGCCGTGATCCGCTGTGGGGGGCTTCGGTGCAGGTCAACCTGTCGGGCGATGTGTTGAACATCATCCGTCTTTAACGGATACTGCCGCATTTTCCAAGCATCTCTAGACTCTGATAGCAAAGCGAAACCGGCAAGACTTGTGTAGGAATATTTGGAAGTTGGTGTTTCCCTGCGGAAACTGCATCTTTTTCCTACAAAGGCTGTCCGCCTGCAGCGAGTTCCAAGAGATGTTTTTCAGGGACTGAAAAGTCCTTTTTCCTTAGGGGTGAAACACCTTGGCCAAGATTCTCGTGGTTACATCCGGCAAGGGTGGTGTGGGTAAGACCACCACCAGCGCCGCTATCGGTACCGGCCTCGCTCTGCGCGGCCACAAGACAGTCATCGTCGACTTCGACGTCGGTTTGCGTAACCTCGACCTGATCATGGGCTGCGAACGCCGCGTGGTGTACGACTTCGTCAACGTAGTCAACGGCGAAGCCAACCTGCAACAGGCCCTGATCAAGGATAAGCGCCTTGAAAACCTGTACGTGCTGGCCGCCAGCCAGACCCGTGACAAGGATGCGCTGACCAAAGAGGGCGTAGGCAAGGTCCTCGCCGAGCTGAAAGAAACTTTCGAATACGTGGTATGCGATTCCCCGGCCGGTATCGAGACCGGTGCTCACCTGGCGATGTACTTCGCCGATGAAGCCATCGTGGTGACCAACCCGGAAGTCTCCTCGGTACGTGACTCGGACCGCATGCTCGGCCTGTTGGCCAGCAAGTCCAAGCGCGCCGAAGAAGGCCAGGACCCGATCAAGGAACACCTGCTGCTCACCCGCTACAACCCTGAGCGCGTCAGCAATGGTGAAATGCTCGGCGTTGAAGACGTGAAGGAAATCCTCGCAGTGACCCTGCTGGGCGTGATCCCGGAATCCCAGGCCGTGCTTAAGGCATCCAACCAGGGCGTGCCAGTGATTCTCGACGACCAGAGCGACGCCGGCCAGGCGTATAGCGATGCCGTGGATCGCTTGCTGGGCAAGACCGTGGAACACCGCTTCCTCGATGTCAAGAAGAAGGGATTCTTCGAGCGTATCTTTGGAGGCAACTAAACAATGAAATTTCTCGACTTCTTTCGCGCCAACAAAAAGCCAAGTACCGCGTCGGTAGCGAAAGAGCGTCTACAGATCATCGTGGCGCACGAACGCGGCCAACGCAGCACGCCGGACTACCTGCCAGCCTTGCAGAAGGAACTGGTCGAGGTGATCCGCAAGTACGTCAATATCGGTAACGATGACGTGCATGTCGCCCTGGAAAATGACGGCAGTTGCTCGATTCTGGAACTCAATATCACCCTGCCCGATCGTTGATCGAAAGGGCGGTCGCCACGGCGGCTCGGTCACCTTGATCCCTCTTCGGGAGCCAGGTGGTCGAGCCGCCGTTGGCGTTTGTTACGAGGCTGTTTAATGCCGCTGTCCAATATCCATATCCTGCATCAGGACGATGCCGTCCTGGTGGTGAACAAGCCGACCCTGCTGCTCTCGGTGCCGGGTCGCGCCGACGACAACAAGGATTGCCTGATTACCCGCCTGCAGGAAAACGGCTACCCCGAGGCCCGGATCGTCCATCGCCTGGACTGGGAAACCTCCGGGATCATCCTGTTGGCCCGCGACGCCGACACCCACCGCGAACTGTCCCGCCAGTTTCACGACCGCGAAACAGAAAAAGCCTACACCGCCCTGGCCTGGGGCCAGCCGGAACTGGACAGCGGCAGCATCGACCTGCCCCTGCGCTACGACCCGCCGACCAAGCCACGGCATGTGGTGGACCACGAGTTCGGCAAGCACGCCCTGACCTTCTGGAAAGTGCTGGAGCGTTGTGGCGACTGGTGCCGCGTGGAACTGACGCCGATCACCGGGCGCTCGCACCAGTTGCGTGTGCATATGCTGTCCATCGGGCATCCGCTGCTGGGTGATGGCTTGTATGCCCATGAACAAGCGTTGGCTGCCTGGCCGCGGCTGTGCCTGCATGCAAGCATGCTCAGTTTCACCCATCCACAAAGCGGCGAGCGCTTGCGCTTCGAGTGCCCTGCCCCGTTCTAGAATTGGCAATACAATCAAAACTGTGGGAGGGGGCTTGCTCCCGATGGCGGAGTGTCAGTCACTGTATTTGCTCACTGACACACCGCCATCGGGAGCAAGCCCCCTCCCACATTTAGTTCTGTGTCAGTTCTAGACACCGAGTCAAACCAATACGGTAAACTCCGCGCATTGCTGTCTGGAGCTATTTATGCGCGAAGCGTTGAATCAAGGCCTGATCGACTTCCTCAAGGCCTCCCCTACTCCTTTTCATGCCACTGCCGCCCTCGCCCAACGCCTGGAAGCGGCCGGTTACCAGCGTCTCGACGAGCGCGACACCTGGGCCACCGAGGCCAACGGTCGCTATTACGTGACCCGCAACGACTCCTCGATCATCGCCTTCAAGCTCGGCCGTCACTCGCCGCTGCAGGGCGGCATCCGCCTGGTCGGCGCCCACACCGACAGCCCATGCCTGCGGGTCAAGCCCCAGCCTGAGCTGCAACGCCAGGGTTTCTGGCAGTTAGGGGTAGAAGTCTACGGCGGCGCGCTGCTGGCACCGTGGTTCGACCGCGACCTGTCCCTGGCCGGCCGCGTGACCTTCCGCCGTGACGGCAAGGTCGAAAGCCAGCTGATCGATTTCAAGCTGCCCATCGCGATCATTCCCAACCTGGCCATTCACCTCAACCGTGAAGCCAACCAAGGCTGGGCGATCAATGCCCAGACCGAGCTGCCGCCGATCCTCGCGCAATTTGCCGGTGACGAACGCGTGGACTTCCGCGCCGTACTCACCGAGCAGTTGGCCCGCGAGCATGGGTTGAACGCTGATGTGGTGCTCGACTACGAGCTGAGCTTCTACGACACCCAAAGTGCCGCGGTCATCGGCCTCAATGGCGATTTCATCGCCGGTGCGCGCCTGGACAACCTGCTGTCGTGCTACGCCGGCCTGCAAGCCTTGCTGACCAGCGAGACCGACGAAACCTGCGTGCTGGTGTGCAACGACCACGAAGAAGTCGGCTCCTGCTCGGCCTGCGGCGCCGATGGCCCGATGCTGGAACAGACCCTGCGCCGCCTGTTGCCCGAAGGTGATGAGTTCGTACGCACCATTCAGAAATCCCTTCTAGTATCGGCCGACAATGCCCACGGCATACACCCCAACTACGCCGAGAAGCATGACGCCAACCACGGCCCGAAACTCAACGCCGGCCCGGTAATCAAGGTCAACAGCAACCAGCGCTACGCCACCAACAGCGAAACCGCCGGGTTTTTCCGCCACTTGTGCATGGCCGAGGAAGTGCCGGTGCAGAGTTTTGTAGTACGCAGCGACATGGGTTGCGGCTCGACGATTGGGCCTATTACCGCCAGCCACCTGGGCGTGCGTACCGTGGATATCGGCTTGCCGACCTTTGCCATGCACTCCATTCGTGAACTGTGCGGCAGCCATGACCTGGCGCATCTGGTGAAGGTGCTGGGTGCGTTTTATGCGAGCCGCGACCTGCCCTGATTTGATGGGCGAAATGTGATCGAAGTGTGGGAGCAAGTCGAATCGTCGCACCGCCCCTCCCACATTGGGTTCTGTGTACTGCCAAACTGACTTGCATCACCTGCACTTCCTGCAATCGCGCCTAGACTTGTCAAAACTTCCACTGTGACAAGGCTATTGCTCCCATGATCTCAATGTCCTCCTTCCACGCCATGCTGATTCCC
Source organism: Pseudomonas sp. rhizo25 (assembly GCF_031931935.1). Taxonomy (NCBI): domain Bacteria; kingdom Pseudomonadati; phylum Pseudomonadota; class Gammaproteobacteria; order Pseudomonadales; family Pseudomonadaceae; genus Pseudomonas; species Pseudomonas sp. rhizo25. Next base: position 67,769 of record NZ_JAUJXA010000006.1, read on the forward strand.
ATCGTGATCGGCATGATCATGCTCGCGGTCGGTTTCAACTTTCGCGACAAGCCCCTCGGCGTGTTCGGCATGTGGATCGGCATGCTGTTGATCCTGGGCACCGTGGTGTACAAGATTCTCGCCAAACTGGCGGAATGATAAATGCGCTCGCATTGGGCATAGCGGCCTCGTACACTCGGTCAATTCGTCGTTTTCAAGGTTGACCGCCTCGTGTTCTCCCGTCTGTTTGCCCTGCCCTGCTACCTGCTGATCGCCCTGCTCACACTGCTGCCGTTCACGTCCGCCCAAGCCGTAGGCTTGCCCGGCATGCTGGGCGGCTCCAGCAAGACCCAACCCCAGGCCGAAGTGCCGCTGGGGCAGTCGCTGGACGAGGTGATCAAGACTCTGGAAAACGATCAGCAGCGCACCCAATTGCTGAGCGACCTGAAGAAACTGCGCGCCGCTACGCAAAAGGCCCAGCCCGCCGCCGAACAAGGCGTGCTCGGATTGATCGGCAGTACGCTGTCGGGCTTTGAACAGCAGTTTTCCGGTGCCGACAGCCCACTGGGGCGCTGGTCGAATGAAGTCGATCTGGCCAAGGATGAACTGGGTGCGCTGATGCTGCCGGCCAACGAGTGGCTGCCGATCATCTTCGGCTTTGCCGTGATCCTGGCGGTGTGGAGTCTGCTGGCCGCCGCGTTGATCTGGCTCAGCCACCGGGTACGCGAGCGCTTCGGCCTGCCCGAGGAGTTGCCGCAACACCCGCGGACCTGGGACATGCTGCGCTTTGCCCTGCGCAAGCTTGGGCCCTGGCTGATCGCCCTGGTGATCACGGTTTACCTCAGCTACGCCCTGCCGTCATCCCTGGGTAAATCACTGGCGATGGTGCTGGCCTATGCCTTGGTGATCGGCACCTGTTTCTCGGCGATCTGCGTGATTGCCTTCTCCGTGCTCGACGGCCCACACCGCCACCGCGCCCTGTATATCCTGCGCCACCAGGCGTTCCGCCCGTTGTGGTGGATCGGCAGTTTTGCCGCCTTCGGTGAAGCCCTGAGCGACCCGCGCCTGGTCGAGGCGCTCGGCCAACACCTTGCCCATACCGCCGCGACTGTGGCCAATGTGATGGCGGCGCTGTCCACAGGCGTATTTATCCTGCGTTTCCGCCGGCCGATCGCGCACCTGATCCGCAACCAGCCGCTGTCGCGTCGCCTGACCCGTCGCGCTCTCACCGACACCCTTTCAATCATCGGCACCTTCTGGTACATCCCGGCCTTGCTGTTGGTGGGTATCTCGCTGTTCGCCACCTTCCTGTCGGCCGGCGACACCAGCACCGCCCTGCGCCAGTCGCTGCTGTGCACGGTGCTGCTGGTGTTGTGCATGGTGATCAACGGCTTGGTGCGCCGCCACGCCCTCAAGCCGCAACGCGGGCACAAGCGCCATGCGCTGTACTCCGAGCGCCTCAAAGGCTTTGTCTACACCCTGGTGCACCTGGTGGTGTGGCTGGTGTTTATCGAGTTGGGGCTGCGGGTGTGGGGCCTGTCGATGATTCGCTTTACCGAAGGTGACGGCCATGAAATAGCCGTGAAGCTGTTCGGCCTCGCAGGCACCTTGCTGTTTGCCTGGCTGATCTGGATCCTCAGCGACACCGCGATCCACCACGCCCTGACCCGCTCACGCAAAGGCCTGGCCAACGCGCGTGCGCAAACCATGATGCCGCTGATCCGCAACGTGCTGTTCGTGACCATCTTCATCATCGCCGCCATCGTGGCCCTGGCGAACATGGGCATGAACGTCACGCCACTGCTGGCCGGTGCGGGCGTGATCGGTATCGCCATCGGCTTTGGTGCGCAGTCGCTGGTAGCGGACTTGATCACCGGCTTGTTCATCATCATCGAAGACTCCCTGGCCATCGACGACTACGTAGACGTCGGCGGCCACCTCGGCACGGTGGAAGGCCTGACCATCCGCACCGTGCGCCTGCGCGATATCGACGGCATCGTGCACACCATCCCGTTCAGCGAAATCAAGAGCATCAAGAACTACTCCCGGGAGTTTGGCTACGCGATCTTCCGGGTGGCGATCCCCTACAACATGGAAATCGACGATGCGATCAAGCTGATGCGTGATGTCGGGCATGCCATGCGCAACGACCCGCTGCAACGCCGTAATATCTGGTCGCCGCTGGAGATCCAGGGTGTGGAAAGCTTCGAGTCCGGCAGTGCGATCCTGCGCGCACGTTTCAAGACCGCACCAATCAAGCAGTGGGAAGTGTCGCGGGCGTTCAATCTGTCGCTCAAGCGCCACCTGGATGAAGCCGGGCTCGACCTGGCGACACCGCGCTTGAGTGTGCAGGTGGTCACCGCCGGCACGGTGCAGGAGAAAGAACCAGAACAATAAAGAAGGAGAGGTTTGTATGCGTTTGAACGGTTTGAAACATCAATGGGTGTTCGGCTTGCTCTGCGGGGTTGCCAGCAGCGCAGTGATTGCCGCCAGCAGTGGTCAGGATAGCGCCCGGGAGGAAATTGCCGCCCAGGCGAAGATCCTTGAACCGAGCCTGCTCGAAACCCGCCGCGATATCCACGCCCATCCAGAGCTGGGCAACGCCGAAACCCGCACCGCAGAATTGGTCGCCAAACAGCTGCGCGAGCTGGGCCTTGAGGTCAAGACGGGCGTGGCGCGCACCGGCGTCGTCGCGGTCCTGAAAGGCGCCCTGCCCGGCCCGACCGTGGCCCTGCGCGCCGACATGGATGCGCTGCCAGTCAAGGAAATCGCCGACCTGCCCTTCGCCTCCAAGGCCAAGGGCACCTACCTGGGCAAGGAAGTCGACGTGATGCACGCCTGCGGCCACGACGCCCATACCGCTATCCTGCTGAGCACTGCGAAAATTCTTACTGGCATGCGCGAGCGTTTGCCTGGCACCGTGGTGTTCTATTTCCAACCGGCCGAAGAAGGCCCCAGCGACTTCAGCCCCGACGGCAAGAACACCTGGGGCGCGAAGATGATGGTGCAGGAAGGCGTGATGAAAGCGCCGAAGCCGGATGCGGTGTTCGGCCTGCATGTGTGGGCCGGCGTACCGGCCGGGCAGATCGCCTACCGCCCGGGCCCGACCCTGGCCAGCTCCGACGACCTGCGCATCAAGATCCTCGGCAAACAGACCCACGCGGGGCAGCCCTGGAACGGCATCGACCCGATCACCGTCGGCGCACAAACCATTGTCGGTTTGCAGACCGTGGTCAGCCGCCGCACCAATATTTCGTCATCGCCCTCGGTGGTGAGCATCGGCACCATCAACGGTGGCACCCGCTACAACATCATCCCCGAGTCGCTGGAGATGACCGGCACCATCCGCTCCTATGACTACGGCATTCGCCAGAAGCTGCATGCAGATGTGCGCCAGACCGTAGAGAAGATTGCCGAAAGCGGCGGCGCCAAGGCCGAAGTGACGATCATCGAGAAGTACGACCCCACCATCAACAACCCGGCACTGACCGAGAAAATGCTGCCGAGCCTGCGTTGGGCAGCCCGGGATGACGTGGTGCAAGGCCCGTTGGTAGGAGGCGCGGAAGACTTCTCGTTTTATGCCAAGGAAGCGCCGGGATTGTTCGTGTTCCTGGGGGTAACGCCGAGGGACCAGGACATGAGCAAGGCGGCGCCGAATCACAACCCGGGGTTCTTCGTGGATGAGTCGGCGTTGGTGGTGGGGGTGAGGACGCTGGCGTCGCTGGCGACGGATTACCTGTACACCCACACACCCCTGTAGGAGCGAGCTTGCTCGCGAAGTACTTCAGAGCGCCGCGTTTACTCAAGGTGACCGCGGCGTTCTTGCGTTCTTCGCGAGCAAGCTCGCTCCTACAGGGTATTGTGGTGAATCAGTTGACCAGCTCAGCGCTGTCCATCTTCTGGCGCAGGCTCAACGGGCGCATATCGGTCCACACTTGCTCGATATAGGCCAGGCACTCTTTCTTCATGCCGCTCTTGCCTACGGTGCGCCAGCCTTCGGGCACGGCCTTGTAGTCAGGCCAGATCGAATACTGCTCTTCGTGGTTGACCACTACCTGAAACAGGATGTCATCGCGGTCAAATACTGAGGTCATTGCTGTTCTCCGTCGCTCAAAGGCTGGCTGCGCACCACGCGCAGCACTGATATCTGTAGAAACGTATCAAGGGCCTGGAAAATTAGACGCCGGCAACCGCCGCCGCCAAGGCGCGCCCGAAGATCTCGGCCACTTGGTCGATTTCGCCGGCGGTAATCACCAACGGTGGCAGGAAGCGCACTACGCTGCCATGGCGCCCACCCAGCTCCAGGATCAGGCCGCGCTTGAGGCACTCACGCTGCACCAGCGGCGCCAACTGGCGATGCACCGGTGGGTGGCCCTGGACATCCGGCGTGCCTGTCGGGTCCACCAACTCCACCCCCAACATCAGCCCGCGACCACGGATATCCCCCAGTTGCGGGAAGTCGCGCTGCAAGATGCGCAGGTGTTCCGCCAGACGTTCACCCATGGCCGCCGCATGGCTCGCCAGGTCGTGTTCCCTGAGATACCGCATGACCGCCGAGCCCGCTGCCATCGCCATCTGGTTGCCCCGGAACGTACCGGCATGGGCGCCCGGCAGCCAAGTGTCGAGCCAGTCGCGATACACCACCACAGCCAACGGCAGGCTGCCGCCAATGGCCTTGGACATGACCACCACGTCTGGGATGATGCCGGCGTGTTCGAAGGCAAACATCTTGCCGGTGCGCCCAAAGCCACTCTGGATTTCATCGACGATCAGCGCCACACCGGCCTGCTCGGTGATACGCCGCAGGCCGCGCAACCAATCGAGGTCTGCAGGAATTACACCGCCCTCGCCCTGCACCACCTCAACAATCACTGCCGCCGGTAGCAACACGCCCGCCTCCGGATCGTTGAGCAGGTTTTCCAGGTAATGCAGGTTGACCTGCACACCTTGCGCGCCGCCCAAACCGAACGGGCAACGGTAGTCATACGGGAACGGCAGGAATTGCACGCCATTGCCGAGCAACGCGCCCAGGGGTTTTTTCGGCCCCAGGCTGCCCATCAGGCTCAAGGCGCCCTGGCTCATGCCGTGATAGCCACCCTGGAACGACAGCACAGTGCTGCGCCCAGTGGCGGTGCGCACCAGCTTCAATGCAGCTTCTACCGCATCGGTGCCAGTGGGGCCGCAGAACTGGATCTTCGCTTCCCGCGCCAATTCAGAGGGCAGCAAGCCGAACAGGTCCTGCACGAACTGATCCTTGACCGGCGTGGTCAGGTCAAGGGTGTGCAGCGGCAGTTCGTCGCTCAGCACTTGCCGGATGGCCTGGATCACCACCGGGTGGTTATGCCCCAGCGCGAGCGTCCCGGCACCAGCCAGGCAGTCGATGAAACGACGCCCTTCGACGTCTTCCACATAAATACCTTTGGCGCGCTTGAGCGCCAGAGGGATGCGCCGCGGGTAGCTGCGGGCGTTGGACTCCTGCTGGCGCTGGCGGACCAGCAACGGGTTTTCGTCGAACTGATAGAGCGTTTCCGCAGGCGCCGCGGCGTCTTCGGTACGGCTGGTAGCGACTGACATCTCTGGATCCCTCGATACGCGGGTGATGGTGACCAAACTGCCGATCCGTTGGCGTCTGGCCCAAGGGCATGCGCACGGATTTCCTGTTCTGGAGACGCATCAGCGAGATGAGGATTTAGGGAACGGGCTGGTTAACTGATGAATGAAGATCCAAATGTGGGAGGGGGCTTGCCCCCGATAGCGGTAGGTCAGTAAAAAATATGCTAACTGACACACTGCTATCGGGGGCAAGCCCCCTCCCACATTTGAACAGCGTTCGAATCAAATTCCGCGGTATTTTTCGTTCAGCGCATACAGGATCGCGCAGGTCTGCGCATCCAGGACGCCGCGATAATCCTGTGACCGAAAGTGCATCTGGAATGCCCGGGTTCGCAGCTCGAACGCCTGGCGATTCTGCGCCGGCTTATACCCATAGCGCTGGAAAGCCCGCTCCACCTCGACCTCGGGTGGCAACCTGACACTGAACCGGCGCTGGTACATCGCGCGCGTGGCCTCATCAAACCAGGCCCCCAGCCCCGCTTCATGCAAGCGACACCAGGGGAACCGCGGCCCCGGATCACTCTTGCGCCAATACGCCACGTCCGCGTGACCGACGATGTCAGTGGCGGTGATCTGCGGATAGCGTCCAAGGATGTCTCGGATCAAGGCAATGAGCATATCGACCTGAGCGTTGGGATACGCCGGAAAATTGAATACGCCCTTGTCGTCGCGCGCCAGGTTGACGATCTCGATGCCAATCGACCGGCTGTTGAGGTTGTCAATCCCGTCCCAGTCGCTCACCCCCGCATGCCAGGCACGCTTGTCCTCATCCACCAGGCGGAACACGCGCAACTCTTCATAACCGGCAGCACGGTAACTGGGCTCATCCGGGTCGGGCAACAAATAGTGAGCGCTCACGCCACCCTGGGTCAGGGTGCGCAAGGCCGAGGCAAAGGGCCCGGCGGTGTAATGCAGGATCACCTGCCGCACGCTTTCGCCGTCGCGGTCATTGAAATCCCTGGCAGGAAAACTGGTATCGATTACCAACATAAAAAGAGCCGTCCTTTTCATTTCGGACCGAATCATTCGGCCCGTTCAAGCGCAAAAAATTACCGCCATCCTGAAGGTGTCAATGTCAGGCAGGCGGTAATTATTTGGCACGTGAAAAAACGATTCAGCGACGCAGCGGCATGCCCAGGTCAACCCGCAGCCCATCGGGCTGGCTGTCGAATGCCAACGAGCAGGAGCAGCGCTGCACAATCGCCTGGACGATCGCCAGGCCCAGGCCACAGCCTTCGCTGTTGCCGTTGCGCCAGAAACGCTGGGTGAGGCATTGCAGGTCTTCGCTGGAGATCTGCTTGCCATGGTCACGCACGCGAAACAGCACCTGATCGACACTGCTGGACACGCTCAACTCCACCCGGGTATCGGCCGGAGTGTGGCGCAAGGCGTTGTCCAGCAAGTTGCGCAAGGCCGCGACAGCCAGGCCCACGGGCATCTCCACCGGGCTGGCGGCAAGATCGTGGGCCAGGACCAGGTCGATCCGACGATTGTCGCCAGCGTTGGCATCCTGGATCGCCAACCTGGCGACTTCCTCGGCACTGGACTGCAAGCCGTCGTCAAACGACAGGCTGCCTTCCACCCGCGCCAACAGCAATAACTGCTCCAGGGTGCGATGCAAGCGGTCGGCGCCTTCCTCGGCGTGGGCCAGGGACTGGTCGCGGGCCGCACCCTCGGTCATGCGCGCCACTTGCAGGTGGGTCTTGATCGCCGTCAGCGGACTGCGCAGCTCATGGGCGGCATCACCGGTAAGGCGGCGCTCGCGCTCAATAGTCTTGGCGATGCGTTGCAACAGTTGGTTCTGGGTGTCGAGCAGCGGCTTGAGCTCGCTGGGTAACGGATGGATCTGCAGCGGTTCGAGAGAGTCCGCACTGCGGCGCATCAAGGCGTCACGCATGCGGTTGAGCGGCACCAGGCTTTGGCCGATGCCCAGCCACAACAGGCACAGGCAACCCAGCAAGGCCACGCCGACGGGCACCGAGGCGGCGAGCAGGATCGACAGGTTCAGCGCCTCGCGCTCCACCTGGCGGTCGGCGGTGGTGATCAGCAAGTCGCCACGGGACAAGGTGAAAGTGCGCCAGCCCACGCCATCGATCATCTGATCGCGAAAACCGCTCCTGCGCGACTCCAGCCCTTCCTCAGGCGTGGTGTGGCTGCGCGCCAGGATCTCGCCGCGCAGCGAGCTGACCTGGCACGCCATGCCTCCCGGCACATTCAGCTGTTCGGTACGCAGATGTGCGCCACCGCTGACACTGGCCAACCCCGGCATCTGCTCGGTCAGCCCCGCCACCATGCGCGCCGAGGCCACCAGGCGCTGGTCGAGGGAGAACATCATCTGGTTGCGCAAATCGTTGAGCATCCAGGCGGCCGCCAGCACCCAGATCAGCACAAAAGCGGCGCCCAGCTTGAACGTCAGGCGCAGGCGCAGGCTCTTCACTTGCTGTTCTCTCCAGCATCCGCCGGGCCCAGGCGATAGCCAAGGCCGCGCACGGTCTCGACGATGCCGTTGCCCAATTTGCGCCGCAGGTGATGGATATGCACATTGAGCGCATTGCTTTCCAGTTCGTCGCTGAACCCGTAGACGCTGTCCTTGAGCTGCTCGCTGGACAGCACGCGGCCCTTGTTGTGCAGCAGCGCCTGCAACAGCGCCTGTTCGCGACGTGACAGGTCCACCGGCTGGCCACCCAGGAAGGTTTCACGGCTGCTGGGGTCGTAGGCCAGTCGCCCGTGTTCGATCAGGTTGACGCTGCGCCCCGCCACCCGGCGCAACAGGGTTTGCAGGCGGGCGGCGAGTTCGCGCAGGTCGAAGGGCTTGAGCAGGTAGTCATCGGCGCCGGCTTGCAAACCATCGACGCGGTTGGTCACCGAGTCCCGCGCCGTGAGGATCAGCACCGGAATCTCCAGGCCTTGGCTGCGCTGTTGTTGCAGCAGCTTGAGGCCGTCTTCGTCCGGAAGGCCGAGGTCGAGCACCATGATGTCGAAGGCCGCCGCCTTGAGCATCGCCCGCGCAGCGCCAGCCGTGGCCACGCGCTCCACGGTAAAACCCTGGGCGGTGAGGCCGGCCACGATGCCGCTGGCGATCAGTTCGTCGTCTTCGCAGACCAGTACGTGCATGCTGAGCCCTTCATAAAAGATGCGGGTGATTAGAAAAGGCACGGATTAAGCGCGCATTATGCGGTCAAAGTTCACAACATCAGATTTTCCCTACACTCTAGAATAGCGTCCGGTTAATCATCGGTTAATCAGCGCCACACATTGTGTGCCTCACTTGCATCGAACTAAGGCTTGACCATGCGGCATCTGTTTATCTTTCTGCTGGTGTTGTTCGCGGGATTCGCCCAGGCAGCGCCGGGTAACCCCTTCGAAACCAAACCTGATTTTCTCCCGGTGGGCAAGGCCTTCACTTTTACCTCCGAACGTCTTGAAAGTGGCGAAACCCAACTGTATTGGCAGATTGCCGACGGTTACTACCTGTACCAGCAGCGCATGAAGTTCGAGGGTTTGGCCGAGCAACCGGTACTGCCCCAGGGTGAAGCCCATAGCGATGAGTTCTTCGGCGAGCAGCAGGTATATCGCCAAGGCCTGGAAGTGAAGATCCCCGCCGGCGCCACCGGCCAGGTCAAGCTGGGCTGGCAGGGCTGTGCCGATGCGGGCCTGTGTTATCCGCCGCAATCGATTACCGTGGACCTGGGCGGCAACCCGGCCGTCGCTGCTACCGCGCAGGCCCAGGACCAGAGCCTGGCCAGCGGCTTGCAACAGCGCAGCCTGGGCTGGAGCCTGCTGGTGTTCTTTGGCCTGGGCCTGCTGCTGGCGTTTGCGCCCTGCTCGCTGCCAATGCTGCCGATTCTTGCCGGCCTGGTGGTTGGCAGTGGCGCCAGCCCCCGGCGCGGCTTTGCCTTGGCCGGCAGCTACGTGGTGTGCATGGCGCTGGTGTACGCGGCCCTGGGGGTGATGGCCGCGTTGCTCGGCGCCAACCTCGCCGCGTTACTGCAGACCCCTTGGATCCTCGGCAGTTTTGCCGCATTGTTCGTGATCCTCGCCTTGCCGATGTTCGGCTTCTTCGAACTGCAACTGCCCGCCTTCCTGCGTGACCGCCTCGACAACGTCAGCCGCCAGCAAAGCGGCGGCAGCCTGGTGGGTGCCGGCATTCTCGGCGCGTTGTCCGGCCTGCTGGTGGGCCCGTGCATGACTGCGCCCCTGGCCGGCGCCCTGCTGTATATCGCCCAAAGTGGCAATGCGCTGCACGGTGGCCTGATCCTGTTCGCCATGGGTATCGGTATCGGCATTCCGCTGTTATTGCTGGTCACCGTGGGCAATCGCTTCCTGCCCAAGCCGGGCACTTGGATGAACGTGCTCAAGGGCATCTTCGGCTTCCTGTTCCTGGGCACCGCCGTGCTGATGATTCGCCCGGTGGTCGGCGACAGCCTGTGGATCGGCCTGTGGGGCGCCTTGGCCCTGGTAATGGCCTATTGCGGCTGGACGCTGGCCCGTGAGTCCGGCCCCGCAGCCAAGATGTGTGGCGCAGGCTCCTTGGTACTGGGCCTGTGGGGCGCGGTACTGGTGGTGGGCGCGGCCGGTGGCAGCGATGAGTTGTGGCAACCGTTGAAGGTCTACAGCGGCTCGCGGGTCGCCGATGCGCCGAGCGCCCACGATGCGTTCACCACCCTCAACGACCCGGGCGCGCTGCAAAGCCAGCTCGAAAGTGCCAAGGCCCAGGGCCAATGGGTACTGCTGGACTACTACGCCGACTGGTGCGTGTCGTGCAAGATCATGGAGAAACAGGTATTCGGTAAACCCGAAGTGATGGACGCACTGAAAGACGTGCGCCTGCTGCGCCTGGACGTCACCGCCGACAACGCCGCCAGCCGCGAACTGCTGGGCCGCTACAAGGTGCCGGGGCCACCGAGCTTCGTGTGGATCGGCCCGGACGGTGACGAACGCCGTGCCCAGCGCATCACCGGCGAAGTGGATGCCGCTGCCTTCCTGCAACGCTGGACCCAGACGCGGGACGCTCTCTGATGCTGACTTTCACCATCGGCACCTTCGCCATCGCCCTGAATCACCTGCTGCTGATCAGCGCGTTGATGCTCGCCACCCTGGTGGGCTGGCGGGTGGCCAAGCGTGGCGGTGAGAACCCGGAGTCGGTGCTGTTCAGCCTGTTCCTGCTGGGCCTGCTCGCCGCCCGCGTCAGCTTTGTGCTGATGTACTGGAGTTATTACAGCGACGACTGGGTCGAGATGGTCGACCTGCGTGACGGTGGCTTTCTCGCCTGGCCCGGGATCATCACGCTGATTATCGGCTCGCTGGTCTATGGCTGGCGTCGCCCGGCCCTGCGCAAGCCGCTCAGCGCCGGGGTGATCACTGGCCTGCTGTTCTGGGGCATGACCAGCCTGTCCCTCAGCGTCTACGAAAAAGGCACGCGCCTGCCGGATATCACCTTGCGCAATGCCAACGGCGAAGTGGTGCAACTGGCGGACTACCAGGGCGGCCCGCTGGTGATCAACCTGTGGGCCACCTGGTGCCCGCCGTGCCGCCGCGAAATGCCGGTGCTGGAAAACGCCCAGCGCATGCGCCCGGACGTGACCTTCCTGTTCGTCAACCAGGCCGAAAGCATGCAAAGCGTCAGCACCTACCTGGCCACCCAGGGCCTGAACCTCGACAATGTGCTGTTCGACGCCAGCGGCCGCCTCGGCCAGGCCGTGGGCTCCATGGCCCTGCCGACCACGCTGTTCTACCAAGCCGATGGGCGCCTGATCAACAGCCACCTGGGCGAACTCTCCGATGCCAGCCTGGCCCGTGCCATGGAACCCTTCGACAACACCCAGACAAGGAAACCGACATGCCTCGCCTCCGCCACCTGCTGACCCTGCTGCCTTTGACCTTCTTGTCACTCAGCGCAACCGTCACCCTGGCCCAGGCCGAAGACTGGCCGGCACCGATCAAGCAGATCGAAGCCAAGGGCGCCAAGATCCTCGGCAAGTTCGACGCCCCCGGCGGCCTCACCGGCTACGCCGCCCAGTACCAGAACCGTGGCATGGCCCTGTACCTGACGGCCGACGGCAAGAACGTGATCGCCGGCAGCCTCTACGACGCCCAAGGCAATGACCTGAGCAGCGCGCCCCTGGAAAAACTGGTGTACGCGCCGATGGCCAAGGAAGTCTGGGCCAAGATGGAAAAAAGCAGCTGGATCCAGGACGGCGATAAAAACGCGCCGCGCACCGTCTACCTGTTCAGCGACCCCAACTGCCCCTACTGCAACATGTTCTGGGAACAGGCCCGCCCATGGGTCAAGGCCGGCAAAGTGCAGTTGCGCCACATCATGGTCGGCATCATCCGCGAAGACAGCCCGGGCAAATCCGCCGCCCTGCTCGCCGCCAAGGACCCACAGAAGGCCTTGCAGGAACACGAAGCCGCCGGCAAGGGCAGCCAGCTCAAGGCCATGGAGAAGATCCCGGCCGATGTCGAGGCCAAGCTCGATGCCAATATGAAGTTGATGGATGAACTGGAGTTGTCGGCGACGCCAGCGATTTTCTATCTGGATGATAAAGGCGGGTTGCAGCAGCAGCAGGGGGCGCCGTCGCCGGATAAGTTGGTGAAGATACTCGGGCCGAAATAAGCGCTGCCTGAACTGACGCCATCGGGAGCAAGCCCCTCCCACACTTTGAACTGTAAACACATTCAAAAATGTGGGAGGAGGCTTGGCTGGTAACGACTATTACAAGCCCTCCAGCTCCGCCATCAGATCACTCAACCGGTCCACCTTCTCGGCACTGATCTCGTTAGCCGCCAACCCGTCGATATACTCGGCCAATTCCGCCACCGTGCTGCATTCGAACATCGCTCGCAACGGCACATCGCGCTGCAGGGTTTTCTGCACCCGCGAGGCGATCTGCGTAGCCAGCAACGAGTGCCCGCCCAGTTCGAAGAAGTTGTCCTGTACCCCAACCCGCTCAACCTTCAACACCTCGGCCCAAATCCCGGCCAGGGTGGTTTCCAGTTCATTGCGCGGCGCCAGGTAGTCCTGGCTGTGCAGTTGGCCGATCTCCAGGGCCGGCAAAGCCTTGCGGTCGAGCTTGCCGTTGGCGTTGAGTGGCAGGCTCTCAAGCCAGAGCCAGTGCAGCGGCACCATGTATTCCGGCAGTTCGGCCCGCAGGCGTTGCTTGATGCGGTCCAGGCGCTCGCTCGGGTTGAGCGTTGCACCGGCGGCCACCAGGTAGCCGACCAGATGCTTGCCATTGACGCCCTCTTGCACCCCCACCGCCGCATCGCGCACTTCGGGCTGTTCGTGCAGGCGCGCTTCGATTTCACCCAGTTCGATGCGGTAGCCGCGAATCTTCACCTGATGGTCGATACGCCCGACGTACTCCAGCACACCGTCACTGCGACGCCGTGCCAGGTCGCCGGTGCGGTAGAGACGCTCGCCCGGCGCACCAAATGGGTTGGGCACAAAGGCCTGGGCGGTGCGCAGCGGATCGCTGACGTATCCGCGGCCGACACCGGTGCCGGCGACGCACAGTTCACCGACCGCGCCCTGGGGCACCAACTCAAGTGCACCATCGAGCAGGTACAAACGGTTGTTGTCGGTCGGTGTGCCAATCGGCAGGTAAGTGCCACGGGTCGAGGCCAGATCGACGCGGAAGAACGCCACATCGTCCGAGCACTCCGCCGGGCCGTAGGCATTGACCAGGCCAATCTGCGGGTAACGCAACAGCCACTGGTGGGCCAACTCGGGTGGCATCGCCTCCCCGGTCGGCAGCATCCAGCGCAGGCCGTCGAGGCTGATGTGCTCCTGGGCCAACATGCCCTGGATCAGCGACGGCACACTCTCCAGCACCGTGATGCCGTGGGCTTGAACATGTTCCAACAAACCTTGCGGATCGTGGGCAAGGGTGTTTGGCACAATATCCACCCGCGCACCAAACAGCGGCGCGGCGAGGAACTGCCAGACGGAAATGTCGAAACTTTGCGAAGCGGTCTGGGCGATCACGTCCGCATCAGTCAGATCCAGGTACGGCAACTTGCTCAACTGGTTATTGAGCATGCCGCGCTGTTCGACCATCACGCCCTTGGGCAGGCCGGTGGAGCCCGAGGTATAGATCACGTAGGCGAGGTTGTCGGGGCCGCTGTAGACCCCTGGGTTTTCACCACGGGCGGGCACTTCCTCCCACACCAGCAACTGGCAATCAACACCTTCGAGCAACTCGATGGCCTGTTCGCGGCACGCCTCGGTGCACACCAGCAACGGTGTGCGGCTCAAGTCGATGATTCGACTCAGACGTTGACTAGGAAGACCCGGGTCCAGCGGCAAGTAACCGGCACCGGCCTTGAAGCTGCCGATGATCATGCCCAACAGGTCGAGGTTACGCTCAGCCAGCAACGCCACCGGTTGATCCAGGCCGACACCCGCCGCGATCAGCGCGTGGCCCAGGCCGTTACTGCGGCGGTTCAGCTCGTCGTAGCTCCATTGCTGGTCGAGGCAGCTGGCGGCGATACGTTGCGGATGTTGCGCCACCTGTTCTTCGAACAACTCAACGTAGCTGCGTTCCAGCGGATAGCTACGCTCGCTCTGGTTGCAGCCGTCCACGAGGAATTCACGCTCCTGCTCACCAATCAGCGCCAGCTCGGCCATGTCGCCATGGAAGCCCTGCACCAGCGCCAACAGCAAGCGTTTGAACTCGCCGAGCATGCCTTGCACGGTGCTTTCGTCGAAGTAACGCTGGTCGTAGGACAGGTGCAAGCCGAGGTCATCGCCCGGATAACACACGGCAGTCAGCGGGAAGTTGGTGTGGGTACGCCCGGAATCGGACGTAGCATTCAGGCTCTGCGCACGGTCCAGCACCGAGACTTCCACCGGCGCGTTCTCGAACACGAACAGGCTGTCGAACAACGGCTGGCCCTTGGGCAATTCGCTGTGTTCCTGGATAGTCACCAGCGGCAGGTATTCGTACTCGCGCAGCTGCATGTTGCTGTCGAGCAAGCCGCTCAACCACTGGCGCACGCTGCAACGCTGGTCATCCTCAGGCAGCTTCACCCGCAACGCGATGCTGTTGATAAACAGGCCGACGGTGCGTTGCATCTGCGGCATGTCTACCGGGCGCCCGGCCACGGTGACGCCGAACAGCACGTCACGCTCGCCGCTCAAACGCCGCAGCACTAAGGCCCAGGCCGCCTGGGCGAAGGTGTTGACGGTGAGCTGGTGGGCCTGGGCCAATTCACGCAATTGCGCACCGTCACAGGCATCAAGACGGGTGTAGCAATCACCCACCACCATGCCGCCGCTGCCACCGGCATGTTCGCGCAGGAACGGGCGGTCGCTCGGGATCGGTGTGGTGCGCTCGAAACCTTGCAGGTTGCGCTGCCACCATTGGCGCGCCTCATCCAGGTCCTGGCGTTGCAGCCAGGCAATGTAGTCGCGGTAGCGCGGCGGCGTCGCCAGTTGCGCTTCGCGACCTTCGCCCAGGGCCATGTAGATATCGAAGAAGTCATTCATCAGCAGCGAACGGCACCAGGCATCGATCAGGATGTGGTGGTTGCTCATCATGAACCAGTAGCGCGACTCGCCCACACGGATCAGGCGCAGGTGGAAAGGCGCCTGGTTGAGCAGGTCGAAACCGGCTTCGCGTTCGGCTTTGAGCAAGGCTTGCAGGCGCGGCTCCTGCTCGGCTTCGGGGTCGGCGCTCCAGTCCAGGTACTCAATCGGCGTGCTGCCGGGTTTGTGGATCACTTGCAGCATGTCTTCGCCGACGTTCCAGCAGAACGACGCGCGCAAGGCTTCATGCCGGGCGATCACCGCTTGCCAGGCCTGGGCGAAACGCTCGGGGTCCAGGGCGCTGTTGATGCGGTAGCGGTCCTGCATGTAATACAGGCCAGTGCCCGGTTCCAGCAGGGTGTGCAGCAGCAGGCCCTCTTGCATCGGGGTCAGCGGGTAGACGTCTTCGATGGCGCAGGCCGGCACCGGCAAGGCATCCAGTTGCGCCTGGGTCAGGCGGGCCAGGGGGAAGTCCGACGGCGTGAGGCCGCCGGCATCATCCTGCAGGCAATGGGCGATCAAGCTGTGCAATTCGGCCAGGTAAGCCTCGGCCAGATCGCGAATCACCTGTTGATCATGACGCTCACGGCTGAAGGTCCAACGCAGCACCAGCTCACCGCCATACACCTGGCCGTCGACGCTCAACTCATTGGGCAACGGCGCATCAGGATCATGGGCCAGGCCGGCGGACTCCTCCAGCGGATGGAACAGTGCGTCGGAGCCAAAGCTCTGGTCGAACTGGCCAAGATAGTTGAAGGTAATCGGCGCGCTCGGCAGTGCGGCCATGCTCTGTTTGCACAGGTCATCGGCCAGGTAGCGCAGCACCCCATAACCCAAGCCTTTGTGCGGCAGGGCGCGCAGTTGTTCCTTGATCGCCTTGATCGAGTCGCCCTGCCCGGCCTGCGGTGTCAGGCGCAGCGGATAGGCACTGGTAAACCAGCCGACGCTGCGGGTCAGGTCAATGTCATCGAACAGGGTTTCGCGGCCATGACCTTCCAGTTGGACCAATGCCGAATCGTGCCCGCTCCAGCGGCACAGCACGCGGGCCAGGGCGGTCAGCAGCAGATCGTTGACCTGGGTACGATAGGCGCTCGGCGCCTGTTGCAGCAACTGGCGGGTGTGTTCGGCGTCCAGGCGCACGCTGACGGTTTCGGCATCGCGATTACGCCGTGCACCTTGTGGGCGCTGCACCGGCAAGGCCACGGCCGGGCCGGCCAACTGCGCCTGCCATACGCTCAACTCTTCGCGCAGGGATTCGCTATGGGCATAGGCCTGCAAGCGCGCCGCCCAATCGCGCAACGCGCTGGTCTTGGTCGGCAGGCTGACGGATTGGCCTTCACTGAGTTGGCGGTAGACGTTTTGCAGGTCTTCCAGCAACACACGCCAGGACACGCCATCCACCACCAGGTGATGGATCGCGATCAGCAAGCGTTGCTGGCCTTGCGGCCCGTCCACCAGCAGGGCACGCAACAACGGCCCGTGTTCCAGATCGAGGCTACGCTGGGTGTCGGTGAACAGTGCGGTGCACTGTTGCATATCACCCACCTGGGCCTGCATCAGCACGCCGCCTTCCGGCACGGCCAGGTGTTCGGCGTGCCACTGCGCGTCGCGCCGGGTGAAGCTCAGGCGCAGGGCATCGTGGTGTTCCAGCACCGCCAGCAGGGCTTGCTCCAGGCGATGGGGGTCGAGCAGTTGCAGGGGCTTGAGCACCAACGCCTGGTTCCAGTGCTGGCGTGCCGGGATGTCAGTGTCGAAGAACCAGTGCTGGATCGGCGTGAGCCCCGAGCTGCCGGTCAATACACCTTGCTCGGCGGTCACCTGCTCCGAACGAGTGGCGACGGCGGCCAGGGTCTCTACGGTCTGGTGCTGGAACAGATCGCGGGGGCTGAAATGAATCCCGGCCTGGCGTGCACGGCTGACCACTTGGATCGACAGGATCGAGTCGCCGCCCAACTCAAAGAAATTATCGTCGAGGCCGACTTGCTGCACGTTCAACACCGCGCACCAGATCGCCGCCAGGGTGCTTTCAAGCGCGTTGCGTGGTGCCACGTAGTGTTGACGATTGGCCTGCGGATCCGGCTCAGGCAAGGCGCGGCGGTCGAGCTTGCCGTTGGCGGTCAGCGGCATGCTGTCCAGCACGATCAAATGCGCTGGCACCATATAGTCCGGCAGTTGCGCCTTGAGGTGCGCCTTCAGCGCTTCGCGCAGCGCGCCGTGTTCGGCGTCGCTGACCAGGTAGGCCACCAGCTGTTTGCCACTCGGCGCATCCAGCGCCAACACCACCGCCTCGCGCACGTCGGGATGTTCCAGCAGGCGCGTTTCGATCTCGCCCAGCTCGATGCGGAAACCGCGGATCTTCACCTGATGGTCGATGCGCCCCAGGTATTCCACCAGGCCATCGGCGCGTTGGCGCACCAGGTCGCCGGTGCGGTAAAGACGCCCGCCATTGGCGGCAAACGGGTCGGCGACAAAACGCTCCGCCGTCATGCCCGGGCGGCGGTGATAACCCTGGGCCAGGCCGGCGCCGCCGATATACAACTCACCGCTGGCGCCTTGGGGCACCAGCGCCAGGTCGGCGTCGAGAATGTAGGCCACGCGCGCACCGATGATGCTGCCAATCGGCACGCTGCCGGCGCCCTCCTCCAACTGCTGCGGCGCCAGGCTGGCCAAGGGCATCACCACCGTTTCGGTCGGGCCATAAGCGTTGAAAAACACCTCGGGCATGAACGCCGCCCGGATGCGCTGCAGGTGCTCCCCGGTCAATGCCTCGCCACCGGTGATACACATGCGCACCGGCAAGGTCTGCTGCTGGGTCGCCAGCCACTGGGCCAACTGGCTGCCGTAGCTGGGGGTGAAGCCGAGGATAGTGATGCGATGGGTGCGAATCAGTGCGCAGATCTCTTCGGCATCCCACTGCCCCTGGGCGCGCAGCACCACCTGCGCACCACTGAGCAGCGGCACCAGCAAACGCTCGGTGGCGGCATCGAAGTTGATCGAATAGAAGTGCAGCTCGCAATCATCGGCACGCATGCCAAACCGCTCGATCACCGCCTGGCAATGCATGGCGATTTCACCGTGGGACACCACCACGCCTTTGGGCTTGCCGGTGGAGCCCGAGGTGTAGATCAGGTACGCCTGGTGTTGTGGCAGGCTGACAAAGGGCAGCGTGTCGGCCGGGTAATTCGCCAGCACCGGCAGGTCATCTTCCAGGCACCAGCACGCCACCGTCGCCGGCAATTCGCCGAGGGCTTCGAACATCGCCGCATCACTGAGCAGCAGGCCGATGCCGCTGTCCTCGATCATGTAGTGCAGGCGGTCCAGCGGGTATTCCGGGTCCAGTGGCACGTAGGCGCCACCGGCCTTGAGGATCGCCAGCAGGCCAATGACCATTTCCAGCGAGCGCGGCAGCGCCAGGCCGACACGCACCTGCGGGCCCACGCCACGTTCGCGCAGCATCCAGGCCAGGCGGTTGGCGCGGGCGTCCAGCTCAGCGTAAGTCAGGGTCACCCCGGCAAAGGTCAGCGCTGGGGCATCGGCTCGCTGGCTGGCCTGCTGGCTGAACAACTGATGGATGCACTGGTCGAGGCGATGCTCGCCCTTTTCAACCCCGAGGCTGTCTTGCAGCGCACGCTGTTCATCTGCGCTCAGCAACGGCAATTCGCTGAGGCGCTGTTGCGGATTGGCGATCAAGCCTTCCAAAAGGTTGCGCCAATGCTCGGCCATGCGCGCAATGCGCGGCTCGTCGAACAGGTCGGTGCTGTAGGTCAGGCAGCAGCCCAGGCGATGATCAAGGTCGGTGACTTCCAGGTTGAGGTCGAACTTAGTCGCCCGTGCATCGTTGGCCAGGTACTCGACGGTCATGCCCGCCAGTTGGCGGCGCTGCTGGAACTCCCAGCGCTGCACGTTGCACATCACCTGGAACAACGGGTTGTACGCCGCGCTGCGCGGCGGTTGCAGGGCTTCGACCAGATGGTCGAACGGCAGGTCCTGATGGGACTGGCCCTCGATCACCGTATGACGGACTTGCTCGAACAGCTGGGCGACACTCATCTGCCCATTGAGCTGGCAACGCAGCACCTGGGTATTGAGGAACGCGCCGATCAGCCCTTCGCTTTCCGGGCGAATGCGGTTGGCCACCGGGGCGCCGATGCGCAGGTCGGTCTGGCCGCTGTAGCGGTAAAGCAACACGGCCAGGGTCGCGGTCATGGTCATGAACAGGGTCAGGCCGCGCTCGGCATTGAAGGCGCGCACACGGGCGGCCAACTCATCACTCAGGTCGAAGCGGTACAGCTCGCCCTGGTGGCTTTGTACCGCTGGCCTTGGGCGGTCGCCGGGCAGCTCCAGCAACGGGTGTTCAGTGCCCAGTTGCGCGGTCCAGTAATCCAGCTGGCGTTGGCGCTCGCCGGACTCCAGCCACTGGCGCTGCCACACGCTGTAGTCGAGGTACTGCACCGGCAGCGGCGCCAGCGGCGAGTCGCGTTCGTCGATAAAAGCTTCGTACAAGGCGCTGAGTTCACGGGCAAAGATGTCCATGGCCCAGCCTTCGGTGACGATATGGTGCAAGGTCAGCACCAGGTAGTGTTCCTGCTCGCCGGCCTTGACCAGGCAGGCCCGCAACAGCGGCCCGGTTTCCAGGTTGAACGGCGTGTGCGCTTCTTGATCCGCCAGTTGTTGCAAACGCTGTTGGCGCTCGGTTTCGCTCAGCGCCGAGAAGTCCTGCCAGTCCATGCGCACAGCGGTCTGCGGCGAAACCTTCTGGTATGCCACGCCGTCGACGCTCGGGAAGGTGGTGCGCAGGGTTTCGTGGCGCATGATCAACGCCTGCAACGCCGCCTCAAAACGTTGCACATCCAGCACGCCGCGCAGGCGCGCCATGCCGCCGACGTTGTAGGCCGGGCTGTCGGGCTCCATCTGCCAGAGGAACCACATGCGCTGCTGGGAATAGGACAGCGGCACCGGTTGGCTGCGGTCGACCTTGGCGATTGCCGTTTGTTGGTTGCGTTGGCCCGCGGCCTGGATCAGCCCTACCTGCTCGACAAAGGCGCCCAACTCGCTGACTTCGAACAAGGTGCGCAACGGCAGCTCGACGTCACACGCCTGGCGGGTGCGCGAGATGATTTGCGTGGCCAGCAACGAGTGCCCGCCCAAAGCGAAGAAGTCATCGCCCAGGCCGATGCGTGGCAGGCCGAGGACCTCGCGCCAAATCGCGGCGATTTGCAGCTGCAACGCTGTGTGCGGTTCGATGTGTTCGCGGGTTTGCCAGACAGGCTCCGGCAAGGCGCGGCGATCAAGCTTGCCGCTCGGGCTCAGGGGCATGGCATCCAGGCGCATCAGCAGCGCCGGCACCATGTATTCCGGCAACTCGGCGGCCAGGGTGGTCCTGACTTGCTGTTCGTCCAGTGCGCTGTGGGCAGTGTAGTAACCAATCAACTGCGCATCGCGTACCAGCACCACGGCTTGGGCGATGCCATCGAGGGCCAGCAGCCGCGCTTGAATTTCTTCTGGCTCCACACGGAAACCACGCAGTTTGACCTGCTGATCCAGACGCCCGAGGTATTCAAGTACGCCATCGGCATTCCAGCGCGCACGGTCACCGGTGCGATACAGGCGTGTGCCCGCCGCGCCCAAGGGGTCCGCGATAAAGCGTTCAGCGGTCAAGCCGGCACGGCCAAGGTAACCGCGGGCCAGGCCGATGCCGCCGATGCACAACTCGCCCGGCACACCGGCCGGCAACGGGTTGAGCTGCTCGTCGAGCACGCGGCAGATCACATTGCCCAAGGGCCGACCAATCGGCGAGCGCTCGCCATCGGCGGCGGTGCAATGCCAATGGGTGACGTTGATCGCCGTCTCGGTGGGGCCATAACGGTTATGCAATTGCACCGCGGGCAGCTGGGCCAGGACGCGATTACGCAACTCGGCGGGCAAGGCTTCGCCACCGGAGAACAGGCGGCGCAGGCTGGTACATTCGGCCACCAACGGCTCGTCGATAAACACCTGCAACAGCGGCGGCACGAAGTGCAGCGTGGTCACGCCATGTTCCTGCACCAACTGCGCGATGCGCTGCGGGTCGCGGTGCTCACCCGGCCCCGCCAGCACCAGGCGGCAACCGGTGATCAGCGGCCAGAAGCACTCCCACACTGACACGTCGAAACTGATCGGCGCCTTTTGCATCAGCACGTCGGTTTCATTCAGTTGGTAAGTGGCCTGCATCCACTGCAAACGTTCGGCCAGCGCGCCATGGGTGTTGCCCACGCCCTTGGGTTGGCCGGTGGAGCCGGAGGTATAGATCACGTAGGCAAGGTTGTCGCCATGCAGGTGCAGGCCCGGTGCCTGGGTTGGCCAGCTGTCGAGGTGCAGGCTGTCCATGGCGATCACGCATACGCCTTCGGCAGTCGGCAACTGCGCCAGCAACGCCGTTTGGGTCAGCAGCAGGTGCACGCCGCTGTCCTTGAGCATGTAGGCCAGGCGCTCGGCGGGGTAATCCGGGTCGAGCGGCACGTAGGCGCCACCGGCCTTGATGATCGCCAGCAGGCCGACCAGCAATTGCGGCGAACGCTCGGCGGCGATGGCCACGCACACGTCCGGGCCGACGCCCTTGTCGCGCAAGTAATGGGCCAGGCGATTGGCCTGGGTGTGCAGTTGGGCGAAGGTCAGGCTGCCGTCCTGCCAGACCAGCGCGGTGGCGTCCGAGACCTGTTGATTGAGCAGGTCGGGCAGCCATTGCCGGGCCGGTTCACAAGGTGCTGCGCTCCAGGCGTGCTGTTCGTCGGCCAGCATCAACGGCAGGTCGCCGAGGGCTTGCTGGGGTTGCGCGCACACAGCTTGCAGCAGGTGGATGAAATGCTCGGCCATGCGCTGGATGGTCGCGGTCTCGAACAGCTCGTCGGCGTAGTCAAACGACAGGCTCAAGCGCCCGTTGCGGTCTTCTTCGCTGTGCAATTGCAGGTCGAACTTGGCTTCGCGGCTGTGCCATGGCAGTTCATCGGCGAGCAGGCCCGGCAGGCGACGCAAGGCGCTGAGGTCACGTTGCTGGTGGTTGAACATCACCTGGAACAGGCCCTGTTCGCGGGCCTGGGGGAAGGCTTCCAGCAGTTGTTCGAAAGGCAGGTCCTGATGGGCCTGGGCGGCCATTGCCGTCTCGCGCGTGATCGCCAACAGCTGGTTGAACGGCAGGCGCCCATCCAGTTCGGCACGCAGCACCAGGGTGTTGATAAAGAACCCGATCAGGCCCTGGGTTTCATGGCGCGGGCGGTTGGCACTGGGCACGCCGATGCGGATATCGCGCTGCCCGCTGTAGCGATAAAGCAGGGTCTGGAACGCCGCCAACAACAGCATGAACGGCGTCGACTCGTGGGCCTGGGCGGTCTGGCGAATCGCGGCGCTGAGGCGCGCATCCAGGCGCACGCTATGGCGCGAAGCACTGTGCCGATGGAGCGCGGAACGCGGGTGATCGGTGGCCAGGTCCAAGGCAGGATGCTCTTCACCCAACTGCGTTTTCCAATACGCCAGTTGTCGCTGGCCCTCGCCTTCGGCCAACCATTGGCGCTGCCAACTGCCGTAGTCGGCGTAGTGCAAGCTCAACGGCGGCAGCTCCAGGCTCTGGCCTTGGACGGCAGCGGCGTACAGCCGTGAGAATTCGTCGATGAGGATATTCAGCGACCAACCATCAGCGATGATGTGGTGCAGCGTCACCAGCAGTTGATGGTCTTCATCATCCAGGCGTAGCAGGGTGACCCACAGCAGCGGGCCTTTTTCCAGGTCAAACTGGGTATGCGCCTCGTCTTCGCGGATCTGTTGCGCACGAGCTTCGCGCTCGGCGTGCGGCAGGTCGCTGAGGTCGATGACTTGCAGCGCGAAATCCACCTGCGGTTCTACACGCTGGAAGGCTTGCCCATCGCGTTCGTAAAAGCGTGTGCGCAGGGCCTCGTGACGCTGGATCAGGTGCTGGAAGCTTGAGCGCAGCGCGTCTTCATCCAGCTCGCCGCGCAGGTGCAAGGCGCCGGGAATGGTGTAGGCGCTGCTGTGTGGGTCCAGTTGCCAGGTGATCCACAGACGGTTCTGGGCCAGGGATTGGGGCAGGTCTTCGTGGCGCGACAGCGCATGGATCGCGCCCTGGGCAACGCCGCCGTCCTGTTGCAGTTGCGCCACGCCGGCGGCAAACGCTGACAACGTGGGGGCTTCGAACAGCAGACGCAGGTTCAGCTCCAGGCCCAGGGTTTCGCGCAGGCGGGCGACCACCTGGGTGGCGGTGATGGAGTTGCCGCCAAGCAGGAAGAAGTGATCGTCGGCGGCCACGCTGGTCAGTTGCAGTTGCTCACACCAGATCGCCGCGATCTGGTTGTGCAGGTCAGACTCCAGCGCCACCTCGCTCGCCTGCGTTGGCAAGCCGGGGAATTGCGCGTAGCTGTCGAGGCTGCCATCGGCGTGGCGAATCGCGCACGCCGAGCGCTGCACCTTGCCGCTGGAGGTCTTCGGCAAGGCACCGGGGTTGAGCAACACCACTACGCTCGGGGCTTCTTGATAAGCCTCGGCCACAGCTTGGCGGATCGCCTTGATCAGCGCTTCGGGTGGCAGGATTTTCTGCACGCTGCGGCTGATTTCCGCCGCGATACCGATGCCTTCCACACCCAGGTCATTCACCGCAAAGGCGGCGACCCGGCCCTTGCGCACCACTTCCACCTCGCGCTCGATGGTCTGTTCGATGTCCTGGGGGTAGAGGTTGTGACCACGCACAATCAGCAGGTCTTTGAGGCGACCAGTGATGTATACCTCGCCGTCGCGGATAAAACCCAGGTCACCCGTACGCAACCAAGTGCGACCAGCGTGCTGGACGAAGGTCCTGGCGCTGGCTTCTGGGTTGCGCCAGTAGCCGTGGGCGATGCTCGGGCCCGTGGCCCAGAGTTCACCGATGCTGTTGTCGGCAAGCTCCATGAGGCTGTGGGGATCGGCGATCAGCACGGCGTGGTCCGGCTGGCTGGTGCCACAACTCATGATCGCACTGCCCTGCCCGGGTTCCGCGCGGTTGGCGGCCAGGGCCTGTTCGTCCATGTGCATCGCGGGGATGCCGCGGCCACGGATGCCGCCGGCAACAAACAGGGTCGCTTCGGCCAGGCCGTAGGAGGCAAAGAAACTGTTCGAGGTGAAACCGCAAGGGGCGAATTTTTCTGCGAAGCGTTCCAGGGTATCGAGGCGAATCGGCTCAGAGCCGGAATAGGCCACGCGCCAGCGGCTCAAGTCCAGGCGCTCCAGGGCCGATTCACTGACCCGTTCGCTGCACAGGCGGTAGGCGAAATCCGGGCCGCCGCTGATGGTGCCGCCGTATTCGCTGATCGCTTCCAGCCAACGCGATGGGCGCCCGAGGAAGTAGGCCGGCGACATCAACACGCAGGGCACGCCACTGAAAATGGGTTGCAGCAGGCCGCCGATCAGGCCCATGTCGTGGTAGAGCGGCAGCCAGCTGACGATCACGTCATCAGGGTTGAGGTCGATGCCGAAACCACGTCGAATCAATACTTCGTTGGCGACCAGGTTGCCGTGGCTGACCTGCACGCCCTTGGGCAAGGCGGTAGAGCCGGAGGTGTATTGCAGGAAGGCGATGTCGTCAGCTTGCAGCTCGGGCTCGAGCCAGTGCTCGGCCTGCTGTGCATCCAGGCTGTCCACGCTCAATACCGGCGGTGCATTTTCGATCTGCGCCAGGCCTTCGCTGAGACTGGCAATGGTCAATAGCAGGCGTGGCTCGGCGTCCTGGATGATCGACAGCAAACGCTCCTGGTGATGACGGCGCGTGGACTCCGGCGGATAAGCCGGCACCGCGATCACCCCGGCGTACAGGCAACCAAAAAACGCCGCGACGTAGTCCGGGCCGCTGGGGAACAGCAGCACCGCACGCTCGCCCGGGCCGGCATTGGCTTGCAAGGCGGCGGCGATGGTGCGGGCGCGCAGGTCCAGATCACGGTAGCTGAGCACCACGCTGTGCTCGGTCGACTCGGCCAGGAAGCGCAGAGCCACCTGGTCCGGTGTCTGCGCAGCTCGGCGTTGAAGGGACTGGACCAAAGTGCGGGGGAGTTCGAAGGCGTCCATCATGGGGTTCCTGCCTGAAATCGGCTTACGGGAAATTCGGCTTGCTTGAAAATCAATAACGGCGAGCAATCAGACCGCGAGCCGTTGCCGCGCCGCGTCGATGCGCCAGCGCGCCAGGTGTTCGTCGGCATAGCGGCGCACACAACGCAGCACGGCGCTTTCGTGCTGCACGAGGAAGAAGTGGTGGCCGTCAAACATGTCCAGGGAAAAACCGCTGGCGGTGTCGAGCTGCCAGTCGAGCAGCTGATCGGCGCGCACGCTGTCCTGCTTGCCGCCGAACACATGGATCGGCAGCCCCAGGGGCTTGCGCTCGCCATAGGTGAAGCTGCCGCACAACAGGAAGTCAGCGCGCAAAATCGGCAGCATCAACTGCATCAACTCCGGGTTGGCCAGCGCTTCTTCAGCTGTGCCCTGCAATTGGCGCAAGCGGGCGATCAGTTCGGCATCGTTTTTTTCGATGGCGTATTCACTGACATCGCGTCGCGCCGGCCCGGCGGTGCCGGAAGCAAACAGCGCCAGGGGCGCCGGCACATCGCGCGCACTCAAGGCATGGGCCAATTCAAAGGCCAGCAACCCGCCAAGGCTGTGGCCAAACAGAGCGTAGGGGCCGTCGAGGTCGCGGCTGATTTCCTCGGCCAACTGTGCCGCAAGGGCCTTGATATCGCGCTGCAACGGCTCATCCATGCGCAGGCCGCGCCCAGGCAATTCCAGCGGGCACACCTGCAGCCAATCCGGCAGGGCGCGACGCCAGCGAGCGTAAACCGAGGCGCTGGCGCCTGAGTGGGGCAGGCAAAACAAGCGCAGCCGGATTGGCGTACTCATGAGGCGAGGACTCCAAACTGCAACATGCCGATTGCACGATAAAAACCCATCTGGTCCTCCTGCGGGTGCTGATCCTTGGCCGTTTGTTAACAGGCCTGTCACCCAGAAGAACGGACGGCCCCGGCAAATAATTAGTCGCAGGCGGCGAGCGAGACGTGGTTCACACCTTCCACAAAGGCATAAGATTAGTTCGCCTTCTCATTTGACAATCATTATCATTCAGCATAATTTGTTGCCCGATGTGTAGGAGGCCTCAGCAGGGACGCCCTCCCCTAACCTAATAGCAGTAAGGTGATTTCCATGACGGAACAAGTATCCACAGGCAGGTGCGACTCACCCCTTCTCCAGGCGTTTGTCGACAATCGGCTGATGTTGGTGAAGATCGCGGCACGTATCACCGGTTGCCGCTCCCGCGCCGAAGATGTGGTTCAAGACGCCTACTTCCGACTGCAGTCTGCGCCAACCATCACTTCATCGTTCAAGGCCCAGCTGAGCTACCTGTTCCAGATCGTGCGCAACCTGGCCATCGATCACTACCGCAAGCAGGCCCTGGAGCTCAAATACTCCGGGACCGAAGAGGAAGGCTTGAATGTGGTTATTCACGGCGCTTCGCCGGAAACCTCCCACATCAATTTCAACACTCTGGAAAACATCGCCGACGCCCTGACGCAACTGCCCCAACGCACCCGCTACGCGTTCGAAATGTACCGCCTGCACGGCGTGCCGCAGAAGGACATTGCCAAGGAACTCGGGGTTTCGCCGACGTTGGTGAATTTCATGATTCGCGATGCGTTGGTGCATTGCCGCAAGGTGTCAGGCAGCCATAGCGATACGTTTGCGCGCAGGGTTTGAACGCGGCGCAAACACATGTGGAAGGAGCGGCGCGGGGATTCAACTGGTCTCTGATAACAGATGTCGAACTCGATCAATGTGGGAGGGGGCTTGCCCCCGAAGACGTCAGCCCAGCAAACATTGACGTTGGCTGACCCACCGCTATCGGGAGCAAGCCCCCTCCCACAGGGGATCTGCGCTTAACTGACCGGCATCAGGGCTTGCCCCGGTGAGCATGGGTATCAACACAACTCTGACGTAACGACCGTCAGTAACCACGATGCGAAGCGAGCCGCTCTTGATCTTGCTTTTGATCTGAGGCGCCCCGTTAAACCACGCTGGCCGCAATTCGACAGGGATTTGGGGGGTAAACCGGCAGGGATGCCGGTTTAGCCGCCCCGCGCCATGGATGGCGCGTGGCGGCGGCCCCCCAAATCCCTGTCGGATTACGGGCACACCGAGCCTAAGCGAGGTGCCGAGTGGTGGGGCAAGAGCGTTTTGGTTACTTTTGCGCTTTTCAAAAGTGACCCGCTGTAAGAGCGGAACCAATAGCGGCCGTTACCTAAACAATGGATATGTACACGGTCCAACATCCTCGTCAGCCGCAAGGCCGCCATCGGGAGCAAGCCCCCTCCCACATTTTGTTGCCCTGAGATCTCAGGGCAGCGGTGTTACATCAATGCGATACGGCTCAAAGATCTTCAGCATCTGGCCATTGTCCCGCAGTCCCTTGAGCAATGCTGAAAACGCATCACCCGTGATCGGTGCCTTGGGACGCAGCAACGCGTAATGGTGATACACCTGGTCAATGCGCTCCGACACCAGGAACTGCCTGGCCATGCTCTCGTTGCGCACCATGAAATCACTCAGGTAAGAACGGGTGACCAGCGCGATATCCGCACGCCCACGCGCCACCATCAGCAAGTTGCTGTCATGGGAATAGGTCAACGTGGCGTTGAAGTGTTCGGCCATGTTTTTGGGGTCGGGGTTGAAGTTGGCGAAGGCGTAGTGATAGCCGCTGAATACCGCCAGGCGTTTGCCGGAGAGATCGGCGAAGTAACTCTGGTCGCGCCCGACCTGGCGTTGGGCGACGAAGATTTCTGCGTCCTCCAGGCCCATGTCGACGCTGGTATGGGCAATCTCCCGCCAGCCCCACGACGGGTTTTCGAAGATCGCCATATCGACCCGACCTTGCTCGAAGTCGCGAAAACGCCGGGGGATAGAGGTGGGTACCAGTACAAACTGATAGTCGGTTTGCTCAGCGTTCAGCGCCTCGAGCAATTGCGGCAGCAAACCGGTGTCTGCCCCTTGCTCGGGACGCACGGTGTAGGGCGGAAAGTGCGCCGCACCCACTCTCACCAATTGCGCAGCGCCCGCCTGCGTCCACGCGGCGCTGCTCAGTGCCCATAATGTCAATCCTGCAGCCAGCCGCCATGGCGAAAACATCGAGGCACACACCGTTGAATTCTTTGATGCCGATAAGCTAGGCGTTTTTATCCGGAGAGACAACTTTCGCCATCAAATTTAATAACTTGCGCCTCAGTCTGACTTAAGCACCATCAGCAACGCCTCTTCAGCCAACTGCTCAAGGGTCAAGCTGCCCTGGGCGCGGAACCAGGTGGTGGTCCAGGACAGCGCGCCAGTGAGGAAGCGCCGGGTGATAAACACGTCGCCCTTGATATAGCCAGCGGCCTTGGCCTCGCCCAATACCTGCAGCCAGATCTGTTCGTACACGTCGCGCAGGGCCAGCACCTGGGCCTGACCTTCGGCCGACAGCGAGCGCCATTCGTACACCAGCACCGCCATGGCCTCGCCACTGCCGCCCATGATCGACTGCAACTCGCAGCGAATCAGCGCCAGCACACGCTCGCGCACGTTATTCGCCTCCTCCAGCGAAGCACGCATCATCGCAGTGTTGTAATGGATGGTTTCCTCCATCACTGCCCGCAGGATCTCATCCTTGCTCTTGAAATGATGAAAGATGCTGCCCGACTGGATGCCCACGGCGCTGGCCAAATCCCGCACTGTGGTGCGCTCAAAGCCCTTGTTGCGAAACAGGTGAGCTGCGGTTTGCAGCAATTTTCCCCGCGCACTTTCCGGATCAGTCAATTGGCCACCGTCGACCATGGTGCGCATCACCCCCAGGGCTTTGTGCTCATCCACGCTACTCTCCTTCACTCTACTGACGTCTTGGGCGGCAATTTAGGCCGTGGCTGTCACCCAAGCAAGCGCTTGGGTCAAACTTGTTTCGACAGTTTACAAACCAAGCGCTTGCTTGGTAGTCTCGACACCAGCCATTGGAGCAGGGACTTCTCATGAGCAAGACGGTTCGTATCGGCTGCGCCAGCGCCTTCTGGGGTGACACCTGCACCGCCGCCGCCCAGTTGGTACACGGCGGCGCCTTGGATTACCTGGTATTCGACTACTTGGCCGAAGTCACGATGTCGATCCTGGCCGGTGCGCGCATGAAAGACCCCAAGGCCGGCTACACCACGGATTTTGTCGAGGTGCTCACGCCCTTGCTGGCGGATATCCAGCAACAGGGCATCAGGGTGATCAGCAATGCCGGCGGCATCAACCCCCAGGCGTGCGCCGCCGCCCTGCAAGCGGCCTGCGACCAGGCTGGCATCGGCCTGAAAATCGCCGTGTTGCTCGGCGATGACCTGCACCCCCAACTCAAACACCTGCCCACAGCCAACGACATGTTCACCGGTGCCCCGCTGCCGCCCGTGTGTGTGTCCGCCAATGCCTATCTCGGCGCGCCAGGCATTGCCCAGGCCCTGGGGTTGGGCGCCGATATCGTTATCACCGGCCGGGTGGTCGACAGTGCAGTGGTCAGCGCAGCATTGGTGCACGAATTCAACTGGTCATGGCAAGACTACGATCACCTCGCCCAGGCCGCCCTGGCCGGGCATATCATCGAATGCGGCGCACAGTGCACCGGCGGCAACTTCACCGATTGGCGCGACGTACCCGACTATGAGCACATCGGTTTCCCCATCGTCGAAGTCAGCGCCGACGGCCAATTCACCGTTAACAAGGTCGAGGGCAGCGGCGGGCTGATCAGCGAACTCAGCGTGGCCGAACAGCTGCTGTATGAAATTGGCGACCCGCGTGCCTACCTGCTGCCGGACGTGATCTGCGATTTGAGCCAAGTCAAATTGCAGCAACAGGGCAAACACTCTGTACGCCTGCATGGCGCCAGGGGATTGCCACCCACCGATCAGTACAAGGTCAGCGCCACCTACCCCGATGGCTTTCGCTGTACCGCCAGTTGCCTGCTTGCAGGCATTGACGCGGTAGCCAAGGCCGAGCGGGTCAGCCAGGCAATCATCAACAAGACCTCGGAACTGTTCAGCCAACGCGGCTGGGCGCCCTACACCGAAGTCAACATCGAACTGCTCGGCAGTGAAGCCACCTACGGCGCCCAGGCCCGGCGTGAGGATTGCCGTGAGGTGGTGGTCAAGCTCGCCGTACGGCACCCGAGCAAGCAGGCGCTGGTGCTGTTCGCCCGCGAGATCGCCCAGGCCGCCACTGGCATGGCGCCAGGCTTGACCGGCATCGTCGGCGGGCGGCCCACGGTGTATCCGCTGATCCGGCTGTTTTCATTCCTGATCGACAAGGCGTGCTGCCAAGTGGTCATCGACTACCAAGGCCAACGCCATGCTGTCGAGCTGCCCGCCTCTGCCGCCATGCTCACCCCAGCCGCACCCATTGACCCCGTCAAACCCCAAGGCCGCGCCGACGCCAGTGTGCCGCTGGTGAAACTGGCCGTGGCACGCTCCGGTGACAAGGGCAACCACAGCAATATCGGCGTGATCGCCCGCCACCCCGACTACCTGCCGTGGATCGCCGAAGCATTGACCCCGGAGGTGATCGTCGACTGGCTGGGCCATGTGCTCGACCCGGTCCATGGCCGTGTCGAACGCTGGTATTTGCCCGGCAGCCACAGCCTGAATTTCCTGCTGGAAAATGCCTTGGGCGGTGGCGGCATCGCCAGCTTGCGCATCGACCCGCAAGGCAAAGCCTTCGCCCAGCAGTTGCTGGAAATCCCCATCGCCGTGCCGCAGCACATTGCCGATCAACTCAGCTAAAGGACCGTCGCCGTGGCCTTCAACTCGATCTTCAAAGCCGACCTGTTCCAGGGGCAAACCGTGATCGTCACCGGTGGCGGCAGTGGCATTGGCCGCTGCACCGCCCATGAACTGGCGGCCCTCGGCGCCCGTGTCATCCTGGTGGGGCGCAAGCCGGAAAAGCTGCAGAAGGTCGCGGCGGAAATTGCCGAAGACGGCGGCATTGCCCATTGGCTGGCCTGCGATATCCGTGATGAAGAGGCGGTGAAGACGTTAGTCGCCCAGGTCATGCACGATCACGGCCCGATCCATGGCCTGGTCAATAACGCGGGAGGCCAATATCCGTCGCCCCTGGCCGCGATCAATCAAAAAGGCTTTGAAACCGTACTGCGCACCAACCTGGTGGGCGGTTTCCTGATGGCGCGGGAAGTGTTCAACCAGTCAATGAGCCAACACGGCGGCGCCATCGTCAACATGCTCGCCGACATGTGGGGCGGCATGCCCGGCATGGGCCACTCCGGCGCGGCGCGTTCAGGCATGGACAACTTCACCAAGACCGCTGCGTTTGAATGGGGTTATGCCGGGGTGCGTGTGAATGCCGTGGCCCCCGGTTGGATCGCCTCCAGCGGCATGGACACCTATGAAGGCGCGTTCAAGGCGGTGATCCCTACCCTGCGCGAGTATGTACCGCTCAAGCGTATCGGCACCGAGTCGGAAGTCAGCGCCGCTATCGTGTTTCTGCTCAGCCCGGCCGCGGCCTTCGTCAGCGGCAGCACCCTGCGCATCGACGGCGCCGCCAGCCTGGGCAGCCGGGCGTGGCCGCTGCACAAGGCGCAAGCGCCCAGTGAACCCTTCAACGGTTTCCACCGTGCGTACCTGCCGGATGTGCTCAAGGCGGAGCAATAACCCCATGCCGACAATTGAAAGCCTGATCGACGCCCACAGCCCGCAGTTCGCGCAAAACCGCGAAGCCATGCTGGCCGCCATCGCCCAGTTGCGCCAGCTGGAACACACCCTGCTTGCCAAAGCCCAGGAAGCCAAGCCCAAGTTCGACAAGCGCGGCCAATTGCTGCCCCGGGAGCGCCTCAATTTGCTGCTCGACCCTGGCGCGCCGTTCCTCGAGCTGGCAAGCCTTGCCGGCTACAAACTCCATGACGACAAGGATGGCAGCGCGGCCGGTGGCGGGTTGATCGCCGGCATCGGCTATGTCAGCGGCGTGCGCATGCTGGTAGTGGCCAACAACAGCGCGATCAAGGGCGGCACCATTTCCCCCTCCGGCCTGAAAAAATCCCTGCGCCTGCAACAGATCGCCATGGAAAACAAACTGCCGGTGGTGACCCTGGCCGAAAGCGGCGGCGCCAACCTCAACTATGCCGCCGAGATTTTCGTCGAGGGCGCACGCAGCTTTGCCAACCAGGCGCGCATGTCGGCCATGGGCCTGCCGCAAATTACCGTAGTGCATGGCTCAGCCACGGCAGGCGGTGCGTATCAACCGGGTTTGTCGGATTACGTGGTGGTAGTGCGCGGCAGGGCCAAGCTGTTCCTCGCCGGGCCACCGTTGCTCAAGGCCGCTACCGGCGAAATCGCCACCGACGAAGCACTGGGCGGCGCTGAGATGCACGCGCAAACCGCTGGCACTGCCGAATACCTGGCGGAAAACGATGCCGACGGCGTGCGCATCGTGCGTGAAATTGTCGGCTTGCTGGCGTGGAATCAGCGTCTGCCCCTCGCGCCCAAACGTGCCTACGCAGAGCCGCTATATCCCATTGAAGAGTTGCTGGGGCTGATTCCCGATGACCCGAAAAAACCCTACGACGTGCGCGAGATCCTCGCACGCCTGGCAGACGGCTCGCACTTTCTTGAATTCAAGGGCGAGTTCGACGCCCACACCGTCTGCGGCCACCTGCAGATCCAGGGGCGCGCCGTCGGCGTGATCGGCAACAACGGCCCCATCACGCCCAAGGGTGCGAGCAAGGCCGCGCAGTTTATCCAGCTGTGCGACCAGAGCCGCACGCCGCTGCTGTTCCTGCATAACACCACCGGTTTCATGGTCGGCACCGAGTCCGAACAGCAAGGGGTGATCAAGCACGGCGCGAAGATGATCCAGGCAGTGGCCAATGCCCGCGTGCCTAAACTCACCCTTGTGGTCGGCGGTTCCTACGGTGCCGGCAACTATGCAATGTGCGGCCGCGGCCTGGACCCACGCTTTATCTTCGCCTGGCCCAACAGCCGCACGGCGGTGATGGGTGGCGCGCAGGCCGGCAAGGTGCTGCGCATCGTCACCGAGGCCAAGCAATTGAAGGACGGCCTGGTGCCCGATCCCAAGGTACTGGACATGCTCGAACAGGTCACCGCGCAGAAGCTCGACAGCCAATCCACCGCACTTTACGGCAGCGCCAATCTGTGGGACGACGGGCTGATCGATCCACGGGATACCCGTACCTTGCTCGGGTTTCTATTGGATATCTGTGATGAAGCCGAACGGCGACAACTGCAACCGAACAGCTTTGGTGTAGCGCGTTTCTAACGACGGCCAGGAGAACTATAAAAATGATCTTCACCCAGGAACATCAGGAACTGCGCCGCACCGTGCGCGCTTTCGTCGACCGCGAGATCAACCCCCATGTGGATGAATGGGAAAAAGCCGGGCGTTTTCCCATCCATGAAATCTTCCGTAAGGCCGGCGACCTCGGTCTGCTGGGCATTTCCAAGCCGGAGCAGTTCGGCGGCATGGGCCTGGACTACAGCTACTCCATCGTCGCCGCCGAAGAATTTGGCACCATTGGCTGTGGCGGCATCCCCATGTCCATCGGTGTGCAGACCGACATGTGCACCCCGGCCCTGGCCCGTTTCGGTTCCGATGAGCTGCGCGACGAATTCCTGCGCCCGGCCATCAGCGGCGAACAGGTCGGCTGCATCGGTGTTTCGGAAACCGGCGCCGGCTCCGACGTGGCCGGGCTCAAGACCCATGCGCGCAAGGACGGCGACGACTACGTGATCAACGGCAGCAAGATGTGGATCACCAACTCGCCCAGCGCCGACTTTATCTGCCTGCTGGCCAACACCTCCGATGACAAGCCGCACATCAACAAATCCCTGATCATGGTGCCGATGAACAGCCCGGGCATCAGCGTCAGCCCGCCCCTGGAAAAGCTCGGCATGCACAGCTCCGAGACCGCCCAGGTGTTCTTCGATGGCGTGCGCGTGCCGCAGCGCAACCGCATCGGTCAGGAGGGCGCGGGCTTCATGATGCAGATGCTGCAATTCCAGGAAGAACGCCTGTTTGGCGCGGCCAATATGATCAAGGGCCTGGAGTACTGCATCGACAGCACCATCGCGTACTGCAAGGAGCGCCAGACCTTCGGCAAAGCGTTGATCGACAACCAGGTGATCCATTTTCGCCTGGCCGAACTTGCGACCGAGATCGAATGCCTGCGCGCCTTGGTCTACCAGGCCACCGAGCAATACATCAAGGGCCAGGACGTCACTCGCCTGGCGTCGATGGCCAAGCTCAAGGCCGGGCGCCTTGGCCGCGAGGTCAGCGACAGTTGCCTGCAATATTGGGGCGGCATGGGTTTCATGTGGGACAACCCGGTAGCCCGCGCCTATCGCGATGTGCGCCTGGTGTCGATTGGCGGCGGCGCCGACGAAATCATGCTGGGCATCATCTGCAAACTGATGGGCACCCTGCCCGGTAAAAAGCCATGAACACCCTGCTGCTCGAAGCCCATAGCGGCGTGCTGCATATCACCCTCAACCGGCCGGAGTGCCGCAATGCGATGAGCCTGGCAATGGTCAAGGAACTGCGTGCGGTATTGGCACAGTTGGACAGCCAGGTGCGCGCCGTGGTGATCAGTGGTGCGGGCGGGCACTTCTGCGCGGGGGCCGATGTGAAGGACTTGGTTGGCGCAGGCGCTCAGTTGCAAGCGTTGAACCGGGCATTTGGCACCTTGCTGCAAGAGGTAGAAGCCGTACCGCAGGTGGTGATTGTGTTGCTGCAAGGCGCAGTGCTGGGCGGCGGCTTTGGCTTGGCGTGCGTGAGTGATATTGCGATCGCCGACCACCAGGCCCAGTTCGGCTTGCCCGAGACCCGCCTGGGGTTGCTGCCGGCGCAGATTGCCCCCTTTGTGGTCAAGCGTATTGGGCTGACCCAGGCACGCCGACTGGCGCTGACGGCGGCGCGGTTCGATGGGGTTGAAGCCGAGCGGCTGGGGGTGGTGCATTTTGTCGAGCACGATGCCCAGGCACTGGCCCAGCGCCTGGACGAAGTGCTGGGGCAGGTGTTGCAGTGCGCGCCGGGGGCGAATGCGCGAACCAAGGCGTTGTTGTTGGCCAGCATGGATGAGCCGCTTGATGCAGTGCTGGACCGCGGGGCGCAGTGGTTTGCCGAGGCAGTCGCGAGCGAGGAAGGGATTGAGGGCACACAGGCGTTTGTGCACAAGCGCAAGCCACGGTGGTGCGAATGACGCCTTCGCGAGCAAGCCCGCTCCCACAGGTTGGAATGCATTTCAAATGTGGGAGGGGGCTTGCTCCCGATGAGGCCAGAACAGCCAATCCATCCTTCAAGGAATAGACCAATGCCCGCCTTCAGCAAAATCCTGATCGCCAACCGCGGCGAAATCGCCTGCCGCATCCAACGCACCGCCCAGGCATTGGGTTACCGCACCGTCGCTGTGTACAGCGACGCCGACAGCCACGCCCTGCACGTGCAGATGGCCGACGAAGCCGTGAACATCGGCCCCGCCCCCGTCCATCAGTCATACCTGAACATAGCCGCCATCCTCGACGCCGCCCAACGCACCGGCGCCGACGCCATCCACCCCGGCTACGGCTTTCTCTCCGAAAACCCCGACTTCGCCCGTGCCTGCCAGAACGCCAATATCACCTTCATCGGCCCCAGCGTCGAAGCCATCGAACTGATGGGCAGCAAGCGCCTGTCCAAGCTCGCCATGCTCGATGCCGGCGTACCTTGTATCGCCGGCTACCAAGGCAGCGCCCAGGACGATGCCACGCTTCAACAAGAAGCCCAGCGCATCGGCTTCCCGCTGATGATCAAGGCCAGCGCCGGTGGCGGTGGGCGTGGCATGCGCCTGGTGCACCAACCCGAACAGTTGCTGGAGCAACTACGCACCGCACGCTCGGAAGCCATGAACGCCTTCGGCAACGACGAACTGATCCTCGAACAGGCGCTGGTCGACCCGCGCCACGTTGAAGTGCAACTGTTCGGCGACAGCCATGGCAACCTGATCTACCTCGGCGAGCGCGATTGTTCGATCCAGCGCCGCCATCAGAAAATCATCGAAGAAGCCCCTTGCCCGGTGATGACCGCCGAGTTGCGCCAGGCCATGGGCGAAGCCGCGCTCAAGGCTGGACGGGCGGTGAATTACGTCGGCGCCGGCACCGTGGAGTTTCTGCTCGACCGCAACGGCCGGTTCTATTTCCTGGAAATGAATACACGCCTGCAAGTCGAACACCCGGTGACCGAACTGATCACCGGCCTCGACCTGGTGGCCTGGCAACTGCACATCGCCGCAGGCCAGCCCCTTCCGTTGGCACAGGCCGATGTAGCCCTCAATGGCCATGCCATGGAGGTGCGCCTGTACGCCGAAGACCCGGCCCAGGGTTTCCTGCCGCAAACCGGTGAAGTGTTGCGTTGGGTGCCCGCCCCCGGCGTGCGCATTGACCATGGTTTGTGTGAAGGAGACCAAGTCAGCCCGTTCTATGACCCGATGCTGGGCAAGATCATCGTCCATGGCGCCAACCGTGAAGAGGCCCGACGTAAGTTGCTGCGGGCGGTGGAAGACACGGTGTTACTCGGCGTCACCACGAATCAGCAGCTATTGGCTGATTTGCTCAAGCATCCGGGTTTTATCGCCGGCGATTTCAGCACCGCCTTTATCGCAGAACACTTCGGCGAAATACCGCCCCAGGTGCTCTCAAACGAACAGCTCAGCTTGGCAGCAGCGCTGTTTTATAGACACAGCGCCGACCAGCATCCCCAAGGACTGGCAGGATGGCGCAACAATGCCAATGCTCCGTGCACCTATCGCCTCGAGGCCAATGGCAAAATCCACACCGTGAGTGCCGACGCCCAGCAACTCACCACCGACGGGCGTTGGGCCACACAGGTACTCAATGGCATCCGCCGGCGTATCGCCTACCACCTCGACGACACCCAGTTGTGGCTGCCCGGCATGACGGTGATCAACCGCACCCAGCAAGCCGCCAGCCGCCAGGTCGACGCCAGCAGCGGCACGGTCAAGGCCCCCATGGACGGCGCCATCGTCGACATACGCGTCAGCGTCGGCGAGCGGGTCAGCAAAGGCCAACTGCTGCTGGTGCTCGAAGCGATGAAAATGGAGCACCCGCTGAAGGCTGGCATCGATGGCATCATCAAGGGCGTGCAGGTCTTGACGGGTGATCAGGTGCGCAATCGCCAGGTTTTGCTGGAGATCGAATAACGGCCCTGGGCGGAACTACAAGGCCGGGCTACGCTCTATCCCCATCAGAAAGGGACGAGTACGGGAACCTGCACCATGCCTCATTGGCTGATTATTGACCTTGAAGCCACAACGGATGACGGCGG
Organism: Pseudomonas sp. rhizo25; assembly: GCF_031931935.1. Taxonomy (NCBI): domain Bacteria; kingdom Pseudomonadati; phylum Pseudomonadota; class Gammaproteobacteria; order Pseudomonadales; family Pseudomonadaceae; genus Pseudomonas; species Pseudomonas sp. rhizo25. The sequence goes on from NZ_JAUJXA010000006.1 coordinate 105,282, forward strand.
TTGGCCCGTGACGGAGATGGAAGTCATCGAGATTGGCGCCAGCCTGGTCAACCGCCAGGGCCGCGAACTGGATCACTTCCAGCGCTTTGTGCGGCCACTGCGACGGCCACTGCTGACGCCCTTTTGCCGCAAACTGACCCACATCACCCAGGCCAATATCGACGCAGCCGCACCGATCACCGAGGTGTGGCCGCTGTTCGAGCGCTGGCTGGGCCAGCATCAGGCTCGCCTGGAAGGCTGGGCCAGCTGGGGTGATTACGATCGCGTGCAGCTTGAGCTGGAATGGCAACGCCATGACCTGGCCAGCGCCTTGGGCCAAACACCGCACGTGAACCTCAAGCAGCGCTTTGCCAAGGCCCGGCGCCTGGACAAGCCGCTGGGGCTCAACGGCGCCCTGCAATTGGCGGGGATGCAGTTCCATGGCCAGCAGCATCGCGCGTTGGAAGATGCACGCAACACCGCACGCCTGTTGCCGTTGATTTTGCCGGTCTAGGCAGCTCTCGTAGGGTTGGGCATACTGGCCGGCCTTTCCAGACCCTTTTCCGAGGATTCACCCATGTTCAAAGTCAACGAGTACTTCGACGGCACCGTCAAGTCGATCGCTTTCGGCACCGCAGAAGGGCCGGCGACCATCGGTGTGATGGCCCCGGGTGAATACGAATTCGGCACCGCCCAGCGTGAAATCATGCACGTGGTTTCCGGCGCCCTGACCGTCAAGCTGCCCGACAGCAGCGAGTGGGAAACCTTTGCCGCCGGCAGCCAGTTCAACGTGCCGGCCAACAGCAAGTTCCAATTGAAGGTCGCCGTGGACACCGCTTACCTGTGTGAATACCGCGGCTAAGCATCACCGGCAAACAAAAAAGCCCGTCTCCAGCGAGACGGGCATTTTTTATTCCAGCACCGTCACCGGCATGCCGACTTCCAGGCGCCCGATGCCATCGTTGACCAGGTTCTGGCCAAACATCGCGCCCTTCTCGGTCTTGCGATAGGTCTCCAGCGTGGCGAAAGGCTCACGGTCGGGACTGCGCTCGCCGGTCTGCGGGTCAATGGTGGTGAGGATGCAGCGCGAGCACGGCTTGACCACCCGAAACTCCACGTCGCCGATGCGCAAGCGTTTCCAGCCATCTTCGGCAAAGGCCTCGGCGCCCTCGATCACCAGGTTGGGCCGAAAGCGCAGCATTTCCATCGGCCGGCCGATATGCGCGCACAGGTCGTCCAGGGAAGCCTGCCCGATCAACAGCAAGGGGTAACCGTCGGCGAACCCCACCTGATCGTGATCCTGGCCATAACCGGAGTCGGTAGAACGCGCACGCTCCAAGGGCATATGCACCAGGCGTGTGGGTTTGCCGATGAACGCACTGACCCAGGCCGCCGCTGCATCGCCTGCATCCGGTACGCGCAAGGTGTCGCGCCAGATGGTGACACCGCGTAAGTCCTCGTCGCCGGGCAAAGCCACCTCCAGCGGCGCATGACCGGGCGAACTGAGGGTCAGGCCGCCCATGCTGTTCCACAGCGCCGACAGTTGGCTCATCTTCGCCACCGCCCGCTGCGTCAGGAACCGCCCGCTGGCTTCGTCCACCAGCATCCAGCGTCGATCCCCCTGCAACCCGAGTTTATCCAGGCCGATCTGCTGCAAAAGTTCGCCCTTGCCGGATTTCAAAGGGTAACGGTACAACGCACTGAGACGAAGCATGGGCCTGCATTCCTAGGACACAAAGTGTCATCCTAACCTCAGGCAGGCACTTCGTCCAACATCAGTCGTTGGCGCACCACATCTACCAGCTTGTCCGGCTGGAATTTGGAGAGGAAATTGTCACAACCCACCTTCTTCACCATCGACTCGTTGAAGCTGCCCGACAGTGAGGTGTGCAGTACTACGTAGAGCCCACGCAGGCGCGGGTCATTGCGGATTTCGGTGGTGAGGCGGTAGCCGTCCATCTCGGGCATTTCGGCATCGGTGAAGATCATCAGCAGCTTGTCGGTCATCACCTGGCCCGTGTCAGCCCAGGCCTTGAGCATGTTCAGGGCCTTGAGGCCGTCACTGGCGATGTGCATCTTCACGCCCAACTGGCCGAGGGTGTCACGCAACTGCGACAGGGCCACGTTGGAGTCGTCCACCAGCAGCACTTCGCGGCCACGGGCACGCTCCAGGATCGGGTCTTCAAGTTTTTCCCGGGAGACCTTGGCGTTGTAGGGCACGATCTCGGCGAGGACTTTCTCCACGTCGATGATCTCCACCAACTGGTCATCGACCTTGCTGATGGCGGTGAGGTAATGCTGGCGCCCGGCGCTGGTCGGCGGCGGCAGGATGGCTTCCCAGTTCATGTTGACGATGCGGTCGACCCCGCCTACCAGGAACGCCTGCACCGAACGGTTGTATTCGGTGACGATAATGGTGCTGTTGGGCCCTGGCACCAGAGGGCGCATGCCGATGGCCTGGGACAGGTCGATCACCGGCAAGGTCTGGCCACGCAGGTTGACCACCCCGCACACGAAGGGGTGGCGCTGGGGCATCAGGGTCAGCTTGGGCAGCTGCAGCACTTCCTGCACCTTGAACACGTTGATGGCAAACAATTGCCGCCCGGCCAGGCGGAACATGAGAATTTCCAGGCGATTCTCACCCACCAATTGCGTGCGTTGATCTACCGTGTCGAGAATGCCGGCCATTGAAAGCTCCTGGTGTGCTGAGGGAATGTGCCACTGATGCGAGCGTGGCGCGCTCTCGAGGTTGTCGCGAGCCAACTCGCGCCTGTAGTGGGTTATCGGCGGCAAACGCCAGACCTTGACCTGAGTAAAATGCCATGTAAATTCATTGATGTCACACTGACATCATGCTTTACTGCAACGGCTCCTGCATAGGCAGAGACCATGACCTTGCGCGACATCCAAATCGACGTGAGGTTCCGCTATATAAGGGATTCCCCTAGGCACAATCGGGCCTAACCTGATATTCGCGATATCTAATAGCCATTAATGTGACGCCATTCTCATTGCATGAATGGAGTCAGGCTTTTGTTTGCCATCCCAAGCCCTCGGCCCACCGGCCTTTCAGGCACTTACATGTCGGCTACTAAAGGTGTGCAAGCAGTCCCGATAATGAGGACGAAGCACGGCCTTTGTCGGCATTTCAATAAACGTCCTACTGCAACATCAGAAGCGACCTACAGATTCCCGTCAAATTTCAGCGCTAGTTTTAAGCTATTCGCCCGGTGCGACATCTCATCACCCGACCTAAAGTTGTGGAGACTTGCATGATGAATAGCGCAAACGAATGGCAAACAGCACTTCCCGATTTTCTGCTGGAAGCGGAAATGCTGCTGGCCAAGTCTGAAGAATGCCTGAACCACCTGCATTTGATCCGCAACGACAGCGATGCCATCGACTGCATGAAGGCAAGCCTGGCTAAACTGGCTGAAAAAGCCGACGGCCTGGCCTTGCAGGCGATCAGCGAGTTCTCACGACATATCCAGTACCTGATCGCCAATGCCGTGAGCCCCGTGCAACTGCATGACCAGGCACTGGATGCGCTGCATGACTGCCTGACGCTACTGGCTTGGCAGTTGGAGCTGATCGACATGCGTACCGGCGAGTTGAGTCTGGACGACAGTGAACAGACATCGCTGATTGCAACGGTGACCTCGCAGATCCCGCAAAAAGATTATGCACCTGACCTGCAGTCTCGCTTGCAGCAGGGATCTTGAACCGCAAAGGTCGTATTTAATACCTGGCTATCTGAAAACGACCGTTTTTGCTCAAAAGATGAAACCCACTTAGCCTGTCATTCAATAGTTGTACAAACTACTCTAATTAATACAACTGGCTATCTTTGAACTCTGGGACTATTGCTCAGAGCGCTGACGTGGCCAACACATCCAACAGGGAAAGTGCCAGGCGACCAACGGTAATAGTGGTGGTACTATGCCCCGCTCGAAGTGACTCAACTTCATCATGGATAACCACGATTCGGCACCGCATTCCCAACAGAGCCCAGTCAACCGCCGTGACCGGTCTTCCCGCAGCGAACCCTCATTGGCTCCATCCGCTATGTACGCCAGTCTCAAGTCACTCATCGCAAGGTCCGTGTCCCGCAGTCATGCACCTCGCATAGTCCTTGCCCTGTGCCTGTGCGCAACGCTGGCCAGTCTATGGGCCTACCTGCATGGCGCGTCGCTGCCGTTATTGATCCTGCTGCTCAACTTCGCCACGCTGGTGGTGGTGGGCCTGTACCAGTGGTGCTCGCGCAAAGCCATCAAGTTCCAGCCCCAGGAACTGGCCGACCGCCTGCTGCAAGTCCAGGAAAACGAACGCCACCGTCTCAGCCGCGAACTGCACGACGACATTGGCCAACTGCTGACCGCCGCCAAACTGCAAGGCGAATGGCTGCAACGTCGCCTGCCCCAAGACCTGCAAAACCATTGTTCAGTGCTGTGCAACACGCTCAACGAAACCCTGGCTAAGGTGCGCGACGTGTCCGCGATCCTCAACCCTCGCCAGCTGGCAAGCCTGGGCCTGGAAGCCAGCCTGCGCGCGCACCTGCTCAAGACCTTGGAGAACACCCAGGTATGCTGGAGCCTGGAGTGCCAGCAACGACTGACCGGCATCCCCGAGGAAATGGCCGTGGCGGCCTTTCGCATCACCCAGGAAGCCGTCACCAACATGCTTCGCCATGCCCAGGCGCACAATCTGCTGGTGCGCCTGCAACGCCTGCCCGAAGGCCTGTCGCTGATGATCTGCGATGACGGCCTGGGTTTCTCGCCCGCCACCGACCCCGGCCGGGAAGGCCAGCGGGGCATGGCCGGCATGAGCGAACGGATAGATCAGTTGGGAGGCACGTTGTCCGTCAGCAGCCAGCCAGGCAAAGGCACACGCATCGACGCACTTTTCCCCTGGGCGCCCCGCGCCCTCAAACGGGCCAGCTCCCCTAAGGTTCTCGAGTGACCTGCACCTTACTCCTGGTCGATGACCACGCACTGATTCGCGCCGGCGTACGGGCGCTGATCCTGGATATCCCCGGCTACAGCGTGATCGGTGAGGCCAGCGATGGTGCGCAGTTGCTGGAGCAATTCAGTGCCCTGCAGCCGGACATCGTGCTGCTCGACCTGTCGATGAAACACACCGGCGGCCTGGATGCCTTGCAGCAACTCAAAAGCGCCTACCCCACGTGCAAGGTGCTGATCCTGTCGATGCACACCGACCCCGAGCTGATCATGCGTGCGCTGGAGGCGGGCGCCCACGGCTACCTGCTCAAGGACACCACCGCCAACGAGCTGGAACACGCGCTGCTGGCCCTGCGTAACAACGAACGCTACCTGAGCCCCGCAATCGCCCACACGGTGATCAACCAGGCGCTGATCCGCAGCCAGGGCCCGAACGCACCCGTTGCCAACGGCCATAACCTGACAGCGCGACAACTGGAAATCCTGCGCCTGATCGTGCGCGGCAAGTCCACCCGTGAAATCGCCCACGGCCTGGGCCTGAGCATCAAGACCGTGGAAGCCCACCGCTCGCAGATCATGAAGCGCTTGCAGATTTTCGACGTGGCGGGCCTCGTGCTATTTGCCGTGCGTGAGCAGATCATCAGCCTGGACGACTAGCGGCGACCCCAGCGGCAGGTGCACGCGCAGGGCCTTTGGCAATGCTTCGAAATGCAGATCATCGCCTTCCAGCGGCTCACCATCGAGGTTGATATACAAGCCTTGGGCGACCTTGATATTGACCCATGGCAGGCGTGCGCGAACGAACATGGTGTCCAGGCCCCAGCCGTTGTTCATCAACTCACGTAACGTACCGACCACCTCCTGGGGGGCCGGCAGGATGCTGACGTCGAGCAATCCATCATCGGCCAATGCGCCAGGGCACAGGACATGCCCGCCACCGGCCTGACGCCCGTTGCCGATACCCAGTGCGAGCAGCTCGCCTTTCCAGTGGAAATCCGGGCCTTCCAGCTCCCCGTAGGCGGCCTTCAATTCACTGAAGCGCGATAAACCGGTGAACAGGTAGGCGGCGCCGCCGAGGACCTTCTTCAGGTCTTCGGAGGTGTTGGCCGTGACCTGGCTGCCGAAACCTCCGGTAGCCATGTTCAGGAAGATCTGACCGCCCACCTGGCCAAGGTCGATAGCCCTGGGTTGAACGTCCAGCAACGCCAGGGCGCCAGCCGGTTCCAAGGGCACACCGGCGGCCTTGGCGAAGTCATTGGCGGTGCCCAGGGGCATCAGTACCAGGCTGGCATCGGTCTTGGCCAACGCCATGGCCTCGGCCACATCGCGCAGGGTGCCGTCGCCGCCACCGGCGATGATATGGGTATAGCCGTTATCCAGTGCCTCGTTGACCAGACGCTGGGCATCGCCGCCCTCCCAGGTCACCCGCACCGCCAACTCCCAACCCTGCTTGCGCCTGGCCTGCACGGCGCTGCGCACGTCCTCGTTGAGGGCTTGCTTGCCGTGGAGGATTAACAGGGCCTTGGGGGTTGTCATGGGGGAATCTCCTGGTTCAAAGGTGCTTGAAGGATGTTGACCCTGAAACAGCAGGAAAAAGTCACTGGGGATTGGAAATTAGTGACGAACTTACTCTGGGCTCAAAGATTTCGTACACGGCCCCAGGACATTGCACCTTCGTACCGTGGCCGCACTCCCTCAACCTCATCGTGCACGCACCTCTCCAGACTTCAACCAAAACGAGCGGCGAACATGATGAAGATAGAACCCCAACATACAGATCACTCGACACCCCTCGAACTGATCCCCATTGCCAACTTGATCAACTCAGCGCATGAGGACGACTCAACACTCAGCCCTTTGCAGCACATCGCACGCTGGTCCAGTGAATACCTGTGCAAGCCCAGCGCGGACATCGGACGCCCCGGCGTAGTCTGCCCCTGGACGCCCAACGCGATGAAACGAGAAACGTTCTGGCTGACCGAACTGGCGACGCGCGACCGTTGCGACCAGGCCGTATGCGAAGACATGCTGTCGTTAATTGACCACTTCAACCGGGCAGCGCCGACAGAAGGTGATAAAACCCAATTCAAGACTATTGTCGCCGTCTTTCCTGATATTCATCCGGAACATAAAGTCGACGAGTTCCACGCCATGTTGAAGCCCGCCTTTCTTGACGCGGGTCTAATGCTTGGCGAGTTCTATTCCACCTGCAAAAAACCTGGCCTCAGGAATCCGGAGTTCCGGCCACTGACCTCGCCCATACCGCTACTGGTGGTCAGGGAGATGGTGGATTTCGACATTGTATTTCTTGCAGATTCGCAGGCCTACGTTAACGCCTACTTGAAACGCCACGGCGCTGCGGGGTTGGACACACTCGAACGGACGCTCAAACACCGCGAACGTTTTGGCCTGGATCCGGACCAGGTTGTCATCCTTGAACGCACCCTGGCTGAACACCGCACCACCGACTCGAGGGTGAGCTAGCGACAGGACTGGCATTGGCGGGCGAGGCGCAATGGGTGCGCGTGTGCTGCCTGGCCGGTGCCTGTCGGACAAACAGGCTCAGCTCTTGTGCAACTTGCTCATCAACTGCGCCTCGGCCTGGGTCAACCCGCAAGACTGCGTCAACTCATCCACGGTCGCGCCCATGCCCACCAGCTTGGCTGCCTGGGCAAACGACAGGTTCGAAGGATCGCGCTGCTCCAACTGCACCAACTTGTCCGGCAACGGCGCAAGTATCGCGCGCAGTTCATGCACTTCATCCCCGACCCGCACGGCACTTTGCTGGAAGTGGTCGACACGCTTGACCAGTTCCAGGATGCGCCGGTCGCGCACCGCATCGCGTTCGGCCTGTTGCAGGGCCAACTCCCGTTGCTGGCGTACATAGCGCAGCACAAACGCCAAGGTCCCGGCCCATAACAGGGCCAGGACAATCACCGCTGCCTCAAGGAACAATCAGATGCTCTCCAGTTCCGACCATTCTTCTTCGCTCATCATTTTGTCCAGCTCAACCAGAATCAACAGCTCGTTGTTCTTGTTGCACACGCCCTGGATGAACTTGGCCGATTCTTCGTTACCGACGTTCGGCGCGGTTTCCACTTCCGATTGGCGCAGGTAGACCACTTCGGCCACGCTGTCGACCATGATCCCGACCACCTGCTTGTCGGCTTCGATGATCACGATGCGCGTGTTGTCGCTGACTTCGACCGTGTCCAGGCCGAAGCGCTGGCGGGTGTCGATCACGGTTACCACGTTGCCGCGCAGGTTGATGATGCCCAGCACGTAGCTTGGCGCACCCGGCACTGGCGCGATTTCGGTATAGCGCAGCACTTCCTGCACACGCATGACGTTGATGCCGTAGGTTTCGTTGTCCAGTTTGAAGGTAACCCATTGCAGGATCGGATCATCCAAACCTTGTGCGGACGCTGACTTGTTCATCTCTCTGACCCCTTCAAGTGCCGTTCGACACGGCGTATAGGCTGCTCTGACCGCACTCGCGCACGGACCTTATTGTTCAATCAACTGCGTTTGTTCTGCGGCATCGCCTTGACCGCCCCGCTGGCGATCAACTCGGCCAGTTCGGCGACATCCAGCAAGGCGCACATGTGTTCGATCACGGTGCCCGCCAACCATGGCCGCTGGCCACGATGGCTGCGCCATTTGATTTCATTCGGGTCCAGGCGCAACGAGCGGCTGACTTGATGCACTGCCAGCCCCCACTCATAGCCCTGCACCGAGATCACGTATTGCAAACCCTGGCGGAAGTCGTCGCGGTAGCGGTCGGGCATCACCCAGCGCGCGGTATCCAGCACCTTGAGGTTGCCGGCTTGGCTGGGCAGGATGCCGAGGAACCACTCCGGCTGGCCAAACAGCGGCGTCAGCTCGTGGCCTTCCAACGAATAGATCGAGCCCAGGCACACCAGCGGCACCGCCAGGGTCAGCCCGGCGACGTCGAACAGCAGGCACTCGAACGGCTCGGCAGCCCATGCAGGGCGGCCATCGCCGGTCACCGGCGGCGGCGTGATGCTCGGCGGCAAATGCACTTCAACCAATGGCTCGACCACCACGGGCGCAACCTGGTCTGGCGTGACCGGCACCACAGGCGCAGCCTCGGCAAGTGCATCGCGGGCCTGCTCCTCGAGCACCGCCAGCTGGAACTCATCCAGCGTGCCGGGGGGCTCGACAGCAGGCTCCAGCACCAGGATCGGTTCCGGCAGCTCTTCCTCGGTCGCGTCCTGCAGCAAGGCATCCAGGTAGGATTGCAGTGCCAGTTGCGGCCGGGTCTTGAGGTCGACGGGTCGGTTCATCACGCCACCTGCGCCACAAGCTGCTGCGACAGCAGATGCTTGAGCAACGCACGATACGCCAGCACGCCACGGCTCTTGCCATCGAACTGCGACGGCGTGAGCCCGGCGCGGCTGGCGTCACGCAGGCGTGTGTCCACGGGGATATAGCCATTCCAGATGGTCTCCGGGTAGGCATCACGCAATACCCGCAGGGTGCCGAGGGACGCCTGGGTACGACGGTCGAACAACGTGGGCACAATGCTGAATGGCAGCGCCTGCTTGCGCGAGCGGTTGATCATCGCCAGTGTGCTCACCATGCGTTCCAGGCCTTTGACCGCCAGGTGTTCGGTCTGCACCGGAATCACCAGTTGCTGGCTGGCCGCCAAGGCATTGACCATCAGCACACCGAGCAACGGCGGGCTGTCGATGATCGCGTAGTCGAACTCCTGCCACAGCTGCGCGAGGGTCTTGGCGATCACCAGGCCCAGGCCACTTTGCCCCGGCGACTGGCGCTCGAGGGTGGCCAGGGCGGTGCTCGACGGCAACAGCGAAATGTTGTCGTTGCTGGTGGGCAGCAACAGTTGCCCAGGCAAATCCGCCGCCACGCTGCCCTTGTGCAGGAACAGGTCATAGCAGCTGTGTTCCAGCGCATCCGGGTCATAGCCGAAATAGCTGGTCATGGAACCGTGGGGGTCCAGGTCGACCACGACCACGCGCTTGCCCGCCTCGGCCAGCAAGCCGGCTAAGGCGATGGAAGTGGTGGTCTTGCCGACTCCACCCTTTTGATTGGCAACTGCCCAGACTCTCATTCGGTTGGTTCCTCCCGGTGGGCACAGGCGCGACCGAGACATTGCATAAGGTTATTGAGCCGGTGACGGAGAATTGACGTTACTCGATCTGACCGGCGACTTGACTACGGGCGGTGCAGTTTGTGTGCCAGCACGCCTCAACGCCGCATCCGGGGTTGCATTGGCGGTGCCGGTACCGGTCAGGCTGCGGCGTACATCCAGGTTGCGCGACACCACCAGCACCACCCGGCGGTTGCGTGCACGGCCTTCCACCGTGGCGTTATTGGCCACCGGCTGGAATTCACCATAGCCCACCGAAGCCAGGCGCTGGGGGTTGACCCCCTGCATGGCCAGCATGCGCACGATGCTCGACGCTCGGGCGGATGACAGTTCCCAGTTGGTCGGGTACTGCGCGGTGCTGATGGGAAAATTGTCGGTGAAGCCTTCAACGTGAATCGGGTTTTCAAATGGTTTGAGAATCGACGCCACCTTGTCGATGATGGTAAACGCCTGGTCGCTCGGCAGCGCATCGGCGCTGGCGAACAACAGGCTGGAGTTCAGCTCGATCTCCACCCACAGCTCGTTGCCGCGTACGGTCATCTGGTTGGAGCTGATCAAGTCGCCAAACGCGGCACTGATATCGTCGGCGATGCTTTTCAGCGGGTCGCTGGTGCCACCGACGCCGGCGGCGGTTTCATCGCTGTCGTTGACCAGCGGCTTGGCCGGGGTCACGGTCTTGGGCCGCTCGTCGCCAATGGGAATTGGCTTGAGGGCACGTTCGGTATCGTTGAACACGCCCACCAGCGCCTGGGAAATGATCTTGTATTTGCCTTCGTTGACCGACGAGATGGAGTACATCACCACGAAAAACGCGAACAGCAAGGTGATGAAGTCCGCGTAGGACACCAGCCAGCGTTCATGGTTGACATGTTCCTCGGGCTCGCGACGGCGACGGCTCACTGGCAGCTCCTTCCCATCAATCCATGAAGCCCTGGAGCTTCAATTCGATGGAGCGCGGGTTCTCACCCTCGGCAATCGACAGGATGCCTTCGAGCAGCATCTCGCGATAACGCGACTGGCGCATGGCAATCGACTTGAGCTTGCTTGCCACTGGCAGCAGCACCAGGTTGGCACTGGCCACGCCGTAGATGGTGGCAACGAATGCCACGGCGATGCCGCTGCCCAGTTGCGAGGGGTCGGCCAGGTTGCCCATCACGTGGATCAGGCCCATCACCGCGCCGATGATGCCGATGGTCGGCGCGTAGCCGCCCATGCTTTCAAAGACTTTGGCAGCGTTGATATCACGGCTTTCCTGGGTATAGAAATCCACCTCGAGAATGCTGCGGATCGCTTCCGGCTCGGCGCCGTCCACCAGCAACTGCAAGCCTTTGCGTGCGTAGTTGTCGGGCTCGGCATCGGCCACGCCTTCCAGGCCCAGCAGGCCCTCCTTGCGTGCGGTGAGGCTCCAGTTGACCACGCGGTCGATGCCGCCTGGCAGGTCGACCCGTGGCGGGAAAATGATCCACACCAGAATCTGCATGGCACGCTTGAACGAGCTCAGCGGCGACTGCAACAACGCCGCGCCCACGGTGCCGCCGATCACGATCAGCGCCGCCGGGCCATTGGCCAAGGCGCCAAGGTGGCCGCCTTCCAGGTAGTTGCCGCCAATGATCGCGACAAACGCCATGGTGATGCCGATCAGGCTCAAGACATCCATCAGAGGCAGGCCTCCACCAGATGCTTGCCGATGTCGTCCAGGCTATAGACCGCGTCGGCCAGGTCAGCCTTGACGATGGCCATGGGCATGCCATAGATCACGCAACTGGCCTCGTCCTGGGCCCAGATGGTGCTGCCACCCTGCTTGAGCAGGCGTGCGCCTTCACGGCCGTCGGCGCCCATGCCGGTAAGCACCACCGCCAGAACTTTGTCGCCGTAGGACTTGGCCGCCGAACCAAAGGTGATATCCACGCACGGCTTGTAGTTCAGGCGCTCGTCGCCCGGCAGGATCTTGATCGCACCACGGCCATCCACCATCATCTGCTTGCCACCCGGGGCCAGCAACGCCAGGCCAGGGCGCAGGATGTCACCATCCTCGGCTTCCTTGACGGTGATGCGGCACAACTTGTCCAGGCGCTCGGCGAATGCCTTGGTGAACGCGGCGGGCATGTGCTGCACCAGTACGATCGGCGCCGGGAAGTTGGCCGGCAATTGCGTCAACACCCGCTGCAAGGCCACCGGGCCGCCGGTGGAGGTGCCGATGGCGACCAGCTTGTAAGCCTTGCGCTTGGGCGCTGGCGAATGAGCACTCGGTGCCGCTGCGCTACGTACCGGCGCCACCGCAGGCCGAGCCACGGGCGCAGGCGCCGGGCGTGCAAACGACGAGCCAGGCGCAGGCGCTGTGGGCGCAGGTGCGGCTGCCGGCGCCGGTGCGCTGAACAGGCTGCGACGGTTACTGCGGGAAATGCTGTGCACCTTCTCGCACAGCATCTGCTTGACCTTCTCGGGATTGCGCGAGATGTCTTCGAAATTCTTCGGCAGGAAATCCACCGCGCCGGCATCCAGTGCATCGAGGGTCACTCGCGCGCCTTCGTGAGTCAGCGAGGAAAACATCAATACCGGGGTGGGGCAGCGCTGCATGATATGACGTACGGCCGTGATGCCATCCATCATCGGCATCTCGTAGTCCATGGTGATCACGTCCGGCTTCAAGGCAATAGCTTGATCGATCGCCTCTTTGCCGTTGGTGGCCGTGCCGACCACCTGGATCGTTGGATCGGCGGAAAGAATTTCCGAGACGCGGCGGCGGAAGAAACCCGAATCGTCCACCACCAGGACCTTGACTGCCATAAACACTCCGTTAGGCGGGGCGGGCATGACCGCCCTGCCCCACCAGAATCAAATACGCCGTGCGGCGTAACGCTTGAGCATGCTCGGAACATCGAGAATCAGCGCAATGCGACCGTCACCAGTGATGGTGGCGCCCGACATGCCCGGGGTTCCCTGCAGCATCTTGCCCAAAGGCTTGATCACCACTTCTTCCTGGCCCACCAGTTGGTCGACCACAAAGCCGATGCGCTGGGTGCCCACGGACAGAATCACCACATGGCCTTCGCGCTGTTCTTCATGGGCAGCCGAAGCCACCAGCCAGCGCTTGAGGTAAAACAGCGGCAACGCCTTGTCGCGCACGATCACCACTTCCTGGCCGTCCACCACGTTGGTGCGCGACAGGTCGAGGTGGAAGATCTCGTTGACGTTGACCAGCGGGAAGGCGAACGCCTGGTTGCCCAGCATCACCATCAGGGTCGGCATAATCGCCAGGGTCAACGGCACCTTGATGACGATCTTGGAGCCTTGGCCCTTGGTCGAGTAGATATTGATCGAGCCGTTGAGCTGGCTGATCTTGGTCTTCACCACGTCCATGCCCACGCCACGGCCGGACACATCGGAGATCTCGGTCTTGGTCGAGAAACCCGGGGCGAAGATCAGGTTGTAGCACTCGGTGTCGGTCAGGCGGTCGGCGGCGTCCTTGTCCATCACGCCGCGCTTGACGGCGATGCCCCGCAGGATGTTCGGGTCCATGCCTTTGCCGTCATCGGTGATCGACAGCAAGATATGGTCGCCTTCCTGCTCCGCCGCCAGGATCACTTTGCCGTTGCGGGACTTGCCCGAGGCTTCGCGTTCTTCCGGGGTTTCGATGCCATGGTCGACGGCGTTGCGCACCAAGTGGACCAGCGGGTCGGCCAAGGCCTCGACCAGGTTCTTGTCGAGGTCGGTTTCTTCGCCCACCAGTTCCAGGTTGATTTCTTTCTTGAGCTGGCGTGCCAGGTCGCGGACCAGGCGCGGGAAACGGCCGAAGACTTTCTTGATCGGCTGCATCCGTGTCTTCATCACGGCGGTCTGCAAGTCAGCGGTGACCACATCGAGGTTCGACACGGCCTTCTGCATGGCTTCGTCGCCGCTGTTCAGGCCCAGGCGCACCAGGCGGTTACGCACCAGCACCAGCTCGCCGACCATGTTCATGATGTCGTCCAGGCGCGCGGTGTCGACGCGCACGGTGGTTTCGGCTTCACTGGCGGGCTTTTCCGCAGCCGCCGGCGCCGCTGCGCGAGCAGGTGCCGGGGCGGCCGCTGGGGCCGGGGCTGGCTTGGCGACCGGCGCAGCAGCTTTGGCGGCAACCGGTGCGGCGGCGACCGCAGCCGCGGCAGCCGGGGCTACCTCGGTGAACTTGCCTTTGCCATGCAACTCGTCCAGCAAGGCTTCGAACTCGTGATCGGAGATCAGTCCGTCGCCGGCCGGTGCGGCGCTGCTGGCCGCTGGAGCCGCTGGAGCTGCGGCAGCAGTGGCGGCGACTTCCGGCAGGGCTTCGGCTACAAACGTGCCTTTGCCGTGCAGTTGGTCGAGCAATGCCTCGAATTCATCGTCGGTAATGTCGGTGCTGGCGCTGGCAGCCGGTGCTTCTGGCGCAGCGGGTGCCACGGCATCGGCTGCGAACTGGCCTTTGCCATGCAACTGGTCGAGCAGGGATTCGAATTCTGCGTCGGTAATGTCTTCGCTGGTCGGCGTGGCAACAGGCGCCGCCGGGGCTTCGGCTTCGGCCTTGACCGCATTGAGCGAATCGAGCAGCTGTTCGAACTCGCTGTCGGTCACATCCGCCTCGGCCTCCACCACTGGTTCCGGCTCAGCTTGTGCTACCGGCGCAGCCGCAGCCGGTTCCGCCAGGCGCGCCAGGGCCGCCAGCAGTTCCGGAGTGGCCGCAGTGATCGGCGCACGTTCGCGCACTTCACTGAACATGCCGTTGACCGCATCCAGTGCTTCTAGAATCACGTCCATCAGTTCCGAGTCGACCTGCCGCTCACCCTTGCGCAGGATGTCGAACACGTTCTCGGCGATGTGACAGCACTCCACCAGCTCATGGAGCTGGAGGAAGCCGGCGCCCCCTTTTACAGTGTGAAAACCGCGAAAAATTGCATTGAGCAGGTTCGCATCATCCGGTCGGCTTTCCAGCTCGACCAGTTGCTCGGACAGTTGCTCTAGAATTTCGCCGGCCTCTACAAGGAAATCCTGAAGGATTTCTTCATCGGCGCCGAAGCTCATGGGTGTGCTCCTTAGAAGCCTAAACTGGATAACAGGTCATCTACGTCATCCTGACCTGACATAACGTCTTCACGTTTATCGGCATGAATCTGCGGACCTTCACCCTTGGCGAGATGTTTTTGTGGATCTTTTTCCGAGAGGATCGCTTCGCGGTCATGCTCGATGCCGGCAAAACGGTCGACCTGGCCGGCCATCAGCACCAATTTGAGCAAGTTGCTTTCCACTTCGGTGACCAGCTGGGTCACGCGTTTGATCACCTGGCCTGTGAGGTCCTGGTAATCCTGGGCCAGCAGGATGTCGTTGAGGTTGCTGGCCACCGTGCGGTTTTCCTGTTCGCTGCGCGACAGGAAACCCTCGACCCGACGGGCCAATTCCCGAAACTCTTCAGCCCCCACTTCGCGGCGCATGAAGCGGCCCCAATCAACGCTCAAGGCCTGGGCTTCGCTGGCCATGCCGTTGACCAGCGGCGTGGCGTTTTCCACCAGGTCCATGGTGCGGTTGGCCGCCGCCTCGGTCAGCCTGACCACATAGGACAGGCGTTCGGTGGCGTCGGTGATTTGCGAAATCTCTTCGGCCTGGGGCATGCGCGGGTCAATCTGAAAATTGACGATCGCACTGTGCAGCTCGCGTGTGAGCTTGCCCACTTCCTGGTACAGGCCGCGATCACGGGTCTGGTTAAGCTCATGGATCAACTGCACCGCATCGGCGAACTGGCCTTTTTCCAGGCTGTCGACCAAGCGGTGAGCATGTTTTTTCAGGGTCGACTCGAAGTCGGCCTGCGATGATTCGTTATGCTCCATAGCTCCCCCGTGGCAGCATCAATGACCGATGCGTTCGAAGATTTTTTCAATCTTCTCTTTCAAGGCCAGCGCAGTGAATGGCTTGACCACGTAGCCGTTGACCCCGGCTTGGGCGGCTTCGATGATCTGTTCACGCTTGGCTTCAGCGGTCACCATCAGCACAGGCAGGCTGCGCAGTTTTTCATCGGCACGTACATGGCGCAACAGATCGATACCGGTCATGCCCGGCATGTTCCAGTCGGTTACCAGAAAATCGATGCTCCCGCTGTTGAGGATCGGAATCGCCGTGATGCCATCATCCGCCTCGACCGTGTTGGTGAACCCAAGGTCACGCAACAGGTTTTTTATGATCCGCCGCATCGTTGAGAAGTCATCAACGATGAGGATTTTCATGTTCTTGTCCAATTCGACCTCCAAGCAGTCTTAAACGCGCCCAGCACCTGGACGCGCCATTTCAATCAACAGGCGTTACACAAAAAGGACTGCCCAGGGCACCACGGAACGAACCCGCGAAACCTTGCGGCTTCGCGGTAGCGTCTGCAGTGTCCCCACACTGCCTGTCAGCGCGCGCGCCACTCTCCCAAACGCCCCCGCAAGCGGGCCGCGCACTGGCTATGCAACTGGCTGACACGCGATTCGCTGACCCCCAGCACCTCACCGATTTCCTTGAGGTTCAGCTCTTCGTCGTAGTACAGCGCCAGCACCAGGCGCTCACGCTCCGGCAAATTGGCAATCGCGTCCGCCAACGCGCTCTGGAAACGTTCGTCTTCCAGGTCGCGGGACGGTTCGAGATGTGCACTCGCGCCGTCCTCGTGCAGCCCTTCGTGTTCGCCGTCCTGCAGCAGGTCGTCGAAACTGAACAGGCGGCTGCCCAAGGTATCGTTCAAAATCCCGTAATAATCGTCGAGACTCAATTGGAGTTCGGCCGCAACTTCATGATCTTTAGCGTCACGACCGGTTTTTGCTTCAATTGCACGAATTGCATCACTGACCATCCGCGTATTGCGGTGTACCGAACGCGGCGCCCAATCCCCTTTACGTACTTCATCGAGCATTGCGCCACGGATGCGGATGCCCGCATACGTCTCGAAACTCGCACCCTTGCTTGCATCGTATTTGGTCGACACTTCGAGCAGGCCGATCATGCCGGCCTGGATCAAGTCCTCGACCTGCACACTGGCCGGCAGGCGCGCCAACAGGTGATAGGCAATGCGCTTGACCAGGGGCGCATAACGCTCGATCAATTCGCCCTGGCTGTCACGTGCCGACTTTTTGTAAAGGTTGTAGCCGCTGGATGTCATAGCACCGGTCCTGCGCTCGTCTGATGCACCAAACGCTCGACGAAAAATTCCAGATGCCCCCGGGGGTTGGCGGGCAACGGCCAGGTATCGACCTTCTGGGCAATGGCCTTGAACGCCAGTGCGCACTTGGAACGAGGGAACGCTTCGTAGACCGCACGCTGCTTTTGCACGGCCTTGCGCACACACTCGTCGTAAGGAACTGCGCCGACGTATTGTAAAGCCACATCGAGGAAGCGGTCCGTGACCTTGGTCAACTTGGCGAACAGGTTGCGCCCTTCCTGCGGGCTTTGGGCCATGTTGGCCAGCACGCGGAAGCGGTTCATGCCGTAGTCACGGTTAAGCAGTTTGATCAACGCGTAGGCATCGGTGATCGAAGTGGGCTCGTCGCACACCACCAGCAGCACTTCTTGCGCTGCGCGCACGAAGCTGACCACCGATTCGCCGATCCCGGCGGCGGTGTCGATCACCAGCACGTCGAGGTTGTCGCCGATATCGCTGAACGCCTGGATCAGCCCGGCATGCTGCGCGGGGCTCAGGTGCACCATGCTCTGGGTACCCGAGGCAGCCGGCACGATGCGGATGCCACCGGGGCCCTGGAGCAGCACATCGCGCAGCTCACAGCGGCCCTCGATCACATCGGCAAGGGTATGTTTGGGTGTCAGCCCCAGCAGAACGTCCACGTTCGCCAAGCCCAGGTCAGCATCCAGCAGCATGACGCGACGGCCAAGCTCTGCCAGGGCCAGGGACAAATTCACTGACACGTTAGTTTTGCCGACGCCACCTTTGCCGCCGGTCACCGCGATCACCTGTACGGGATGCATGCTGCCCATTTTATTTCTTTACCTTGTCTTGCTTAGACGCAGGCTACATGGCTTGGCCGCGTGAATCGCTTGCAGACCATCGATGTAGGTACATTTCACGGTGTTCATCCTGCCTTAACCGACCCGTTTAGCCGGGTGGTGGTAAAGGTCGGCGAACATATCGGCCATCGCTTCCTCGCTAGGCTCTTCTTGCATTTGCACACTTACGGCACGGCTGACCAACTGATGACGGCGCGGCAGATGCAGATCATCCGGGATCCGCGGCCCGTCGGTCAGGTAGGCGACCGGTAATTCATGGCTGATGGCCAAGCTCAACACTTCGCCCAGGCTCGCAGTTTCATCGAGCTTGGTGAGGATGCAACCGGCCAGGCCGCAACGCTTGTAACTGTGATAAGCAGCGGTAAGAACCTGTTTCTGGCTGGTGGTTGCAAGCACCAGGTAATTTTTCGACTTGATGCCACGCCCGGCCAGGCTTTCGAGCTGCATGCGCAGCGCCGGGTCACTGGCTTGCAGGCCGGCGGTATCGATCAGCACTACGCGCTTGCGCAGCAGCGGGTCGAGGGCATTGGCCAGGGACTGGCCCGGGTCGACGTGGGTCACCGGCACATTGAGGATGCGCCCCAGGGTCTTGAGCTGCTCCTGGGCGCCGATGCGGTAGCTGTCCATGCTCACCAGGGCGATATTCTGTGCGCCGTACTTGAGCACATAACGGGCGGCCAGCTTGGCCAGGGTGGTGGTCTTGCCCATGCCGGCGGGGCCGACCATGGCGATCACACCGCCCTCTTCCAGAGGTTCGATTTCCGGCGTGGCGATCATGCGTGCCAAGTGCGCCAGCAGCATGCGCCAGGCCTGGCGGGGTTCTTCGACTTCGGCGGTCAAGGCCAGCAAATCGCGGGACAATGGGCCAGACAGGCCGATGCGTTGCAGGCGACGCCAGAGGTTGGCCTGTTGCGGCTTGCTGCCTTGCAGTTGCGTCCAGGCCAGCGAGCCCAGCTGCACTTCGAGCAATTCGCGCAGGCCGTTGAGTTCAAAGCGCATCGAATCGAACACACGTTGGTCGACAGCGGCGGCCGGGGCTGGCGCAGCTGGACGCGGTGGCTCGACGAACGTCGGTTCTACCAGCGGCTCGGCAGCCGTCAACGGCAGGCCGGCGAACAATTGGCGATTGGTGCTGGCGTCGCTGTCGCCACGCATGCTCAGTTCAGCCTGGGCCGACACAATGCGCGAGGCAGTCTTGCGCAGCTCGTCTTCGAGTTCCATGTTCGGCACACGCGGGGCCAGGGCCTGGGGCGTGTAATCCAGCGCAGCCGTCAGCTCGACACCGCCGGCAATCCGACGGTTACCGATAATCGCGGCGTCGGCGCCCAGCTCATCACGGACCAGTTTCATGGCCTGACGCATATCGGCGGCGAAAAAACGCTTAACTTGCATAACCCACTACCTCAGCCATTGGGCCCTACTGTCGCGACGATAGTCACTTGCTTATTGTCAGGAATTTCCTGGTAAGCCAACACGTGCAAATTCGGTACAGCCAGGCGTCCAAACCGCGACAACATCGCCCGAACCGGGCCGGCCACCAAAAGAATGACCGGGTTGCCCTGCATTTCCTGGCGCTGCGCGGCGTCGATCAACGAACGCTGCAGCTTTTCAGCCATGCTTGGCTCCAGCAAAACACCTTCTTCCTGGCCCTGACCGGCCTTCTGAATACTATTGAGCAATATTTGTTCCAACCTTGGCTCCAAGGTGATAACAGGCAGCTCAGACTCAATGCCTACAATGCTTTGCACGATTGCACGGGACAATCCGACGCGCACTGCCGCCACCAGCGCGGCAGTATCTTGACTCTTGGCGGCATTGTTGGCGATGGCCTCGGCAATGCTGCGAATGTCGCGCACCGGCACCTGTTCGGCCAGCAGCGCCTGCAGCACCTTGAGCAATTGCGACAGCGTCAGTACGCCCGGCACCAGCTCTTCGGCCAGTTTCGGCGACGACTTGGCCAGCAAGCCCATCAATTGCTGGACTTCCTCATGGCCGATCAGCTCGTGGGAGTGCTTGTAAAGAATCTGGTTGAGGTGGGTGGCGACCACCGTGCTGGCATCGACCACGGTGTAACCCAGGGACTGCGCCTGGCTACGCTGGCTGACTTCGATCCACACCGCTTCCAGGCCAAAAGCCGGATCTTTGGCGGTGATGCCGTTGAGGGTACCGAACACCTGGCCGGGGTTGATCGCCAGTTCGCGGTCCGGGTAGATCTCGGCTTCGGCAAGGATCACCCCCATCAGGGTCAGGCGGTAGGCACTGGGGGCCAGGTCGAGGTTGTCGCGGATATGCACGGTGGGCATCAGGAAGCCCAGGTCCTGGGACAGCTTCTTGCGCACGCCCTTGATCCGCGCCAGCAATTGCCCGCCTTGGTTGCGGTCCACCAGCGGGATCAGGCGGTAGCCGACTTCCAGGCCGATCATGTCGATCGGGGTTACGTCGTCCCAACCCAACTCCTTGGTTTCCTGGGCGCGGGCTGGGGATGGCAGCAGTTCCTGTTGGCGTGCAACCTCCTGCAGGGCCTGGACCTTGACCTGGTTCTGTTTTTTCCAGAACAGGTAGGCACCGCCACCGGCCAAGGCGGCCATGGTCAGGAACGACACGTGGGGCATGCCCGGCACGATGCCCATGATCGCCATGATGCCCGCCGCCACGGCCAAGGCCTTGGGAGACGCGAACATCTGCCGGCTGATCTGCTTGCCCATGTCTTCGGAGCCCGAAGCACGGGTCACCATGATCGCCGCCGCTGTGGATAACAACAGTGATGGCAATTGCGCCACTAAACCGTCACCTATGGTCAGCAAGGCGTAGACCTTACCGGCATCGCCGAAGGTCATGCCGTGCTGGAAGATGCCGACCGCCATGCCGCCGATCAGGTTGATAAACAGAATCAACAGGCCGGCGATGGCGTCACCGCGCACAAACTTACTCGCACCGTCCATGGAGCCGTAGAACTCGGCCTCCTGGGCCACTTCCAGGCGGCGGGTCTTGGCTTGGTTCTGGTCGATCAGGCCGGCGTTGAGGTCGGCGTCGATGGCCATCTGCTTGCCGGGCATCGCATCGAGGGTAAAGCGCGCGCTCACCTCGGAAATCCGCCCGGCGCCCTTGGTCACCACCACGAAGTTGATGATCATCAGGATCGCGAACACCACGATACCCACTACGTAGTTACCGCCGATCACCACCTCACCAAAGGCCTGGATCACCTTACCGGCGGCGGCGTGGCCGTCCTGGCCATGAAGCATCACCACCCGCGTCGACGCCACGTTCAGCGCCAGGCGCAGCAGGGTCGCAATCAGCAGGATGGTGGGGAATACCGCGAAATCCAGCGGCCGCAGGGCGTACACGCACACCAGCAGCACCACGACGGACAGGGCAATGTTGAAGGTAAAGAACACATCAAGCAGGAACGGCGGCATCGGCAACATCATCATTGCCAGCATCACCAGCAACAACAACGGCACACCCAGATTGCCCCGCGACAGGTCAGTCAGGGTGCCACGGGCCGTGTTGAGCATTTGAGAGCGATCTACCACCGGTATTCCTCGTGTCCTTGAAGCAAAGTTTTGACGCTGGAAGGCGACTTGAAGGCGGTATTGCAAGAAGCCTTCCAACTTTGCTTTTGGGCCCGGAGAACCTCGCAAACACCCCGGGTCACCGGGTTTAAATCAATCCAAATGTGGGAGGGGGCTTGCTCCCGATAGCGGTGTATCAGGCACTGATGTTTGGCTGATTCACCGCTATCGGGAGCAAGCCCCCTCCCACATTTGATCTGTGTACAGCCGGTGCTATCGAGGAAATTTCTGACAAGGATTTGGGGTTGCCCCTAGGAAACCGGCTCTCTAGTCTCCGTACACCGCTGCAAACGCAGCGGTCGGGCGTCGCGGCCCGGTTTACTACGGAACAAAAGCACCATCTCCCTTTCAGTAAGCGGTTTTTTATCGTCTACTGTGCGGCGCTATGGCGGCTGTGCGCGGGATACCTTCGGGTATGCCGGGTTGTTCCTAGACCGGTCCGCGAACCTGCGTACAGCTGCCACCCTCCATCGCGTCGCGGCGATCAGTGGCGGCTCCACTTTTCTAGGAACTTCACAATGATCAAACCCACCCCAAATCCCCCCATCCGGCTGTTTACCGTAGCCGACGGCATCAGCACCGAAGACCTGCTGGTCAACCTCAGTGAAACACTCGCTTCGGCCAATGCCCTGAGCTGCGACCTGGCATTTGACCTGGAAGGCCCTAAACGAGAGGAGTTGCTCGGCGTTGCGCAGTTGATCGAACTAGCGCAATTACTGGCTGATCGTATGCACGCTGGCGCAGCACTGACGAGCACGGCCAGCAGCGGATAACACGGTCCATACGTGGGAGGGGCGGTGCGACGATTCGACTTGCTCCCGATAGCGGTGTGTCAGGCCCGGATCAGATGCCTGACACACCGCTATCGGGAGCAAGCCCCCTCCCACATTTGAGCCTTTAAGCAGGTCGTATATTCACGGCCTGAGGACCTTTTGGTCCTTGTGCTATCTCAAACTCAACTTTTTGGTTTTCTTCCAGAGTTTTGAATCCACTCGACGCAATTGCCGAGTAATGGGCAAAAACATCCGCACTCCCATCATCCGGGGTAATAAAACCAAAGCCCTTCTCCGCGTTGAACCACTTCACAGTACCCGTTGCCATTGCCTTTCTCCTTACACCGATAGACCCGCCCTGCACGCTCGCGCCGACGGGAAGCGCATAAACGCCCTTGGGTTTATGGATCATCTGAAACGTTATCTGCTCACCAATCGACAGTGCAGCCCAATGCCAATCGCTCCAGTCGATGAAAACACTTTCTTGCTCGTCATCCAGCGCAATCAACCACTCGCCCCGGGTCAACTCATAGGATCTGACAGTACCTGTAGCCAGCCTCAATACCGCTCTCCCCTGCATCGGTTTACTACATGCGCGAAGTGCCTGATCTGTACTAAACAACGGCACGCGCCCTTTGGCTACTGTCAAAGTTGACAGGTAGACGCGAGCGCTCGATGGGTGCTAGAGCGCCGGTTCATACATCCGGTGATGGTTTTCGCTTGCGGGGTTTTCGTCGCTTGGGCGCGGCGGGCGGGGCTTCACTGCCCTTGGCATCTTTAGACTCCACTGCAACCTCATTGCCATCACGGTCTCGGGCAATAAAGCCAATGCCCTTGACCGCATCGAACCACCTGACCGTGCCCTTATCCATCTGTGCCTCCCGAGACGCGCATGCCTGCGCGCCTCATCGCTGTATCAAACAGTGAAGGCGGCGTCGTGGCTACTGTCAAAGTTGACAGGTAGACCGCACACCTCTGTAGGAGCGAGCTTGCTCGCGAAGGTGGGTAACGATAACGCGGGGAAACAGGATGAACTCAGCGACTCTGAGTTTTTCGCGAGCAAGCTCGCTCCTACAGAGGCAGGCATAAAAGCGCGTTTTCAGGAATCGCGGCGCAAATCCGGCGGGATCGGCAGGTCTTTGAGCGGGTCCGGGCGCTTACCCTTGCCGGCGCGGTATTGGCGGATCTGGTAGACGTAGGCCAACACCTGGGCAACGGCCAGGTACAAGCCGGCCGGGATTTCCTGGTCGAGGTCGGTGGAGTAGAAAATTGAGCGCGCCAATGCTGGCGACTCCAATAACAGGATGTCGTTGGCCACGGCGATTTCGCGGATTTTCAGCGCGGTAAAGTCGCTGCCCTTGGCCAGCAACATCGGCGCACCACCCTTCTCGGGGTCGTACTTGAGGGCCACGGCGTAGTGAGTCGGGTTGGTAATGATCACGTCGGCGTCGGGCACCGAGGCCATCATCTTGCGCTGGGACATTTCGCGCTGCAGTTGGCGGATGCGTTGCTTGACCTCGGGGCGGCCTTCCTGGTCCTTGTGTTCGTCGCGCACTTCCTGCTTGGTCATCAGCAGTTTCTTGTGGCTTTCCCACAGCTGGATCGGTGCATCCACGGCGGCAATGAGGATCAGCCCCAGGGCCATCCACAGGGAACTCCAGCCCACCACTTGCACGCTATGGATGATCGCGGATTCGAGCGGCTCATGGGCGATGCGCTGCAAGTCATCGATGTCGGACGACAGTACGGCCAGGGCCACGAACAGAATCAGGATGAACTTGGCCAGGGCCTTGAGCAGTTCCACCAGGGCCTTGGCGGAAAACATGCGTTTGAGCCCGGCGCCGGGGTTCATGCGGCTGAATTTGGGCGCCATGCTGCCGGCGGCGAACAACCAGCCGCCGAGCGCCACCGGGCCGATCAGCGCGGCGAGCAACAGGGTGATCAGGATCGGTTGCACCGCCAGGATCGCGATCTGGCCCGAGTGCAGCAGATACTGGCCCATGGCGCCGGGGCTGAGCAGCACCTCGCGGGGCAGGCTGAAGTTGTGCTTCATCAGCTCCATCAGGTCCAGCGCCAGGCCACCGCCGTAGATCAGCAAGGCACCGGCGCCGGCCATCATGGTGGCGAAGGTATTCAGCTCTTTGGAGCGCGCAATCTCGCCCTTTTCCCTGGAGTCCTTTTTACGTTTCTCCGTGGGGTCTTCTGTCTTGTCCTGACCACTCTCGCTCTCGGCCATGGCTCAGCGCGCCCGTGCCAGATCACGTAAGAACTGCAGGGCGTCGGTGGCCAGCGGTTGATACTGATTGAGAATGTCAGCCAGGCCGACCCAGAAAATCCCCATGCCCAACACCAGGGTCAGGGGGAAACCAATCGAGAAGATGTTCAGTTGCGGCGCCGCACGCGTCATCACGCCGAACGCAATGTTGACCACCAACAGCGCCGTGATCGCCGGCAGCACCAGCAACAACGAGGCGCCCAGCACCCAGCTGAGGCGTCCCACCAGCTCCCAGAAATGATTGACTACCAGCCCCGAGCCCACCGGCAAGGTGGTGAAGCTCTCGGTGAGCACTTCGAATGCCACCAGATGGCCGTTCATAGCCAAGAACAGCAAGGTCACCAGCATGGTCAGGAATTGCCCGATCACCGCCACGGACACGCCGTTGGTGGGGTCGACCATCGAGGCGAAGCCCATGCCCATCTGAATCGAGATGATCTGCCCGGCGATCACGAACGCCTGGAAGAACAGTTGCAGGGAGAACCCCAGCAGCGCGCCGATCAGGATCTGTTCGGCAATCAACATCAAGGCACTGAGGTCCAGGGCGTTGACCGGCGGCATCGGCGGCAGGCCAGGCACGATCACCACTGTGATCGCCACGGCGAAATACAGCCGCACACGCTGCGGCACCAGGGTAGTACCGAACACCGGCATGCTCATCAGCACCGCCGCCACGCGAAACAGCGGCAGGATGAACGAGGCCACCCAGGTGCTGATCTGGGTGTCGGTGAGGGCCAGCAACGACTGCATCAGGTCAGCCGATCAACTGCGGAATACTGCCGTACAGCTGCAGGATGTATTCCATGAAGGTTTGCACCAGCCACGGGCCGGCGACGATCAGGGTGACCAGCATCACCAGCAGGCGTGGCAGGAAGCTCAGGGTCTGTTCGTTGATCTGCGTGGCGGCCTGGAACATCGCCACCAACAGGCCTACCAACAGGCTCGGCACCACCAGCACGGCGACCATCATGGTGGTCAGCCACAGCGCTTCACGGAACAGGTCGACGGCGACTTCTGGGGTCATGCTGCTTCACCTAACAAATCACACGCCTCCGAAACTGCCGGCCAGGGTGCCGATAATCAGCGCCCAGCCGTCCACCAGCACAAACAGCATGATCTTGAACGGCAGCGAGATGATCAGCGGCGACAGCATCATCATACCCATGGCCATCAGCACGCTCGCCACCACCAGGTCGATGATCAGGAACGGGATAAAGATCATGAAACCTATCTGGAACGCAGTCTTCAATTCAGACGTGACGAACGCCGGCACCAGGATAGTCAGCGGTGCCTGGTCCGGGGTGGCGATGTCGGTGCGCTTGGACAGGCGCATGAACAGCTCAAGGTCGCTGGAGCGGGTCTGCGACAGCATGAAGTCCTTGATCGGACCCTGGGCCTTGTCGATGGCGTCCTGAGCGTTGAGCTTTTCCGCGAGGTAAGGTTGCAGGGCTTGCTGGTTTACCTTGTCGAACACCGGCGCCATGATGAACAGCGTCAGGAACAAGGCCATGCCGGTAAGGATCTGGTTCGACGGCGTCTGCTGCAGGCCCAGGGCCTGGCGCAGGATCGAGAAGACGATGATGATCCGCGTGAAGCTGGTCATCAGCATGACAAACGCCGGGATAAAGCTCAGCGCGGTCATGATCAGCAGGATCTGCAGGCTGACCGAATACTCCTGGGCACCGGTCGCGTTGGTGCCCAGAGTGATCGCCGGGATCGACAATGGGTCGGCCCCCAGGGCAATCGGCGCGGCCAGCAACAGCATGAGCGTCAAGAAAACGCGCATTACTTCTTATCCTTCTGATCCTTGCCCAGCAACTCCATCAGGCGCTGGGCGAATTCTGGCGTGGCCGGCTGGGATTGATCCACGTTCACCGGTGTCTTGAGTACATGCAGCGGGGTAATGCGGCCGGGAGTGATACCGAGCAGGATCTGCTCCTCGCCAACCTGAACCAGCACCAGGCGATCCCGTGGGCCGAGGGCGCGCGAGCCAACCAGCTCGATGACCTGGGCATTGCCCGGGCCGATACCCTGTACGCGGCGCATCAGCCAGGCCAGCACAAAGATCAAGCCGACCACCAGCAACAGGCCCAGCACCAGCTGGGTCAATTGCCCGCCGACACCGCTGCCGACCACCGGCGCCGCAGCCGCCTGGGCAACCGGCTCCGCCGCCAGGGCGCTCAATGGCAGCGCCAGCAACAGTCCCGCCATCGAATACTTCATCTCAGCGCAACTTCTTGATGCGTTCGCTCGGGCTGATCACGTCCGTCAGGCGAATGCCGAACTTCTCGTTGACCACCACCACCTCGCCGTGGGCGATCAGGGTGCCATTGACCAGCACGTCCAGAGGCTCACCGGCCAGGCGGTCGAGCTCGATCACCGAACCCTGGTTGAGTTGCAGCAGGTTGCGGATGTTGATTTCGGTGCTGCCCACTTCCATGGAGATCGACACCGGGATGTCGAGAATCACATCCAGGTTCGGGCCATCGAGGGTCACCGGCTCGTTGTTCTTCGGCACGCTGCCGAATTCTTCCATCGCCAGGCGATTGCCAGCCGGTGCGGTGGCGGCGTCGGCGGCCAGCAGCGCGTCGATGTCGTCCTGGCCGACATCGCCGGTTTCTTCCAGGGCCGCAGCCCACTCGTCAGCCAGGGCCTGGTCTTCGGCGGAAGTGTTTTCGTGTTCGGTAGCCATTACATGTCCTCGGCGAAGCAAACATTCATAAATAGGGGTGCATCAGCGGCGGTTGATCGGCTCAACCACTTGCAACGCCAGGTTGCCCTTGTGGGAACCGAGCTTGACCTTGAACGACGGCACGCCGTTGGCGCGCATGATCAGTTCTTCCGGCAACTCGACGGGGATGATGTCCCCCGGTTGCATGTGCAAAATATCCCGCAGGCGCAACTGGCGACGAGCCACGGTGGCGCTCAGGGGCACGTCGACGTCCAGCAGGTCTTCGCGCAGGGCCTTGACCCAGCGCTCGTCCTGGTCGTCGAGGTCGGACTGGAAGCCGGCGTCGAGCATCTCGCGCACCGGTTCGATCATCGAGTACGGCATGGTCACGTGCAGGTCACCGCCACCGCCATCGAGCTCGATGTGGAAGGTCGACACCACAATCGCCTCGCTGGGGCCGACGATGTTAGCCATGGCCGGGTTCACTTCCGAGTTGATGTACTCGAAATTGACTTCCATGATCGCCTGCCAGGCTTCCTTCAAGTCGATGAAGGCCTGTTCCAGCACCATGCGCACTACACGCAGTTCGGTGGGGGTGAACTCACGCCCTTCGATCTTGGCGTGGCGGCCGTCGCCACCGAAGAAGTTGTCCACCAGCTTGAACACCAGCTTGGCGTCGAGGATGAACAGTGCGGTGCCGCGCAACGGCTTGATCTTGACCAGGTTGAGGCTGGTGGGCACGTACAGCGAGTGCACGTATTCACCGAACTTCATCACCTGCACGCCGCCCACCGCCACGTCCGCCGAGCGGCGCAACATGTTGAACATGCTGATGCGGGTATAGCGGGCAAAGCGTTCGTTGATCATTTCCAGAGTCGGCATGCGTCCACGGACGATGCGATCCTGGCTGGTCAGGTCGTAGCTTTTGACGCTGCCGGGTTCGGCAGACATTTCGGTCTGTACCAGACCATCGTCCACGCCGTGCAACAGCGCGTCGATTTCATCCTGGGACAGCAGGTCCTGCACGGCCATGTCGTGATCCTACTGCAATACGAAGTTAGTGAAGAGCGCCTGCTCGACCACGACTTTGCCGAGTTCTTTCTGGGCCACTTCCTGCACGCTGGCAGTGACCTTCTGACGCAGCATTTCCTGGCCGACCGGGGTGGCGAGGCTGTCGAAGGCCTGCCCGGAAAACAGCATCACCAGATTGTTACGGATCACCGGCATATGCACTTTGAGGGCATCCAGGTCCGCCTGGTTGCGCGCCAGCAAGGTGATGCTCACCTGCAAGTAGCGCTGACGACCGTTGACGTTGTAATTGGCAACAAACGCTGGAAGCATCTGTTCGAAGATTGCCGGTTGCTTGACGTTAGTGGCGGTTTCAGCGGCGGGCACCGGCTTGCTTGCACTGCTGTGCATGATGTACCAGGTGCCGCCAATCGAGGCACCGATGGCCAGGAGCAAGCCCAGCACAATCAACAGGATCAGCTTGAGCTTGCCTTTGCCTGCTGCGGGGGGAGTTGCTGCGTCGTCGCTCTTCGCCATGCCAATAATCCGTCACTATTCTGGGATTCATAGATCTACGGGAAGGCAAGAGCAAGTGTTATGCCAGAGTTGTCTGGCAATACGGGAAGAACCAACACCATAAAACAAATGTGGGAGGGGGCTTGCTCCCGATTGCGGTGTATCAGCAACGGATTTGTTGACTGACACACTGCTATCGGGGGCAAGCCCCCTCCCACATTTTGACCTTCACAGGGCTTGAATCAGGCGTAGTAGTCGACGGCGCTGGAGCCGATGACAGTCTGGGTCACCGGCGCCACGGCTTCAGCTACATCCACCTGGCCGCCGCTATCGCCACCGCGCCCGCCGCCAGCGCTCACACCACGGGTATGGGCCTGCTGTTGCTGCTGCTCCTGTCCACGGGACTGGTCAGACACATTCACATCCACCTGCCCCATACCCTGCTGGGCGAACATTTCGCGCAAGCGTCCGGACTGGCTTTCCAGGGCTTCACGTACCACCGCATGGCCGCTCATGAAACTGACCTGGGCCTGCTGGTCTGCGGTCATGTTGACCTTGATATCCAGGCGCCCCAACTCGGCCGGCTGCAACTGGATCTCCGCCGACTTGAGGTTGGCGCTGGAGAGGTACATTACGCGGTTGACCACTTCTTCGGTCCAGCCGCTCTGGTGCATGGCCAGCGGCGCATTGTTGACCGGCGGCAAGGCATTCGCGGTTTTCGGCGTGGCGGCCTGGGTCAGCGCGGCCAGGCGGTTGGCGAAATCATCCACGCGGGTGTCACTGTTGGCGTTCTTGAGGTCCTTTAGGCCGTCATCGATCAGCCCGCTGAAAGCATTGTCGCCACCCTGGTCGGTGCTGTCCTTGGTGGCTTGCTGGTCGACCATAGTGGCCAGGCCGGCGGCGAAGCTCTGCGCGGCGGTCGGTTGATCCTGGATCGCGGTTTTCTGCGCCGCCTGGCTGCTGGCCGACACGTGGCCGCCCTGCTCCATCGCCAGGCGCACAGCCGGCATCGCATCCAGGGGATCAGCCTCCGGGTCGAAGGCCGTTGGCTTGGCTTCATCGGTCACGGCGACGGGCAGGGCCGCGTCCTCGGCGGCCACGGCGGGAGCTGAGGCTTGCACGGGCACAGGCACCGGCGTCACTGCAGCGATCACCGCCGGATCGACCACCGGGTCAACCGGGGGCTGTTGCGCCTGGGACGGGTCGGTGGCTTTGTCGCCGTCGCTGCCAGCGCCGTCGTCGGCCTTGGCCGCCGGCTTGGCAGGCAAGGAATTGCCGCTATCGGCAACCGCTGGTTTGCTGGCGGCAGGGGTGTCGCTATCGGCGGCCGGTTTGGCGTTGGTATCAGCAGGCTTGTCACGTGTGACTTTGCCTGGGCTGTCGCCGGCCTTCGGCGCCGGCTTGGGACCTTGGTTGGCAAACACTTGAGCAAAGCCAGCACCCTTGTCACGCGGGGCCGCAACCGCTACCGCCGGGGTGGCGACAGGCGCTTGAGGCTTGGCCGCGGGGGCAGCCTGTAGAAGCGAATTGGGAGCGACTGGCATAAGTAAGGGTCTCCACTGCATGAAGGTCGGGGATGCAGTCTATGGAGTTAGAGCAAGAGTCGGGCCAGGTTTGGCGCGACGATTCAGAAACTGAAGCGCTGGCGTTCGGACTCATACAGCGGACGGACCAACGCGAACTCATGGTCGATCTGGTCAACCAATTCGCCCAGATCCGATGATGGCTTGACGGACTCAGTCTCCAGCCGCTGACACAACTGCGCCAGCCGCACCGCCCCGAGGTTGCCACTGCTGCCCTTGAAACTGTGCGCAATCCGCCCCAATGCCTTGGCATCGTCGCGCGCGTTGCGCAGCGCTTCGATGCGTTTTTGCGAGTCATCAAGGAAGGTGTCGAGCAGTTTGGGATACTCACCCTCCATGACGTCCTGCAAACCCGACAACACGTCGGGGTCCAAATGAATCTCAGCCACTTGCTCGCTCCTTGATCAAGAATCGGCGGATTATGCCAGAGCCTCCCAACAAAATTCCACGCAGACGCTGCGCCCGCCATCGGACCAGCGTACGGCGCTGCTCAATTGACGCACCAGGCTCAAGCCCCGGCCAGACAGACGGTCGGCGTCCACCGGCCGCGCCAATTCCTTGTCTACGTCAAAACCCGACCCGCTGTCTTCAACCCGCAAGGTCATAGTGCCGCCCTGGTCGGTCGGCGCCACCTGTACATGCACGCGCACATAGCCACTATTCAATTGCGCCAGCCGCTCATTGCGTTGACAATAATACTGCGCAAAACCCTGCGCATCGCGCTTGAGCGCTGAATCCAGGCCCAGCACGCCATGCTCCAGGGCATTGGAATACAACTCGGCCATCACGCTGTAGAGCGCCCCGCTCTGCTCGCGCAGGCCGTGGACCTCCAGCAGCAGTTGCAGCAAGTACGGCAGCGGGTTGTAGTTTTTGAGAGTCTGGGCGCGAAACTCGAAACTCACCGACCAGTCCAGCGGGCTCGACTGGCCGCTGTCGGCATACATCGGCTCAGCCACACGGAGCGGCGGAGCAGACAGCAAGGTGATCTCGACCATGCTCACATCGTCCCGCGCCTGGCCGCGAAAGGCTGCCAGGGCCTGTTCGATATCCTCGAACAGGCGGTCGGGCTCGCGGTTGGCCGCGAACACCTGTTGCAAGCGGGCGGCGCCGAACAGCTGGTCGTTGGCGTCAGCGGTATCCAGCACGCCATCGGAGAGCAGGAACACCCGGTCGCCCAAGGCCATGGGCCAGACCTCGGTGCTGTCATCGAACGCCTCCGCCGACAACACCCCCAAGGGCAGATGTCGCGATATCAACGGCGTGCGCCGGCCGGTGGCGACTTCATGCACATAGCCTTCGGGCATGCCGCCGTTCCACACCTCCACCGCCCGCCGCTGGGCGCTCAGGCACAGCAAGGTGGCGCAGCAGAACATGTCCACCGGCAGGATACGCTTGAGCTTGGCGTTCATCTCTCGCAACGTCTGGGTCAAGCCATAACCCTTGGCGGTCATGCCGTAGAACACTTCGGCCAATGGCATGGCGCCGATGGCGGCCGGCAGGCCATGGCCGGTGAAATCGCCGAGCAGTATGTGCATGTCACCGGACGGTGTGTAGGCCGCCAGCAGCAAGTCACCGTTGAACAGCGCATAGGGCGATTGCAGGTAGCGGATATTCGGTGCGGCGTTAATACAACCGGAATGGGCAACCTTGTCGAACACCGCCTTGGCCGCCCGCTGCTCATGCAGCAGGTGTTCGTGGTGCCTGGCGATCAGGTCACGCTGCTGCAGGACCGTGGCCTGCAGGCGCCGCAGGCGGTCCATGGCGTTGATCTTCGCCGCCAGGATCAGTGGGTTGTAGGGTTTGGCCAGGAAGTCGTCGCCACCGGCATCCAGGCACTGGGCCAGCGCTTCGCTCTCACGCAACGAGGTGAGGAAGATAATCGGCACCAGCGCCTCCCCCGCCAATTGCTTGATCTGTCGGGCGGCTTCGAAGCCATCCATCAGCGGCATCAGCGCGTCCATCAACACCAGTTGCGGGCGCTCGTGGGCAAAGACCTCAACCGCCTCAACACCATTACTGGCAGTCAACACCTGATGGCCCTGGCGACGGATGATGGTCGACAGCAACAAACGGTCGGCGGCGCTGTCTTCGGCGATCAGGATGGTCAGCGCCTCAAGGACAGGGGCCAGGGCGCTCAACTGATGTCGAACAGCTTGTCGAAGTTGGAGATGGCGAGGATCTTGCGCACGTCGGAGTTGCTGTTGAGCACACGAACCTCGGCGTCATCTCCGCCCGCATGATCACGTAGCAGCAGAAGCATGCCCAAGGCAGAACTGTCCATATAGGTGGTCTCCTTGAGATCGACAATATAGGTCTCGGGCACCTTGTAGAACCGCTCGTAGGCCTCCCGAAACGCCTGATGGCTGCCGAAATCGAACCGGCCCTTGATTGCGATCGTCAACTTCTTCCCATCCAGGGATACTTCTGACTCGATTGACATGTGACTGCTTCCTTGTCGTTGGCACTGTGCAACAAGGTGTAGCAGGCGAACCGGATCCAAGCAACACATCGAATCAAATGTAAGAGCAAACCCCTCCCACATTTGTCCTGCGTCGTTAGTTAGAACTGTTCGTGGCGGGGAAGGCGCTGGGACAGTTCATCGAGCAGCTTTTGCTCGCGTTTGTCTTCAATCGCCCGCGCTTCGTCGATATAGCGCTGCACCAGCTTGCGCAACCCTTCCACACGGGCAAACGCCGCTTGCCAGGCCTCGCGGGCCTTGTCGAGGTTGTTCTGGTGCCAGGCCAGGCTTTGGCGCTGTTGGCCGACAGCCGTCTCAAGCTGGTTGAGAAAGCCCTGGTAACCCATCAGCCACTGGCCCGACACGCCTTTGCTGCCGCGCTCGATCCATTGCTGCTGGTATTCGACGCGAAAGCGCTCCAGGTCGCCCAGCTTGCTCTCCGCCAGGCGCACCTGGCCCTGGAAATAACCCAGGCGCTGCACGGCGGCTTTTTCGGCCTTCTCGGCCATGTCCACCACCGGGGCCAGGCGGGCGGCGCGGCTGTTGGCCATGGCTTAGCCGCCCGGCGCGGGGGCGAAGATGGACTGCAGATGCGCCTGGCTTTCGGCCATGCTGATCTTGTCGTTGAGGCCCTGGCGCAGGTAGGTCACCAGTTGCGGTTGCAAGGCGATGGCCAGGTCGGTGTCGCGGTCGCCACCGGCTACATAGGCACCGACGCTGATCAGGTCGCGGCTCTGCTGATAACGCGACCACAGCTGCTTGAACTGCTGGGCACGGGCCATATGCTCAGGGGTAACCACCGACGGCATGACCCGGCTGATGGACGCTTCGATGTCGATGGCCGGGTAGTGCCCCTCTTCCGCCAACCGCCGCGACAGCACGATATGCCCGTCGAGCACGCCCCGCGCCGAGTCAGCAATCGGGTCCTGCTGGTCGTCGCCTTCGGACAATACCGTATAGAACGCCGTGATCGAGCCACCGCCGGCCTCGGCATTACCAGCGCGTTCCACCAGTTTGGGCAACTTGGCGAATACCGACGGCGGGTAGCCCTTGGTGGCGGGCGGTTCACCGATGGCCAGGGCGATTTCCCGCTGGGCCTGGGCGAAACGCGTCAGCGAGTCCATCAGCAACAGGACATTCTTGCCCTTGTCGCGAAAATATTCAGCGATGCGCGTGCAGTACATGGCGGCGCGCAGGCGCATCAGCGGCGCATCGTCCGCAGGCGAGGCCACTACCACCGAACGCTTGAGCCCTTCTTCACCGAGGCTGTGCTCGATGAACTCCTTCACTTCGCGCCCCCGCTCACCGATCAAGCCCACCACAATGATGTCGGCCTCGGTAAAGCGCGTCATCATGCCCAGCAACACCGACTTACCCACGCCGGTACCGGCGAACAGGCCCAGGCGCTGGCCGCGACCGACCGTCAATAAACCGTTGATGCTGCGAATGCCCACGTCGAGCGGCACGCTGATGGGGTTGCGCTTGAGCGGGTTGATGGTGGGGCCGTCCATGGGCACCCAGTCTTCGGCTTTCATGCCGCCCTTGCCATCCAGCGCGCGCCCGGCGCCGTCGAGCACGCGACCGAGCATGCCCATACCCATGGGCAGGCGGCCGGTATCGGCCAGGGGCACCACGCGGGCGCCGGGGGCAATGCCGGCGAGGCTGCCCACCGGCATGAGGAAAATCTTGCTGCCGGAAAAGCCCATTACTTCAGCTTCGACCTGCACCGGGTGGTAGCTGTCGCTGTTGATCACCAGGCAGCGGCTGCCCATGGCGGCGCGCAACCCCTCGGCTTCGAGGGTCAGGCCGACCATGCGCAACAGGCGCCCTTCGAGAATCGGCTGGCCGGGCAACTCGGTCGCCTCGGCGTAGCTGCCCAGGCGCTTGGCGAAACTGGTGCGATCAAGGCGCATCGGGGGCGTCCAGGTCAACGCTCAAGTCTGGCTCTGCCGGGTGCAGTGCTTGCTCATGCAGTTGGTCCAGCAATTTGTCCATGATCTGGCTGATGCGGGTTTCCACCGTGGCATCGATGCGGCTGTGTTCGGTCTCGACACGGCAACCACCGGGCAACAACGCGGCATCCTCGACGATGCGCCAGGTTTCTTCATGGCGCTCGCGCAGGGCCTTGACCTGCTCGAAATCCTGCGGGTTGATGTACAACCGCACATTGCCGACACCCAGGGGCAGCAGCTTGAGGGCTTCGCGCATCACGCTTTCGATCTGGCTGGAATCCAGCACCAGCTCGCGCTGGATCACCTGGCGGGTGATGTGCTGTACCAGTCCGACCATGGATTTTTCCAGCTGCGTGTCCTGTTCGGCAATCGGGTCGAATAGGTTACCCATCAGGCGCTCCAGGCTGGCCAGCTGGGTGGCCAGCGCCGCCTCGGCTTCCTGGCGGACCTTGAGGGTGGTGCTGCGAAAACCGTCTTTTTCACCCGCGGCAAAGCCTTCGTTGTAGGCCTCCTGGCGGATGGCCTCCAACTCGTCGAGGGTCAGTGGCTGGACTTCATCCAGCGGCACCTCTTCCATCTCCACCGGCGTTTCTACGACCGGTTCAGGCTCAGGCTGCGGCACATGGGGATCGAAGCTGGGCAGCGACCAGATGTCGAACCCACCGACATCCCGCGCGCGAATCAGATCGCTGGGCGTCTCATCTTTGTTCGACATGGGAGGCGCCTTAGATCATTTCTTCGCCGCCCTTCCCGCCGAGAACGATTTCTCCGGCTTCGGCCATACGGCGGGCAATGGTGAGGATTTCCTTCTGGGCGGTTTCCACGTCGCTGACGCGCACCGGGCCTTTGGCTTCCAGGTCGTCGCGCAACAGTTCCGAGGCCCGCTTGGACATGTTCTTGAAGATCTTCTCCTTGACGTTTTCGTCCGAACCCTTGAGGGCCAGCACCAGCACGTCGGAGGACACTTCGCGCAGCAACGCCTGGATGCCACGGTCGTCGACATCGGCAAGGTTGTTGAACACGAACATCAAGTCTTCGATCTGGCCGGACAGGGTGTCGTCGATCTCGCGGATCGAGTCCATCAACTGGCCTTCGACCGAGCTGTCGAGGAAGTTCATGATGTCGGCCGCGCGCTTGATGCCACCCAGGGTGGTGCGCGAGGCATTCGAGTTACCCGAGAATTGCTTCTCGAGAATCGTGTTGAGTTCTTTCAGCGCCGCCGGCTGCACGGTGTTCAGCGACGACACGCGCAGGATGATGTCCAGGCGCACTTTATGGTCGAAGTGGCCGAGCACTTCACCGGCCTGGTCCGGGTCCAGGTAGGCCACCACAATCGCCTGGATCTGCGGGTGCTCGTAGCGGATCACGTCAGCCACCGCACGCGGCTCCATCCACTTGAGGCTGTCCAGGCCACTGGTGTTGCCACCCAGCAGGATGCGGTCGATCAGGCCGTTGGCCTTGTCTTCGCCCAGGGCCGAGGTGAGCATCTTGCGGATGTAGCTGTCGGAGCCGACGCCCAGGCTGGTCTGGTCGCCGACGATCTCGACGAACTCACTCATCACCTGCTCGACTTGCTCGCGGTGCACATTGCGCATCTGCGCCATGGCCACGCCTACACGCTGGACCTCTTTAGGGCCCATGTGGCGCAGCACTTGGGCGGCGTCGGTTTCACCCAGGGACAGCAGCAGGACTGCGGCTTTGTCGACCCGGGAAAGCTTGGCCACAGCGGCTCGATCATTCATCTGCGTTAATCCACTCTTTCACGACCTGAGCCACACGGCCCGGGTCTTCTGCTACCAGACTCTTGATTGCGTTCAACTGAGCGTCATAGCCTTCGCTCGGGCTTGGCAACAGGATGCTTTGCGGGCCGCCGAGGCTGACGCGGTCGTTGGCCAGCTCGCCGTCCAGGCCGCCCATGCCACCCAACTCCACATCGCCACCGGCCAAGGCCAGCTGTTTCTTGCTGCCACCGGTGATGTTGTTGAGCACCGGGCGCAGCACGCCGAACACCAGCACCAGGATGAACAACACCCCCAGCACTTGCTTGACGATGTCCCAGAACCACGGCTGGGTGTAGAACGCAGGGTCGGCGATCACTTCACTGCGTTCGGCGGAGAACGGCATGTTGATCACGCTGACGCTGTCACCACGGCTGGCGTCGAAACCGACGGCGTCCTGCACCAGGCGCGTGAAGCGCGCCAATTCGTCGGCGGTCCAGGGTGCACGGGTGACGGCACCGTCAGCGGCGTTGACCTTGACCTGGTCATCGACCACCACCGACACCGACAGGCGATTGATCTTGCCCTGTTGCTGCTTGGTGTGGCTGATGGAACGGTCGAGTTCGAAGTTCTTGGTGGACTGGTTACGCTTGTCCGCCGGGTATGGCGCAAGCATCGGCTGGCCGGTGGCCGGGTCCATGATCTGCTGGCCGTTGGCATCCAGCAGCGGCTGGCCGGGCTGGATCGCGCCAGCAGTGGCAGCGGCGCCACCGGTGGTCTGCGGTGCCGAGGCGGCCGACGGTGGCTGGTTGCTCAAGGCCCCCGGCACACCTTGCGGGCCATTGGCGGCGGTGCGCTGCTCGCTGGTGGACTGCTCGCTGCGCAGCGCCGGCTGGTCAGGGTTGAACTGCTCGGAGGTGGACTCAACGGCGCTGAAGTCCACGTCGGCAGACACTTCCGCCTTGTAGCGGTCGTTGCCCAGCACCGGTTGCAGGATGTTGTGCACGCGCTGGGTGAGCATGCTTTCCATGCGGCGGCTGTAATCGAATTGCTTGCCGGCCTGGGTCAGCGCCGAGTTTTCCGCCATGTCGGAGAGCAGGTTGCCCTTCTGGTCGACCACGGTGATTTGCGACTTGCTCAATTCGGGGACGCTGGTGGCCACCAGGTTGACGATCGCCAGAACCTGGCCAGGCTCCAGGGAGCGGCCGGAGAACAGTTCGACCAGTACCGAGGCGCTGGGCTTGCGTTCGTCACGCACGAACACCGAGCTTTTCGGAATCGCCAGGTGCACACGGGCACCCTTGACGTTATTCAGGCTGGAGATGGTGCGCGCCAGTTCGCCTTCCAGGCCACGACGGTAGCGGGTGGCTTCCATGAACTGGCTGGTACCCAGGCCCTGGTCCTTGTCGAGGATTTCAAAACCGATATTGCTGTCGGACGGCGTCACGCCAGCGGCAGCCAGTTTCATCCGCGCACGAGCCACATCATCGGCCTTGACCAGCAGCGCCCCGGAGTTGGGCTCCACGGTGTAGGCGATGTCAGCGGCGGCGAGGGTTTCCATGATCTGCTTGGAATCCATGCCCGCCAGGCTGCCGTACAGCGGGCGGTAATCAGGTTGTTGCGACCACAACACCACGGCAAAACCGATCGCCACGCTGGCCGCCAGGCCGACCATCAGGCCTACCTGACGCAGCATGGTCATTTCCGAGAGGTTTTCCAGGAACGACAGGCCAAACAGAGGCGGTTTGCCGTCTGTCTTGGCGGGGAGGTTGTCGGAGAGTGCTTCTGCCATGACTTAAATCTCGTCCTTAAACCGGCATCTGCATGATGTCTTGGTAAGCCTGAACCAGCTTGTTACGCACTTGAGTCAGGGCCTGGAAAGACACACTGGCCTTCTGCGAGGCGACCATCACATCGGTGAGGTCCACGCCGCTTTTACCGATCTCGAACGCAGTGGCCAGCTGGCTGGACGCCTGCTGAGTATCACTGACTTTATTGATTGCCTGGCCGAGCATGTCGGCAAAACTGCTTTGGCCCAATTCCGGTGCTGGCGCGACGGATTTCGGCTGAGCCATGGCGTCCATTTGCATGGCGCGCATATCCAACATCAACCGATTGAACTCAATACCCTGGCTCATGAACTTCTCTCTCCGACAACCCGCATTTTTTTGACGCTACGCCGCTCTTACAGGGGAGGTAGCAACAAGGGTGCCAGGTCCGTGGCGACTCGTAAGAAAAGGCGACAAACCATGTCAGCCGAAGCATTTTTCAGGTGGCGAAAAGGTAGGCTTCCACGTCCATTCCGGCATCGCGCATCTGTGCCAGCTTGTAGCGCAAGGTGCGCGGGCTGATGCCCAGGCGCTCGGCCGCTTCTTTGCGGCGGCCGCGTTCGGCGCGCAGGGTGTCGATGATCATCTGAAATTCGCGGCGACGCAGGTCATCGCCCAGGGCACCGGCCGATTCCGCCTCGGCAACCACTGGCGCCGGCGCCAGGCTCGGCAACGGCGCCGCGCCATTGCCCATGGCCAGGCAGAAGTCCTGGGGCTGGATCAGGCCGCCCTGTTGCAAAATCAACGCACGCTGGATCGCGTTGTCCAGCTCGCGCACGTTACCCGGCCATGGGTAGCTGACCAGGCAGGCCTGGGCCTCGGCCGACAGCCGCGCCTGGGCGTGCTTCATTTTTTTGACGTGGTTGTTCAGCAGGCGCTCGGCCAGCGGGAGGATATCCGCCGGGCGTTCGCGCAACGGGCGCCAGGCCAGCGGAAACACCGATAGCCGGTAGAACAGGTCTTCACGGAAGCGCCCCGCCGCTACCTCGCCAGCCAGGTCGCGGTTAGTGGTGGCGACCACGCGGATATCCAGCTGGATCGGCTTGCGTGCGCCCACGCGCTCCACTTCGCGCTCCTGCAACACGCGCAGTAACTTGGCTTGCAGGCCCAGGGGCATTTCCGAGATCTCGTCGAGCAGGATGGTGCCGCCGTCGGCCTGTTCGAACTTGCCGGCCTGGGCCGCGATGGCGCCAGTGAACGAGCCCTTTTCATGGCCGAACAAGGTGGCTTCAAGCATATTGTCGGGGATCGCCGCGCAGTTGATCGCAATGAAGGGTTGCTTGGCACGGCTGGATTGCTGGTGAATGTAACGCGCCAGCACTTCTTTACCGGTGCCGGACTCGCCGGAAATCAGCACGGTGGAATCACTGCGCGCTACCCGCGCCGCCAATTCCAGCAATTGCGCGCTGGCCGGTTCAAAGGCAATCGGCCCATCGCCCTCGCCCGCCGAAATCACACCCAGGGCGTGTCGGGCCACCAGTTCGATCAATGCCTTGGGTTCGAACGGCTTGACCAGGTAATCCGCCGCGCCCTGGCGCATGGCGTCCACCGCCCGCTCGACGGCACCGTGGGCGGTCATCAGCAGCACCGGCAGCTGCGGCTGGCGTGCGCGCAGCAGGCCGAGCAACTGGTGACCGTCCATGCCGGGCATGTTGACGTCGCTGACCACCAGGCTGAAGGCTTCCTGCTCGACTGCCTCCAAGGCTTCCTCGGCAGAGCCGACCGTACGGTAGTCATGGCCCGCCAACAGCAGCGTGTCAGCCAATGCTTCACGCAGGGCGCGATCGTCTTCCACCAATAAAACCTTGATAGCCATAATTCTTTTACTCCGCGCTTGCCGCACTGGAAAACAGCGGCAAGGTCATCAATGCACAGGTGCCACGCCCCAGGCGGGAACGCAGCTGCAATTGTCCCTGATGGGCCCGGGCCACCGCCTTGACCACGGTCAGGCCCAGGCCAGTACCGTTGGTCTTGGTGGTAAAAAACGGTTCGCCCAGGCGTTGCAACACCTGCGGCTCAATGCCGCTGCCGCTGTCGCTGATACACAGGCGCAGGGTTTGTTCACGGGTATAGAGGTGCACTTTCAGGCGCGCGCCCGGGCCGCTGGCCTGGGTGGCATTTTCGATCAGGTTGAGCAGCGCGCCGACCAGGGTGTCGCGGTTGCACAGCAACTCGCCCTGGTGGCTGTCACACTGCCAACGCAGGTTGGCGTCCTGGACATGGGTGGCCGCCGCCGCTTGCAGGGACTGCATCAGGCCGGCAGGCGTGACGCGGTCGGTCAGCGGCAATTCGCCGCGGGCAAACACCAGCATGTCGCGCACCTGGTGCTCCAATTCATGCAGGCGCTCCTTGAGGCGCCCGGCAAAGCGTTGGTGGGTGGTGGCCGGCAATTGCTCATCAGTCAAATGACTGGCGTAGATCAACGCCGCCGACAACGGCGTGCGGATCTGATGGGCCAAGGACGCGACCATTCGCCCCAGTGACGACAAGCGTTCGTGGCGGGCCAACTGGTCTTGCAGGTGACGGGTTTCTGTCAGGTCGTTGAGCAACACCAATTGGCCCGGCTCGGCGTCCAGGGAGCGGGTGGCAATAGAGAGGCGCCGCCCGTCCTTGAGGGAGACTTCATGGCCGTCGTCTTCACGCGGCGCAAAGCAGCGGGTGATGACTTCACGCCACAGCTCACCTTCCAGCGGCAGGCCGAGCAGGTCGCAGGCCGCCGGGTTGGCTTCGCGCACGCGGCCCTGGTCGTCAATGACGATCACGCCCCCGGGCAGCAGGTCCAGCAGGTTTTGCAGACGGTTGGCCAGGCGCTCTTTCTCGGCCAGCTCTTGCATGCGCTGGGCGCTGACCACCGCCAGTTCGCCTTTAAGCTCGGACACCCGGGCTTCCAGCAGACTGTAGGAGTCGGTCAGTTGGCTCGACATCTGGCTGAACTGTGAGAACGCTTGCTCCAGGCCCTGGCGGGTCGGCGGTTCTACAGGCGAAACCAGCCCCTGGATGGCAGGGGCCGTAGCTAGTTGGGCGGCGTGGGGCATGATGCTCTCTCGCTTGGCTGACCGTCAGTTAAACGGAACGTTGCGAGGGCTGTAGCAATACCCGTGCCGAAAAAATCGCCGGTGTCCGACCTCGCCAATACAGTTCCGTTTTGACGAGTGACTGTTGCTGTCAGACAAGGCGCCGCGACGACTCATAGCTCGCTATGGGGAGGAGCGGCAACGCAGTATGACGGCAACAGGCACCGTCATAAACTGAACAGTATTGGTGAGGTCGGGCACCCTAAATCAATGTGTTGAAAAACAGGCGTCAATCATCCGCCTGTTCATCACCTTCTTTGCGGCTCATACCGTACTTGCGCATCTTCTCCACCAGGGTGGTTCGACGGATACGCAAACGCTCGGCGGCGCGGGCGACGATGCCATGGGCGTCGTCCAGGGCCTGTTGGATCAGCCCCTGTTCCAGGTTGCCGAGGTAGTCTTTCAGGTCCAGGCCTTCGGGCGGCAACAGCGCGGTAGCACCGAAGTCCGGGGTATGGCCGTTGATCGCCACGCGCTCTTCCATGTCACTGCGCAGGCTGTCCAGTTGCTCGTCTTCATCGTCGACGTAGCGGAATTTCTTCGGCAACTCGACCACGCCGATCACACCGTAGGGGTGCATGATCGCCATGCGCTCCACCAGGTTGGCCAATTCGCGGACGTTGCCCGGCCAGCCGTGGCGGCACAGGGACATGATCGCGGCGGAGTTGAAGCGAATCGAACCGCGTTTCTCATGCTCCATGCGCGAGATCAGCTCGTTCATCAGCAACGGGATGTCTTCCACGCGCTCACGCAGCGGCGCCATCTCGATGGGGAATACGTTGAGGCGGTAATACAGGTCTTCGCGGAAGCTGCCGACCTCGATCATGCTTTCGAGGTTCTTGTGGGTGGCGGCAATGATGCGCACGTCGACGCTCTGGGTCTTGTTGCTGCCCACGCGCTCGAAGGTACGCTCCTGCAGCACGCGCAGCAGCTTGACCTGCATCGGCAGTGGCATGTCGCCGATTTCGTCAAGGAACAGGGTGCCGCCATTGGCCAGCTCGAAACGCCCGGCACGGCTGGTGATCGCCCCGGTAAAGGCGCCCTTCTCGTGGCCGAACAGTTCGCTTTCAAGCAGCTCTGCCGGGATCGCCCCGCAGTTGACCGGCACAAAAGGCCCGTCGCGGCGCTTGGAGTGATAGTGCAGGTTACGTGCGACCACTTCCTTGCCGGTGCCCGACTCGCCGAGGATCAGCACACTGGCGTCGGTATCGGCCACTTGCTGCATCATCTGGCGCACGTGCTGGATCGCCCGGCTGGTGCCGACGAGGCTGCGGAACAGGTTGGGTTCACGGTGACGGCCGCGCTCGCGGGCCTGGTCGTACATCTCGCGATAGACCTGGGCGCGGTGCAGGGAATCGAGCAATTTGCTGTAGCTGGGCGGCATT
This sequence comes from Pseudomonas sp. rhizo25, assembly GCF_031931935.1. Taxonomy (NCBI): domain Bacteria; kingdom Pseudomonadati; phylum Pseudomonadota; class Gammaproteobacteria; order Pseudomonadales; family Pseudomonadaceae; genus Pseudomonas; species Pseudomonas sp. rhizo25. The sequence continues at coordinate 148,165 of NZ_JAUJXA010000006.1, forward strand.
TCCAGATTGGAAAGCACACGGCGGCGCTGGTCTTCCGGCAGGTCCACGGAAGAAATATCGCCCATCAGCAACACGGGAAGGAACTCATCCCAGGTTGACAGTGTCTTTAACAAGCCCAGAACTGCGCCAGGAGCGTTTACCGTCCCGATCAACACACAGATGACTTCACGGCTCGACGCCAACGAGCTGACCGCCTGCTGCCAATCGTGGCTGCCGCAGGGCAAATTTTCTTCACCGAGAAAATTTAAAATCACCGCTAAATCGCGGCGGCGGACGCTATCGTCATCGATCAGCAGAATTTTGGTTTCACGCCACATGCAATAGCAACTTCCCTAGTAAAACTTCCTGCCCCGGAATGAGGGCAATCAAGACGCTTGTAAGATTTCTTACTTACTAGACGTCTGAAATCTGAAAACAGCACTAGTTAAGTCAAAAATGCTGGCACAGTCAAATATATGACGCACCGTTCGGACCAACTGAGCCCATTCATCCGAACAGATGGTAAACCTTTGACGCATTTTTAGCTTGGTTGATCTGCGACATCTCTTCGAAAATCGCCTGGCGCTCGCCGGTCGTGACTTCCAGCAACTGCTGATAAACCACCAGCAGGCTCTCCAATTTCTCGCGCAATGCGCCCTCGTCCACCGGCACTTCGCTGAGCACCTCATCAATCACCGCACGGCAACCCAGGTCCAACTCGCCGACAGCTTCCCAATTACGCTCAGCCAGCGCGCCGAGAAGGGCTTCGCGGGTTTCGTCGATGCGTTGCAGTGCATGGCTCATGATGTGTACCTCAAGGCGATCGGCCTTATTGTGGAGCGATGGCATCCCAGCCTTCTTTGACGGTTATCAGCAAGCGGGCAACTTCATCGATGATTTCTGGGTCATTGCTGGCGTTTGCTTTCAACAGGCGCACGTTCATGTAGTCGTACAACGCCGCAAGACGCTGGATAGTGGCGGGATCCTCGGCCTTCGTTTCGTCCAAGCCTTGACGCAACCCGGTGATGATGTCGATAGCCTTTGTGAGTAACAAACCTTTTTGTGGAATATCCCCACGCGCCATTGCGCCCTTGGCTTGTGCGAGGCGCTCAAGCCCACCTTCCATCAGCATCTGAATCAGACGATGAGGGCTGGCCTCGGATACTTGAGCGTGGGAATTGACCTTCTGGTATTGGCGAAGGGCTCTCATAGGGTTCATGTTGCTACCTCAAAACAGGCCACGGGCGAATAGGATTGCTCTATCCAGTCTTTCGACTGCACCGGCAAAAACTTTAATCCAGAACCGAAGCCGAGGGCGCAAAGCGCGCCCTACTTCAATCAGTTCGATTTAGGATTATTCAATGCGTTGAGCGTGGTCATGATGCTGGAGCTGGTGTTGTTGATCTGCGCAATCATAGTGTCCATCGCGGTGTACTTAGCCGTGAGAGACGTCTGCAGGGCCTCCATTCGGCGATCCAGGGTGCTCTGCTCAGTGGTCAGCTCCGTCAACTTGTTGTTGAGGTCTGTTGCGCGTGCGGCCAGCGTGCCAGTGGCGCCAACATAGCCTGAGGTCACATTGTTCATGCGGCTGATCAAGCCTTTGTCACCAGTGAACATCTTGGCAATATCACCCGCTCCGGTGACCACAGCCTTGTCCCAGGTCTTGTCGTCAAGGCTGAGCAGGCCGGTCTTCTGGTCGGTGGTGATGCCCATTTGGGCCAGGCTGCTGATGGCGCCGCTGCCCGAACCGTTGACCAGCTCACCACGCAAACTGTTCACCAGTTGGCGCATCGATGAGTCGCCAGTCAAAGCCGCCGCGGTAGTAGTCGAGGAATCACCCGTGGCCGTGACTTTGGTCTGCGCATTGACTGATGTCATCAGCGCGTTGTAGGCCGTGACGAACGATTGCACCGACGTCTTCAGAGTCTCAGTGTTACTGCCCACGGTAATGGTGGTAGTGAGCGGCTTGGTCGGGTCCTCAGTCAGCAACTCCAGGCTTACACCACTGATCGCCGAGCTGATCTTGTTGGTGGTGGACTCCATCGCAACGCCATCGATCGAGTATTTGGCGTTCTTCGGAACCTGGCCCGGATCATAACCGGCGGCCAGCTCCGAGTTACCACTAAGGGTAATCGCAGTGCCGTCACCGCTGTTGCTGGAGCCGATAACCAGACGCGAACCCTTAGAGTCACTCAATACGTTGGCATTGATACCTTGCGCCGACAACTGAGTGTTGATGGAGTCACGCACCTGCTGCAAGGTCGCACCACCGGGTATGGTCACATCGTAACTTTTACCCGACTGATTGATAGTAAGCGTCTGATTGTCGTCAGAGCTGTTTGCCTTGGCAGAGGTACCGCCCTCGAAAACCTTGGTCGTCACTTTCGACGTCGTTGCCAGGTTGTTCACGACGAGTGTGTACTTCCCGCTGGAAGCTCCATCCCCGAGGGTAACCTTGACGTTCTTCTCTTCGGAACTGGTAGCCGCAAGACCGTTGAACGAGGAAATGTTGTCCAACTTGGTGATTGCCGCCCGGTAGGCTTCCAACGCCGTCTTCACCGTGCCAACGGCCGACAGTTTGACGGTCGTATCTTTTTGCTGACTGGTGATCTGGGTCTGCTTCGGCGCCCTTTCAGCACCTACCAGAGCCTTGACGATAGATTGCGTGTCGTAGCCCGAACCCGGGCCGGAAATCGTTGAACTTGCCATTTGCAATTCTCCTTGTCCTGCGGCTGCTGCTTTTTTGGCGCATTAACGCTCAGGCAGCAATCAGAAACATGTTTCGTGCCAACTCACGCCTTGGTATCAAACAACAGGCTGCCGGCCTTGCTCAGATCCTGGGCCAGCTTCAGCGCAGTTTCCGAGGGAATCTGTCGGATCACTTCACCGCTATCGGTGGCGATCACTTTGACGACGACTCTATGGGTAGTGTCATCTATGGAGAAGTCCAGGTTGCGTTGGCTCGCCTGAACAAACTCACGAATATCGGTTACAGCTTGCTCCAATGCCGCACGCTTGGGCTCATCGGCAAGAGCTGATTCAGCCTGCGCCACAGGTTTGGCCACGCTAGCAGGCGTGCCAGCGACCGGGGTTGCACCAGACGGGTAAGACGCGTTCAGCTTAATGCTCATGTCCATGTCATCACCTCATAACTGAAAAAACGAAAGGGTACGTAAACGCACCCTTCCGTTAGTCAACCGTTACCGATGTTACTGAAGCAGCTTCAGTACAGCGGATGGCAGCTGGTTGGCCTGTGCCAGGATCGCAGTGGAAGCCTGTTGCAGGGTTTGTTGCTTGGTCAGCTCAGCAGCTTCGGCAGAGAAGTCAGCATCTTCTACGCGGCCTTTGGCAGCGCTGGAGTTCTGCGAAATGCTCTGCAGGTTGGCAGTGGTGCTGTCGAAGCGGTTTTGTACGGCACCCAGTTGCGAACGCTGGCTGTCGATCTGCTGCATGGCGCCTTCCAGAGCCTGGATGGCCTGTTGCGAGCTTGCCGCAGTCAGGACGCTCAGGTTGGAAACGGTGGTTTCCAGGGTGGTAGCTTTGCTGGAGCCAGCAGTCAGACCCAGTGCAGCCAGGCCAGTGCCCGCGCTACCGTCAGCCACTACGATGTCTTTCTTGGAGAACAGAGCCAGGCTGCCGTCAGAGTTTTTGCTGGCGGTAGCACCGGTGCTTGCACTGTTGATCGAGGAAACGATCGCGTCAGTGTTATCACCTGCCTTGAACTTCACTTCAACGCCGTTCAGGCTGATCGAGGTGTCAGCGGTCAGTTTGGCCTGGGAAGTACCAGCCGACAGACCCAGAGAAGACAACGAGCCAGCAGTCGTGTTGGACAGGGCTACGTCAGCGCCGCCAGCAGACTTAACTTGGATACGACCATCAGAACCGATGGTAGCGTCGCCACCAGTGCCTACAGCAGTTTTGATGCTGGTCAGCACAGAAGTGATAGTTGCGTTGGCGGCCCAGGTCACGGCTTTGCCGTTAACACTGATTGCGCCGGCGGCGTCCAGAGTGGTTGCGCCAGTAGCAGGGGCTGCAGCAGTTTTGCCATCAGCGATACCGATAGCGGTGGCGCCACCGGATACGTTGATTGCCGCAGGAGAAGACAGGCTGATTTTACCGCCAGTTTCATCCCAGGAAGCGGTAACACCGGCATTGGCAGTGTTGATCGCAGCAGCAACCGCGGCACCTTTGTCACCAGCAGTCAGAGCGATATCTTTACCGTTGATGTTAATGGTTGCGCCACCAGCAGCAACACCGGCACCTGCAGTTTGCAGAGCAGTTTGCGCTGCACCGGAAGCGACCTTGGCACCCGAGAGGGAAGCGCCGGTTGCAGTGGCGCTGATGCCAGCCAGAGCAGCACCGTTCACAGTGGCTTCGCTGTACGAACCTTTCAGGGCAGTAGCGCTGGTGTCACCCATACCGAACGAGATAGTCTCGTTGGCGTTGGCACCAATCTGGAAAGCAACGTTGTTGAACGTACCGTCCAGCAGGTTACGACCACCGAAGGTAGTGGTGTTGGCGATACGGGTCAGCTCACCCACTTTAGCGGTGAATTCTTGCTGCAGGGAAACACGGTCAGCGTCGCTTTTATCACCGTTGGCCGCTTGCAGGGCGAGTTCACGCAGACGCTGCAGGGTGTTGGTGGATTCCTGCATTGCGCCTTCAGCGGTCTGGGCGATCGAAGTACCGTTGGCGGCGTTGGCAATTGCAACGTTCAAGCCTTTAACCTGGTTGCCCAGACGGTTGGCGATCTGCATGCCGGCAGCGTCGTCTTTGGCGCTGTTGATTTTCTTGCCGGTCGACAGACGGTTCATCGCAGTGCTCAGAGCGTCGGAAGCTTTGTTCAGGTTCTTCTGGACACCCAGGGAGGTGATGTTGGTGTTTACTGATAATGCCATGACGAAATCCTCGTTGGTTGGATACTGCGGCTTCCGGCCCTGGCGACCGCCGGGTGTGGCCTAGAGAACCTACGTAATAGTTATCGTCGTGGTAGCCGGTTGCTTGAGGACTTTTTTGATTTTTTTTAGTAGCCCCGTGCCACCCTTTGCATTTCAAGGGCTTACACCGGCACAAAACCCCGGTTTCATTGGCTTTTCTGACGCCAATAAAAAAACGCCGATGAACGAAGGGTCATCGGCGTTTTTTATGCAGCGGCTAAAACATCACGGGCGATAGAGAATCGCCGAGCCCCACGACAGGCCCACACCAAAACCACTGATCGCCACACGCTTCCAGGTGGCGTCCATCACGTGCTTTTCCAGCAGCAACGGAATGCTCGACGACACGGTGTTACCGGTCTCGACCATGTCCTTGATGAACTTGTCCACCGGCGCTTCTTCGAAACGGCGTGCCACGGCATCGACGATGGCCGCACTGCCCTGGTGGATACAGAAGGCGTCGATGTCATCGGCCTTGAGGTCCGACTCGGCGAGCAGCTCGTGCAAGTGCGCCGGCACCTTGAGCAAGGCGAAGTTGAACACCTGGCGGCCATTCATGAAGAACACACCGTCGCTGACCTTCAGGTGCGGCGCGCCGGAGCCGTCGGTGCCGAACTTGGACTTGCCGAGCAACCACGGCGCGTCTTCGCCCATCCAGGTGGCGGTGGCCGCATCACCGAACAGCATGGTGGTGTTGCGGTCTTCGGGGTCGACAATCTTCGAATACGGGTCGGCGGTGATCAGCAGGCCGTTTTTCAGGCCGGCGGCTTCCATGAAGCCCTTCATCGCGTAGATGCCATAGACGTAGCCGGAACAGCCCAGGGAGATATCGAAGGCTGCCACGTGGGTGGGCAGGCCCAGTTTGTCCTGAACGATGGCTGCGGTGTGAGGCAAGCCCTCTTCATCGCCGTTCTGGGTGACGACGATCAGCGCGTCGATAGACTCGCGCTTCAACGCCGGGTTGTTGGCAAATAAAGCGTTGACCGCTTCGACACACAGGTCGGACGTCTCCTGTGCAGCTTCCTTGCGCGGCAGGAACGCCGAACCGATCTTGCCGATGATGAACTCTTCATCCTTGGCGAATTTGGCACCCTGGGCGTAGTTATCGATCCCGTCTGCCGGCACGTAACTGGCGATGCTTTTTATGCCAATCATTATGGCTTCCCAATACTAAATAGCTGGAGAACACCCCTCGGGCTACGCCGGGAGTGCTGACAATAAAGGGGATAACCCCATGAAAATCTCGCTGAAAGCCACCGCGCAAGGACCCTGCGACGACTTATCCTTTTCACACGATACAGTGAAGATGCGCTTTATGACTCACAGGTCACTCAATTTTGTGTGCTTTGTGCAAAACCTTTCAACAATTAAACCCCATAAACGACAACGGCCCGCCCTGTTTCCAGAGTAGGCCGCTTGACGAAACACCGTTTACATCTTGTTGAACAGGCTCAACTGCGAGATTTTCACAAAGGCCAGCTGCGAGGCCTGCAACATGGTCTGCTGCAAGCTCAGGTTGATGGCCGCTTCGGCGAAGTCGACGTTGCCCAGGGCGCTCATGGTGGTGGTATTGGCCAGGTCCAGGCTGACGTTTTCCCTGGACTGAATGTCCAGGCCATTGAGGCGCGCGCCCACGGAGCCACGCGCCTGGTCGATCTGCCCGTAGGCATTGGTCAGATTGCCGATGGACTTGGCCACCACGTCCTTGAGCTCCTTCTGCGCCGCTGGATTGCCGTCTGACGGGGTTTCCAGGATTTTGCGCAAATGGCTCAGGGTGTCGAGGACGTTTTCGTTCTTGTTGCTGGTGGCGCCGATCGAAAATTGGTCGCCAGCGGCTGGAGCCGGTGCGGTGGTGACATCGAAGGTCACCCCTGCCGCCGTGATCGAGGTTGCACCGGCCGCCAGGGTACCGCTGGCGATGGATTGGCTGTCTGCCGTATAAGGCTGCGCGTACAGGTCATAAGCGCCGGCCGCACCGAACTTGACGATGACACCGGAGTTGGGAAAGGTGCTGGCGTAGGCCGCCGGATCGCTCACCGTGCCGCCGCTCAGCTGTGCCGTGGAGGGGTTACTCGGGGTGCGCGATACGCTGAAGGTGTCCGGCTTGACCGAGAGGCTGAACTCACGATCCTTGACGATGGCGTCCGCTGGCGCACCAGGCAGTATGTCTTTGCCCAGCGCGTCTTTGCCCAGGTTCAAGCCAATATCGAACTTGACCCCGCGCAGCTTGATACTCGATCCGCCTTCCTTGGTGGCATCGAAGGTGCCATTGCCCGGAATCTCTGAGGTAATGTCTTTGCCAGCATTGTCCGTTACCACATATTGGGTGCTGCTGGTGAACGTCAGCTTATACGGCTGGCCATCCGAAAAGCTGCTGTCGTAGTTGGAGTTAGCCGCAATCAGGCCGGCCGACACCGTGACCTTCCCATCATCGACCGCTGGCGGCACGAGGATAGGTGCTGTTTGCGTACGGCCAGTGTTCGCCGAGCTTTCCAGCATGCTTTTGGCGGTATTGCCCATGGCTACCGACAGATTTTCCGCAACTTTCAGGCTCAACGGCGTGTCATCGCCCTGGTAGCTGTAGGTGCCATCATTGTTACGGGCGTAGGGAGGCGTGTCGGTCTTGCTCCCGGAGAACATGTAATTACCACTGGAGTCCTTGGTATTGAGCAAGCCCAGGACCTGGTCTTCAATGGCGCCGATCTCCGCGGCGGTCGATTTGCGGTCAGCGTCACTGATGCCGACGTTGCCCGCCTTCAGCGCCAACTCACTGGCCCTCTGAATCGCGATATTGATATTTTCCAGCACGCTGTCCTGGGTGGTCAGCGAGTTTTTCAGGGTGTCGATGTTGCCATTGAACTGCCCCAGCATGTCTTTCTGCTGTTGCAGCATCAGCAAGCGCGCCGCCGCCACCGGATCATCCGCGGCGGTTTGCACGCGTATACCGGTGGTGGCCTGGTCCTGGGCCTTGACCACACTGGAATAGTTGCTCTGGTACTTGGCGGAACTGGTCTCGAAATACTGCTGTGTAGAAATACGCATCGTCCCAGCCTCCCTTAAAGAGCATTCATCAGTGTGGTGAAGGTTTCCTGCGCAGCCTTGATGATTTGCGACGACGCGGTGTAGTACTGCTGGAACTTGATCATGTCACCCGCTTCATCATCCAGGTTGACCCCGGACACCGAGTTGCGCGCTTCCTTGTTGGCGCTCAGCAACGCGCCGGTGGCGGCGGTGTCGACCCCGGCCTGGCTGGCCTTGGCCCCCACTTGCGAGACCAGCTTGCTGTTGGCCCCCACCAGGCTGGTGCCGCCGTTGCCATCGCCCATGCCAACGGTGGCTTTGGTTTGCAGGTTCAGCAGTTCCTGGGCGTTGCGGCCGTCGGACTTGCCGCCACTGTTGAAGGCGAAGGTGGTGCTGTCGCCTTGTGCCGGTGAGCCGTTGACGGTGGTGTCGAACTTGAAGCTCTTGCCGGGGATCGCGACCCCGTTGGCGTCACGCATCGGCACGTCCACGGTGATCTTGTTGCCCTGCCCCGGAATAATCGAGCCGGTGCTGATCGGGTTGCCCTTGGAATCGCTGATCGTGTAGGACTGCGTACCATCAGCGGCCGGTTTGGCAAAGACCATTTTCACCGGCATCGAGTTTTCAATACCGGCGCGCAGCTGTGCGGTGTCGGCGCCGCCATTAATATCCAGCGGTACTGTCAGGGACGGCTGGGTGAACGTGCCCGTGCCACTGTTGGTGTTGCTGCTGGTTCCCGCCAACGGGCCGGCAAACGCCAGCTTGTTCGCATCGGTGAGCGCCACGCCAATCGCGCTGGCCCCAGTGGCAGTCGGGCTGACCTTGAAGCTGTCGCCATAGGCCATCGTGCCCTTGCCATCCAGCGCCAGGGTGAAGCCGTCCATGGTCGGCGGCGGCGTGGCGGACATATCAAAGGTGCCCATGGCCTTGCCGTCCGAGCGCAGTACCGTGACCTTGTTGGGGTCGGTCTTGTCGTTGAAGCTCACGGTGTAGTCAAACGCGGACAACTTGCTGCTGTCCTTGATCGTCACATTCAGGTTGCCTGCCCCGGCACTGTTGCCCAATGCGCCCTGGCTGCGCGAGGCAACGGCGACGGCGCTGTTGATGTCTTTGAACAGCGAAACGCCAAAGTCACCATTGAGGTCCAAGCCCTGGCCCAGTTGGTTGTTGATGGTGTCTGCGGTCGCTATGGCGATACGGCCCAGGTCATTGATAGCCGGCATCAAGGCATCACTGCGATAACGCAACAGGCCGCCGATGCTGCCGCCGCTGATCACGCCACCCAAGTCCATGGGGGTGCCGTTGGTATTCAACTGGATAGTGTACTGGCTGTTATCGGTTTTGCTCGGCACTGCAGAAATCGTATTGGAGATCCCGCCTTCTACCAAGGACTGGCCGGTGCCGGTGGTCACGCTGAACTGGCCGTTCTTCTCGGTGGCCGTTACGCCGATCAATTCATTGAGCGAGCGTACCGCCTCGTTGCGCGAGTCCAGCAGGTTGGCCGGCGCATTGCCCGACGCGCCTTGCACCTGGGTGATCTGCTTGTTAAGCGAGGCAATCGAGGCGGTCAATTGATTGACCTGCTCACTCATGCTGCTCAGTTGGTTGTTGATGGTCTCTTTCTGCTGGGTCAACTGCGTCGAAATCGAGTTGAAACGACTGCTCAGGGTCTGGGCGTTGGTCACCAGCAGCTGCCGCGCAGACAGGTCACTGGGGTTGGACGCCGCGGTCTGCAGGGTGGCGAAAAACGAACTGAGCACCGAGGACAAACCGGTGGTCTTGTCCGACAACACTTTGTCGACGGCACCGACCTGATCCAGATACGCCTTGGCATCGTTATTCAGGGCCGTGCTGTTCTGGTAGGCGGTGTCGAGGTATTCGTTGTACACCCGGCGCACGTCAGCCAGGGTGGTACCGGTGCCGATGAACACACCGCCGAACGGGTTCGACGCGTTGGTATTCTGCGTGGTCTGCTGCCGCGAGTACCCTGGGGTATTAACGTTGGCGATGTTATTACTCAAGACCGACAGCGATCCTTGAGCGGCGTTGAGCCCTGACATCCCGATACTGAGCAAACTCATGGTTCAGACCTTATAAATGTGTGGTTGCGCCAGCGGCAGCGTAGTTCTGGTAACTGTTCATATTTTTTGCGATCTGCGAAATCTTGCTGGCGTAAGCCGGGTCGGTTGCATAACCGGCTTTTTGCAACTCGCGTACAAACTGTTCCGGGTTATCGGCTGATTTCAAGACTTCTTTATAGCGATCATGGCTTTGCAGCAGGGTCACAAGGTCGTGGAAGCTGTCCTGGTAGGAGCTGTAGGAACGGAACTGCGCCGTTTCCTTGACCATCGCGCCATCGCGGAACTCGCTGGTGATCGCACGGGCCTGGCCGCCCTGCCAACTCTGGCCGGCCTTGATGCCGAACAGGTTGTGGCTGCTGCTGCCGTCCTCGGCGCGCATCACCGATTTGCCCCAGCCGGTTTCCAGCGCGGCCTGGGCCACCAGGTACTTGGGGTCGATACCGATACGCGCGGCGGCCGCCTTGGCCATCGGCAACATGGTGGCGACGAATTCGTCCTGGGAGCTGAAGGCTTTTTTCGCCGGCGCCAGCGGTGGTTGGGCAATGGCGCGGCCATAGACCTGCATTTGTCCGCTTGGCACGGCAAAGCTGCGGGCGGCGCTGCTGACCACATTGTCGTCGGCGGCGCTGTTGCGCAGGGGCGCGCTTTTGGCTTCGGCGGCAACCGGGGCACTCGGCACGATGCCAGCCAGCAGGCGGTCGGCCAGTTTGCTTGGCAAGGCGATACGGCGCTGGTTCATCAGCTCCATGTCGTTGGTGTGCGCACTGGTGCCCTCAGGAACCGCCACGCGATAAGCCCACAAAGGCCGCTGGCCATTGGAGCGGCCCAGCGGCCCGTCGGCCTGAGTACCGGCGCCAATCTCGGTCGGCACATCGACTTTCTTCACCGGCACATCCGCCGCCGGGCCTTGCAAGGTGGCGGCCTGGGCCTGCACCGGCTTGTTCTTCTGCATCTGGCGCATCAGCACGTCGGCCAGGCCGATACCGCCGCCTTCGCGGGACATCGAGACCGCCAGTTGCTGGTCGTACATTTCCTGATACTGCTTGGCCGCCGGGGTGTTCAGCGGGTTGTCCTTGCCCAGGGCGTCGGTGGCCGAGCGCATGGACTTGAGCATCTCGTTGAGGAACAGCGACTCGAACTCCTGCGCCACCTTGCGCATATTGCCGTCGCTGTTCTTGTCGGCGCCGACTTTGAGCTGGTTAAGCCGGTTCAAGTCGGAGTAAGACCCCGAGTCCGCCGTGCTGCTGATGCCGCTTTTGCGCATATCCATGGCCATGGCCTCAGATCACAATGAGGTCGGCTTGCAAGGCGCCGGCCTGTTTCAAAGCTTCAAGGATCGCCATCAAGTCACCGGGCGCTGCGCCCACCTGGTTCACCGCGCGGACAATCTCGTCCAGGGTGGTACCGGGGCCGAACTTGAACATCGGCTTGGCTTCTTGCTGGGCATTGACCCGCGAGCGCGGGACCACGGCGGTCTGGCCGTTGGACAGCGGCCCCGGCTGACTGACGATCGGGTCTTCGGTGATGGTCACCGTCAGGCTGCCGTGGGTCACCGCTGCCGGCGAAACCTTGACGTTCTGGCCGATCACGATAGTGCCGGTACGCGAATTGATAATGACTTTTGCCACGGCCTGGCCAGGGTCGACCTCAAGGTTTTCCAGGATCGACAGGTAGTCCACGCGCTGGCTTGGGTCCAGCGGCGCGGTGACGCGAATCGAGCCGCCGTCGATGGCCTGGGCTACACCAGGGCCAAGCATGTCGTTGATCTTATCGACCACGCGCTTGGCGGTGGTGAAGTCGGAACGGTTGAGGTTCAGGGTCAGGCTGTTGCCCTGGTTGAACCCGCTCGGCACGGTGCGTTCAACCGTGGCGCCACCGGGGATGCGCCCGGCCGACGGCACGTTAACGGTGATCTTCGAGCCATCGCGGCCTTCGGCGTCAAACCCGCCCACCACCAGGTTGCCCTGGGCGATGGCGTAGACGTTGCCGTCGATACCTTTGAGCGGCGTCATCAGCAAGGTGCCACCGCGCAGGCTCTTGGAGTTACCCATGGACGACACCGTGATGTCCACCACCTGGCCCGGCTTGGCGAACGGCGGCAAGTCGGCGCTGATCGACACGGCGGCGACGTTTTTCAACTGGACGTTGCCCGAGCCTGGCGGCACCTTGATGCCGAACTGCGAGAGCATGTTGTTGAAGGTCTGCAGGGTGAACGGCGTCTGGGTGGTCTGGTCACCCGTACCGTTGAGCCCCACCACCAGGCCATAGCCGATCAACTGGTTGGAACGCACGCCGGAAATACTGGCGATGTCCTTCAGGCGTTCGGCCTGGGCCACAGCGCTTAAGGCCAGCAAGAGTGCCGTCGCCATCAGCTGTTTGAAGTTCAAAGTGGCCACCTAGAAAGGGAACAGCGGGCTAAGGAAGAACCGGTCGAACCAGCCCGGCTGACTGGCATCAGCAAACGAACCCGTACCCGAGTAGGTGATGCGTGCATCGGCAATCCGCGTCGAAGGCACGGTGTTGTCGGTGGAAATGTCATCGGCGCGGACCATGCCGGCAATGCGCACCAGCTCGTCGCCGGTGTTGAGGGTCATCCACTTTTCACCGCGTATGGCAATGATGCCGTTGGGCAATACGTCGGCCACAGTCACGGTGATCGAACCGGTCAGGCTGTTGCCCTGCCCCGCCGCACTCTTGCCGTTGGTAGCGCGGTCGCCGCTGTAGCCGGCATCCAGGCTCAGGTCACCGCCGCCCAGGGGGTTGTTGGTGCTGAGGCCACCCCCGAACAACGAGGTCAGGCCGATGCTCGCCTTGCTGTTCTTGCCGATCTGCGAGTTGGCGTTCTTGCTGGCCTGGGTCTTCTCGTTAAGGGTGATGGTGATGATGTCACCGACCCGGAACGCCTTGCGGTCGCTGTACAGGTTCTGTTCGAAACCGGCCTGGTAGATCGAGCCGTTATTGGCCGCCGCCGGCAATGGCGTGCGCGGCAACACCGGCGCGTAGTACGGGTCATTGGGCTTTGGCGTCGGGGCAACACACCCCGCGAGCACGGCGATCCCACTCAATGCCAAAACGGAAACATAGCGATTCATGACCCTTACCTCATGGTGTTGCAGGCGCTTTCGAAAGCGCCCCAGACTGGATTACAGATTCTGCGTAACGAACGAAAGCATCTGGTCGGCGGTGGAAATCACCTTGGAATTCATCTCGTAGGCGCGCTGGGTGGTGATCATGTTGACCATCTCCTCAACGGTGCTGACGTTGGAGGTTTCCAGGGTGCTTTGCAGGGTGGTGCCGAAACCGTTCAAGCCAGGGGTGCCGATTTGCGGCGCGCCGCTGGAGGCGGTTTCCAGGAACAGGTTGTTGCCCATCGCCTGCAGGCCGGCCGGGTTGATGAAGTCGGCGGTTTGCAGGTTGCCGATCACTTGCGACGCCGGGTTGCCGGCCACGGTGATCGACACGGTACCGTCGTTGCCCACGGTAAAGGTCTTGGCATCCGGTGGTACCACCACGGCAGGTTCCAGGGCGAAACCGTTGGCGGTGACGATCTGGCCATTGGAGTCCAGGTGGAAAGTACCGTCACGGGTATAGGAAGTAGTGCCATCCGGTTGCAGCACCTGGAAGAAGCCACGGCCGTTGATGGCCATGTCCAGCGGTTGTCCGGTTTGTTGCAGGTTACCGGCGCTGAAGTTTTTCTGGGTGCCGACGATCTGTACACCGGTACCTAGTTGCAGGCCCGACGGCAATTCGCTGTCTTGAGTCGACTGGGCACCTGGTTGCTTCTTGATCTGATAGAGCAGGTCCTGGAACTCGGCGCGATCACGTTTGAAGCCCGTGGTCGAGACGTTCGCCAGGTTGTTGGAAATGGTGGTCAGGTTGGTGTCCTGGGCGGACAGGCCTGTCTTGGCAACCCATAGAGCCGGAAGCATGCTGTTCTCCTTCGTGCGCCTGTTTGTTGGCGCCGTGCGACGAAATTAATTAGGGGCTTAGCTCATCTGCATGACGCGAGTCATGGCCTGGTCGTCTTCTTTAGCGCTGTTCATCATCTTGATGTGCAGCTCGAACTGCTTGGAGAGCGCCAGCACCGCGGTCATTTCCTCCACCGCGTTGACGTTGCTCGCCTGCAGGAAGCCCGAGGTCAGGGTGACGTTCGCGTCGGCCTGGGCCGGCTGGCCATCCCTGGTGTGGATGGTGCCGTCCAGGCCCTTGGTCATGTTTTTGAGGTCGGGCTGGACCAGCTTGATGCGGTCCACTTCCGCCATCACCCGTGGGCCTTCGCCCATGGCACGGATACTGATGGTGCCGTCTGCACCCACTTCGATTTTCTGCTGGGGTGGCACGGCAATCGGGCCGCCGTTGCCCATGATCGGCATACCGTTGCCGGCACGCAGCACGCCCAGGGCATCCACATTCATGCTGGCGCTGCGCACGTAGGCTTCGCCGCCATCCGGGGTTTGCACGGTCATCCAGCCGTCGCCGCTGACGGCTACATCCAGGTCACGACCGGTTTCGATCATCGCCCCCGGAGAGAAGTCAGTGGCCGGCCGCTCGGTCATGGCAAATGCCCGCGCCGGAAAGCTGTCACCGAACACCGGCATCGAACGCGCCTGCTCCAGGTCACGCTGGAAGCCGTTGGTGGAAATGTTCGCCAGATTGTTGGCATGGGCCTTCTGCGCCAGTGCGTTCTGACTGGCGCCGGTCATTGCCACATAAAGGTATTTGTCCACGCTCTATCCTCTTTCTGACGGACGCTTGCCGTCCACCGCTGTACTAATGAGGCTTAAGCAATTTGCGAACCAACTTTTAAAAAGAGGCTGAAGTCCAGGCGCGACGGGGGTTTGCGGCGAAACAGGATGATTTGAGGCTTGAGCGCGAGTCGAAAAAACGGCGGACTACTGCCGCCTGCGGCAACCACCGACCTGGAAAACGACGAAGATCAAATGTGAAGCTTGCTCCCGATGGCGGTGTGTCAGCTCACCTGTAGCTGACACACCGCCATCGGGAGCAAGCCCCCTCCTACATTTTTGACCGCGTAGTGTCAGCGAATTATTTGTCGGCCTTGAGGATTTCGTAATCGCGCAGCTTATTGGCGATGGTGGTGTGCGACACGCCCAAGCGTTTGCCAAGCTGCCGGCTGCTGGAATGCTCGGCATAAAGGCTTTCCAGCACGGCCTTCTCGAACCGTCCAACAATCTCCTCTAACCCGCCCTCCAGGGAAAAATCGCCAAGGGGCTGGCGCACCCCGTAGTCCGGCAAGCGGATATGCTCGGCCTTGACCACCCCACCGTCACACAGCGACACGGCCTGGAACAGCACGTTTTCCAGCTGCCTTACGTTGCCTGGCCAGTGGTAGTGACTCAAGCGATCCATCGCCGCAGGCGCGAGCTTGGGCAAAGGGCAGCCGATCTGTCGGCTGGCCTGGTCGAGGAAGTGCTCAACCAGTGGCACCAGGCCGTCGAGGCATTCGCGCAACGGCGGGATATGCAACGACAGCACATTGAGCCGGTGATAAAGATCCTGGCGAAACTCACCTCGGGCGCAGAGTTCCGACAAGTCCACCTGAGTGGCGCAGATCACGCGCACATCCAGGTACACCTCTTCGTCACTGCCAACCCGCCGGAAACAGCCGTCCTGCAGGAAGCGCAACAACTTCACCTGCAAGCGCGCGCTCATTTCCCCCACCCCATCGAGGAACAAGGTGCCGCCCGCCGTCAATTCCAGCAGCCCGAGCTTGCCTTCCGCCCGCGCGCCCTCAAAAGCGCCGGGGCCGTAGCCGAACAGTTCGGTCTCGGCCATCGACTCGGGCAACCCTGCGCAGTTGAGCGCCATCAGCGGTGATTGCCCACGGGGGCTGGCCAAGTGGCAGGCACGGGCCAACAACTCTTTACCCGTGCCGGTTTCACCTTCTATTAATAGAGGCGCATCCAGTGGCGCCATGCGCCGCGCTTCGCGGACCACTGCGGCCATGACCTTGGAGCTCTGGAAAATGCTGTCGAACCCGCGCAGCTCTTGCTTGCGCACGTTATAGATACGCTCACCGACGCGGTCGGCGCGATGCAGGGTGAGCACCGCGCCGGCCATGGCTTCGCTGTCATCGTGTTCGGAGGATTGCAGCGGCGCGATATCCGCCAGGAACACGTCCCCCTTGACCTTGACCCGAAGCCCATTGATGCGCGATTTGCTGGCGCGTACCAACTCCGGCAAGTCGAAATCCTCAGCGTAGCGCGACAACGGAATGCCCGGCACTTCGTCCACACGCACGCCGAGCAACTGCGCCGCCGCACGGTTGGCGGCCACGATGGAGCCGCCCATGTCGATGGACAGCACTGGAAACTCCAGGGCGCCGAGCAGCGCATTGAGTTCCATATGCCGCCGCTCGCTGGGCATCAGCCCCACTCGCTTGACGCCGAACACGCCGCCAATCGCTTCGAACTGCGGGCGTAGCGCCTGGAACTGCATATTCACCAGGTTCGGGCAGAACAGGTAGATGGCATTGCCATGCTCCCCACCGACCTCGCCCTTGGCGACGTTGACGCCGTACTCCACCAGCAGGTTGAGGATGTCCCGCAGGATGCCGATGCGGTTCTGGCAATGCACTTTGATACGCATGAAAAGGCTCGAAAAGTAGGTAGGCGCCGCGTCTTTTTGTCGCCCAGCGCAGATAGTCGTCAAGATTATGTGACAGAGCGTAGGCGTTTCCCAGCCCATAACGCGGATAAGTCATCCATTCGTAACGAATACTTTACGAAAAACGGTAATTTTTCCTACATACCCTGGTGCAACGTAGATGGAATCCTGGGCCCACCGGGTTATCAATAATGCATCGCAGGACATAACAAGAACGAATGCCTAGCAGGAGAGCCGTATGAAGCAGACGCACTACGTGGCCCGCGAGCCCGATGCGCAAGGTTTTATCCACTACCCGCCGGAAGAACACGCGGTGTGGAATACCCTGATCACTCGTCAACTCAAGGTGATCGAGGGTCGCGCCTGCCAGGAATACCTGGACGGCATCGACAAGCTCGGCCTGCCCCTGGATCGTATCCCCCAGTTGGGCGAAATCAACAAGGTGCTGGCCGAAACCACCGGCTGGCAAGTGGCCCGCGTGCCGGCGCTGATTCCCTTCCAGACCTTCTTCGAACTCCTCGCCAGCAAGCAGTTTCCGGTAGCGACGTTCATACGCACCCGCGAAGAATTGGACTACCTGCAAGAGCCGGATATTTTCCACGAGATCTTTGGCCACTGCCCTTTGCTGACCAACCCTTGGTTCGCCGAATTCACCCACACCTACGGCAAGCTCGGCCTGGCGGCGACCAAGGAGCAACGGGTATACCTGGCGCGTCTGTACTGGATGACCATCGAGTTCGGCCTGGTGGACACGCCCCAAGGGCGGCGCATCTATGGTGGCGGCATTCTGTCGTCACCTAAAGAAAGCGTGTATTGCCTGTCGGACGAGCCGGAGCATCAAGCCTTCGACCCGCTGGAAGCGATGCGCACCCCATATCGCATCGACATCCTGCAACCGCTGTACTTCGTATTGCCCGAACTCAAGCGCCTGTTCGACGTGGCGCAGGAAGACATCATGGGCATGGTTGAGCGCGGTATGGAATTGGGGCTGCACGCTCCGAAATTCCCTCCGAAACCCAAAGCCGCGTGAACCTCAGGTTTTAACGCCAGGTGAGTCTGTTCCCTGGCCCCGCGTTGCTTTAGGGTAACGCCACTGACCTTCAAACATTCGAATTCAGGACACCTCCCATGACCACCTTGAACCAAGCCCACTGCGAAGCCTGCCGCGCCGATGCCCCGCAAGTCAGCGATGAAGAACTGCCGGTGCTGCTCAAGCAGATCCCCGATTGGAACATCGAAGTGCGCGACGGCGTCATGCAGTTGGAAAAGGTTTTCCTGTTCAAGAACTTCAAGTTCGCCCTAGCCTTCACCAACGCCATGGGTGAAATCTCCGAGGCCGAAGGCCATCACCCTGGCCTGCTCACCGAATGGGGCAAAGTCACTGTGACTTGGTGGAGCCACTCGATCAAGGGCCTGCACCGCAACGACTTCATCATGGCCGCACGCACCGATGAAGTGGCCAAGACCGCCGAG
The DNA here is from genome assembly GCF_031931935.1 of Pseudomonas sp. rhizo25. Lineage (NCBI taxonomy): Bacteria > Pseudomonadati > Pseudomonadota > Gammaproteobacteria > Pseudomonadales > Pseudomonadaceae > Pseudomonas > Pseudomonas sp. rhizo25. The sequence goes on from NZ_JAUJXA010000006.1 coordinate 166,283, forward strand.
GGCCGCAAGTAATGCACTTCGACGCCATTGGCCGCGTGCCCGGCGACCCGATCCTCGGGCTGATGGACCTGTATGCCCAGGACGCCAACCCGGACAAATTCGACCTGGGTGTGGGCGTCTATAAGGACGACCAGGGCCTGACGCCGATTCCCCACTCGGTGAAGCTTGCGGAGCAGCGCCTGGTCGATACCCAGGTGACCAAGACCTACATCGGCGGCCATGGCGATGCGGCTTTCGGCACGCTGATCAGCCAGTTGGTACTCGGTGCCGATTCGGCCTTGCTGCGCGAGCGCCGTGCCGGCGCCACCCAGACCCCAGGCGGCACCGGTGCCCTGCGCTTGAGCGCCGATTTTATCGCCCAGAGCCTGCCTGGCCGTGGCGTGTGGCTGAGCAATCCGACCTGGCCGATCCACGAAACCATCTTCGCCAAGGCTGGACTCAAGGTCAGTCATTACCCTTACGTGGGCAGTGACAACCGCCTGGATGTGGCGGCGATGCTGGCAACCCTGTCAACGGTGCCCAAGGGCGATGTGGTGCTACTGCACGCCTGCTGCCACAACCCGACCGGCTTCGACCTGTCACAGGATGATTGGCGCCAGGTGTTGCAGATTGTGCGTGAACGCCAGTTGCTGCCGCTGATCGACTTTGCCTACCAGGGCTTTGGCGATGGCCTGGAGCAGGACGCTTGGGCGGTGCGATTGTTCGCAGCTGAACTGCCGGAAGTGCTGGTCACCAGTTCCTGCTCGAAAAATTTTGGTTTGTATCGCGATCGTGTGGGCGCGTTGATCGTATGTGCCGCGGATGCGGAAAAACTCACCGATGTGCGCAGCCAACTGGCGAATATCGCGCGCAATCTGTGGTCGACGCCGCCTGATCATGGTGCTGCCGTGGTCGCGACCATTCTTGGTGATGCCGAGCTGAAAAAACTGTGGAGCGAGGAAGTCGAGGCCATGCGTTCGCGGATCGCGCACTTGCGTTCCGGGTTGGTGGAAGCGTTGGCGCCCCATGGCTTGGCCGAGAAGTTTGCCCATATCGGCGCACAACGCGGGATGTTTTCCTATACCGGTTTGAGTGCCGATCAGGTCAAGCAACTGCGCGAGAAGCACAGCGTGTATATGGTCAGTTCAGGCCGGGCCAACGTGGCCGGGGTGGATGCGACACGTTTGACGCTGCTGGCCCAAGCTATCGCCGACGTTTACAACTGAAAACCCCGGGACCCAATGTGGGAGGGGGCTTGCCCCCGATTGCGGTGTGTCAGCTGAATAGTTGCTGGCTGATCCACTGCTATCGGGGGCAAGCCCCCTCCCACATTTTTAACCGAGTTGGTTTTTAGCCCGTGACCATTTCAGCCTTGAGCTGCGCCTCCCTGGCCTGAGCATCCGCCAACCGATACAGCTCGATATGCCCATCCCAGTGCTCGATCAACGCCGTGCATGACTCCACCCAATCCCCGCAATTGAGGTAATCCACCTCCCCCACCTTGCGAATCTCGGCATGATGGATATGCCCGCACACCACCCCATGCAGTTCGCGCCTGGTGACTTCGTGGGCGATGGCCTCTTCGAAATCGCTGATAAAGCTCACGGCGGTTTTCACCTTGTGCTTCAGGTACGCCGACAGCGACCAGTAGCCGTAGCCATAGCGTGCACGCCAATGATTGAGCCAGCGGTTGAGGGTGAGGGTGAATTCGTAGGCCGAGTCACCGAGGAACGCCAGCCAACGGTGATAGCGGGTGATCACATCGAACTGGTCGCCGTGGATGACCAACAGATGCCGACCATCAGCGGTTACATGCACCGCCTCGTCCACCAACTGGATATTGCCGAGGATCAGCTTGGAATAGCGCCTTAAAAACTCATCATGGTTGCCGGTGACGTAGATCACCTCGGTGCCGCGCTTGGCCATGGTCAGCAGGCGGCGGATCACGTTGGTGTGGGCCTGGGGCCAATACATGCCGCCGCGCATTTTCCAACCGTCGATAATGTCGCCCACCAGGTAAACCTTGTCGGCGTGATAGCCCTTGAGAAACTGTGACAGGTGTTCAGCCTGGCAATCCCGGGTGCCCAGATGCACGTCGGAAATCCACAGGGTTCGCACCCGTTGCTTGCGGCTGGGCTTGGTGAACTCGGCATGGCTCATGGGCATCCCTCGACGCTGTTTTCGCGAGCTTGCGCCTTGGCGATTAATAGCCCATGACAGCCATGCGTCAGTCTGATGACAGCGCTCGATGCCCGCAAAGCGTTGTAGACTGGCGCATTGCCGCCCTGGAGACCGCGATGAGCCCGAGCCTCACGCTACGCCATTACCTCGAAGCGCCCATCGCCCACAGCCATGATCATGCGCAGCTGGTGTTCGGTCTGTCCGGGCACCTGGACCTGGAAGTCGATGGCCGTGGCAGCCAGGTACGCGAAAGCAGTGTGATGGTGCTGCCCTTCTCCACCCACCACGCCTGTGGCAGCCGCGACGGTAGCCGCTGCCTGGTGCTGGATGTACCGACCGAGCATTGGGTGGTGCAATCTTTGGGTGAGCATGCCGATGCCAGTCGTCGCTTGCTGGGGCAACCGTCGCGACTGACGCTGAATCCGCGGCAAAGCCAACTGGTGCAGTGGCTGGCGCACAGCCCGGTGCACGACCCGCTGATCGTCCAGCAAGGTGCGGTGCTGTTACTGGCCAGTCTCAATCAGCCCCAGGCCCAAGCGCTGCCAGGTCGACGCTTGCCTTATGCGGCGTTCAATGCCCATATCCAGCGCCACGCTGCGCACCCGTTGCAGGTGGCTGACCTTGCGCGTATCGCCGGGCTTAGCGTGGCGCGCCTGCATGCACGCTTCATGGCCGAATGCGGGCAGACGCCGATGGATTATCTACGCAGTCGTCGCCTGCATATGGCGCTGGAGCTTTTGCGCGGCACACCGTTGGCCATCGGTGAGATTGCCGAGCGCGTTGGCTATGCCTCGCAGAGCGCATTCAGTGCAGCCATGCTTCGCGAGTTTGGCGCCTCCCCTAGCGCCCTGCGCCGGGGCGACTGACAAGAGCCCCACGCTAAAAAACGCGAGACCGGCGACAGACACCCGCGAACCAACCCTCTAGACTGCGAGGCTGTTACCCCGTTGGTTCAAGGATCACAATGACTCCCCGCTCAGCCCTTGGCGCCCTGCATATCGGCGCACTGATGTTTGGCCTCACTGGCGTATTCGGCAAGCTGGCAGCGGCCTCCCCTGCCATCATCGTGTTTGGGCGTGCCGCGTTTGCCGTGCTTGCCCTGGCGGTGTTTGCCCGCTTTGCCAGCAACGCGCCCTGGAAGAAACTGGAGATGCGCGACTGGCGCCGCTTGCTGGTCAGCGGTGTGCTGCTGGCCGCCCATTGGGTGACGTTCTTCATTGCCGTCAAAGTCGCCGGCGTGGCCGTGGCAACCCTGGGGTTCACGGCCTTCCCGGCCTTTACCGTGATCCTTGAAGGGTTGATCTTCCGCGAGCGCATTCGTGCCAATGAAGTGCTGTTGGTGGTCCTGGTCAGCGTTGGCCTGGTGCTGGTCACCCCGGATTTCAACCTCGCCAGCGAGGCCACGGGCGGGTTGCTGTGGGGGATCGCCTCGGGGTTGTTGTTCTCCTTGTTGTCGCTGAACAATCGCGCCAGCTCCGGGCGCGTTCCTGCCGTGCAGGCAGCGCTGTGCCAGAACGTGGTGGTCGCCGTGTGCCTGCTGCCGGTGGCCGCTCCGGGACTCGCGGACGTGCGCGCCATTGACTGGTTGTGGATCGGGCTGCTGGGCGTGTTTTGTACTGGCCTTGCCCATAGCCTGTTTGTCGCCAGCCTCGCCGTGATCAAGGCACGCACCGCCTCGGTGGTGTTTGCCATGGAACCGGTCTACGGCATCACCGTAGCCTGGCTGTTGTTCGCCGAAACGCCGACCTTGCGCATGCTGCTGGGCGGTGCCTTGATCATCGTCGCCATCGTGCTTTCCGGCTTGATGGGCAGCGCCAGCCAGGCGAAACAGCCGACGGCAACGGCCTGATCTATACTTCAAGCGTCCGCAACAGTCTGTAGTCGTTCAACGGATAAAGACTCCTCGACGACAGCCATGGTGTTTTCTGAAGTTGCTGCAAGCGAGTGGTCATCCCTCAAAGCGATGCAGGAGCTTCATCATGGAAATGCTCATCAGCTTGCTGGTCAAGATCATCAGCGGTGCCGTCGGCGGCAACATTGCCGGCATGACCAGGCAGAGCCTGGGGACAGGGCTCAATACCTTTCTCGGCGGGGTCGGCGGCCTGGTGCTGGGCCAGATTGTCGCCGCACTCACCGGCACCACCAATGGCGAAGCGCTGGATGTGGCTGCGGTCGGCAGCAATATTGTCGGCGGTGGCGTCGGTGGCTTGGTGTTGACGTGGGTGGTCGGTTTTATCAAGCAAAAGCTTGCCGCCAAGTAGCGATAGGGTCACCGCCCCTCTGTGGCGGTGACCTTCATTGCGTACGATCGTTATGGCCCAGGTCGCGCTGCGGGTCGATCTGGTCACGCACCCGCTGTTTAAGCACCTTGGCTTCGGGAAAACCGCCGTCGGCCTTGCGTTCCCAAATCTGCACCCCATCGCAGGTGATGCGAAAGGTGCCGCCGGTGGCCGGTTCCAACGCCACGCGCCCCAGGTCATCGGCAAATGTACTGAGCAGCTCCTGGGCCAGCCAGGCAGCGCGCAACAGCCACTGGCACTGGGTGCAATAAGTGATAACGATCTCAGGTTTGCTTGCAGACATAATTTAAGCCGCTCCTCACATGACGGGCCCGACGCATCGGGTGGCTATAATAGCGGCCTTTATCGCCCAGCCTCGAGATTGATGATGCGCCGCCTGTTGTCCTGCCTGCTCCTGTGCCTTGTCCCCCTGCTTGCCGACGCCTTGGAAACATCACGCCCCAAAATCGGCCTGGTGCTGTCCGGCGGTGCCGCCCGCGGCCTGGCGCATATCGGCGTGCTCAAGGCCCTTGAGGAACAGGGTATCCATATCGACGCGATTGCCGGCACCAGCATGGGCGCGGTGATCGGTGGGCTGTACGCGTCGGGCTACAAGATCGATGAACTGGAGAAGCTGGCGCTGGGTATCGACTGGCAGCAGGCCCTGTCGGACGCCCCACCGCGGGAAGACGTACCGTTTCGACGCAAACAGGACGACCGGGATTTCCTGGTCAAGCAGAAACTCAGTTTCCGCGACGACGGCAGCCTCGGCCTGCCGCTGGGCGTGATCCAGGGCCAGAACCTGGCGCTGCTGCTGGAAAGCATGTTTGCCCATAGCAGCAACACCCGTAACTTCGACAAGCTGCCGATCCCGTTCCGCGCCGTGGCCACCGACATCACCACCGGCGAAAAAGTCGTGTTCAGCAAGGGCCACCTGCCCCAGGTAATACGTGCCAGCATGTCGATCCCTGCCGTGTTCGCCCCGGTGGAGCTCGACGGGCGCCTGCTGGTGGACGGCGGCATGACCGACAATATTCCGCTGGATGTGGCGCGGGAGATGGGCGTCGACATCGCCATCGTGGTCGATATCGGCACCCCGCTGCGCTCGCGCAAGCAACTGGCAACCGTGGTGGACGTGCTCAACCAATCCATCACCCTGATGACCCGGCGCAATTCCGAAGAACAACTCAAGGCCCTGAACCCCAAGGATGTGCTGATCCAGCCGCCCCTGGCCGCCTATGGCGTGACGGACTTCGGCCGCGCCAAGGACATGATCGACGCCGGCTACCGCGCCACCCGCGCCCTTGATGTACGCCTGGCGCACCTGCGCCCCGCCGAGCCTATCGACCCTGAGCTGGTGGCTGCGCGCACGCCAGGCGAACGCACCCCGGTGATCACCGCGATACAGGTGGAAAACGACTCCAAAGTCAGTGACGACGTGATCCGCTACTACATCCGCCAGGGGCTGGGCGAGCCACTGAACCTGGGCCGCTTGCAATCGGACATGGGCACCTTGTACGGCCTGGATTACTTCGAGCAGGTGCAATACCGCGTGGTGAAAAAAGGCCAGGACAATACCCTGGTGATCAGCGCGCGCGGCAAACGCAGCGGCACCGATTACCTGCGCCTGGGCTTGAACCTGTCGGATGATATGCGCGGCGACAGCGCCTTCAATCTCGGCGCCAGCTATCGCGTCAACGGTATCAACCGCCTCGGCGCCGAATGGCTGACGCGGGTGCAGATCGGTGATCGGCAAGAGCTGTACAGCGAGTTCTACCAGCCGATGGACACCGGCTCGCGTTACTTTGTCGCGCCGTATATCAGAGCCGAGGCGCAGAACGTAGAACTGGTCCTGGACAACGACCCCATCTCCGAATATCGCCTGGAACGCTACGGTTTCGGCTTGAACGTGGGCCGGCAGATCGGCAACAGCGGCGAGATCCGCTTCGGCGTTGGCGAGGCCTGGGGCAAGGCCGACGTACGTATTGGCGACCGCGACCTGCCGAGCGTGAGCTTCAGCGAAGGCTTCTATGAACTTAAATATTCATTCGACTCCTTTGACAACGTGTACTTCCCCCATAGCGGCGAGGACATCGGCCTGGCCTATCGCGAGTTCGAACCGGGGCTGGGCTCGGACCAGCGTTACCGCCAATGGGAGTTCAAGCTGGACAAGGCCATGAGCCATGGCCCGGACACGTTGATACTGGGCGGTCGTTACGGACGTACCCTGGATGATTCCGATGTGGTGATTTCCAGCTTCCAGCTGGGTGGAGCGCGGCAATTGTCGGGCTTTCGCCAGGATGCGATCTCGGGGCAGAACGTGAGCCTGATGCGTGCGGTGTACTTCCGCCGACTGACCCCGCGTTCGTACCTGCCGCTGGACTTCCCGTTGTACCTGGGCGCCTCACTGGAACGGGGCCGGGCGTGGAATAACGATAATGAGTTCGACAGCGGCTATATCAACGCCGCGAGTATCTTCCTCGGGTTTGATACGCCTCTGGGGCCGCTGAATTTCAGCTATGGGTTCAATGATGATAACCAGAAGGCGGTGTACCTGAACCTCGGCCAGACCTTCTGACACAGCACCGAACTAATGTGGGAGGGGGCTTGCTCCCGATGGCGGGGTATCAGTCAACAATTCTGTAGCTGGCCCACCGCAATCGGGGGCAAGCCCCCTCCCACATTTTGATCCCCAGTGAATGGGCGATCAGGACTTTTCCAGGTTCGCCAGGATGTGCTCATGCACACGCATGCACACGCGCAGATCCTCTTCATTCACCCCAACGAACAACTCATGACGCAACGCCGTGGCAATGGTCTCGATCTGATCAATCAGCGGCTGGGCGGTATCACACAGCAGGATGCGTTTGGCGCGGCGGTCTTCCACCACGGCCTGACGTTGCACCAGGCCCTGGCCTTCCAGGCTGTCGAGCAGACGCGCCAGGGTCGGCCCTTCCACGCCAACACTTTGTGCCAATTCACGCTGGGTAGGGGCTTGTGCAAAACGGGCCAAATGCAACAGCACCAGCCATCGCGCCTGGGACAAGCCCAGCCCCGCCAGGCGGCGGTCCAGCTCGGCGCGCCAACCTCGGGACATTTGCGCCAATTGCATGCCAAAACGGTGTTGATCGGTTAACGGCATAAAAAACTCATGTTTAAGACTGAAAATAAAGTATGGCTAATTATTAGTCAGCTAAGCATGAGCCATGTCAGTAGGCAAGGCCCGGTATGTACTGATTCGTTACATTGTCGTAATTGGCGCATTAAATTTCGAATTCCGACTGCAAAGCGGCACGTACGCAGTACAAAACGCCCTCAGGAACACGTCCGGTGAACAACGAGGCGATCTCCGCGACAGGTGGCAATTCGCCTTCTCCATCGAGAAATGCATCCTGAATTTCGCCGAGCAAATCCTCAGGCAAATCAAGGGCCTGCTCCAACGACAATTGCTGCTTGCCGATGGCTTCGGCGAGCAAGGTATACACATTTTTTTCCGAGCATTGCAGCTGACCGGCGATCTGGATCGGGGTCATGCCGGCGCGGGCCAGGCTGATCAGTTCGTGGCGAATATCGGCCACTTCCTTCGGTGCTTCGGCCTGGCCACCAAGCACTTCGAGGAACGCCTGGCCGTAACGCTCAAGCTTGCGCGCACCCACACCGCTGACCCGGGCCATCTCGGCCATGGTAGTGGGTTGTTCGCGAAGCATCTCCAGCAAGGTGGAGTCGGGGAAGATAACGTAGGGTGGCACGCTGTGTTCCTGCGCCAGTTTGCGCCGCAAGGTGCGCAGGGCTTCCCACTGTTCGCGCTCCTCGCCCCGTACAAGCTGACTGGCCTGGCTGGTGCTGCTGCTCTTGGCGGTGGTCTGGGGCTTGAGGTCACGGCGCAGCTCCAGGCTCACCTCACCCTTGAGCAACGGTCGGCAACTGTCATTCAGGCGCAGCCCGCCGTAACCCTCGATGTCGATATCGACGAGGCCACGGGCAACCATCTGCCGGAACAGCGAGCGCCACTCGCCTTCGGCGCGGGCCTTGCCAACGCCGTAGACCGAGAGTTTCTCGTGGCCGAAGCTGCGGATTTTTTCGTTGTCCTTGCCCAGCAATACATCCACCAGGTGACCCACGCCATAGCGCTGGCCGGTGCGGTAGATCGTCGACAATGCCTGGCGCGCCGGCTCGGTGGCGTCCCAGGTCTGCACACCGTCGATGCAGTTATCGCAGTGGCCACAGGGCTCGGGCATGTCTTCGTCGAAATAGGCCAGCAGCGTCTGGCGCCGGCAGCGGGTCTCTTCACACAATGACAGCATGGCATCGAGCTTGTGCTGCTCCAGGCGCTTATGGCGTTCGTCGCCTTCGGAGTTCTGCAGCATCTGCTTGAGCATCACCACGTCTTGCAGGCCGTACACCATCCAGGCATCTGCCGGCAGGCCATCACGGCCGGCGCGCCCGGTTTCCTGGTAATAGGCCTCCAGGGACTTGGGCAGGTCCATGTGCGCGACGAATCGCACGTTGGATTTGTCGATGCCCATGCCGAAGGCGATGGTCGCCACCATGATCAGGCCCTCCTCGTTGAGGAAGCGCTTCTGGTGATAGGCACGCAGATCGTTCGGCAGGCCTGCGTGGTAAGGCAACGCCGGATAGCCCTGTTCGCAAAGGAATGCGGCGACTTCGTCGACCTTCTTGCGCGACAGGCAATAGACAATGCCCGCATCGCTACGCCGCTCGGACAGGAACGCCAGCAACTGTTTGCGCGGCTGCTCCTTGGGCACGATGCGGTAGAAAATATTCGGTCGGTCAAAGCTCGACAGGAAACGCTCGGCGTTCTGCAAATGCAGGCGCTCGACGATCTCTTCGCGGGTACGTTTGTCGGCGGTGGCGGTCAGGGCGATGCGCGGCACGTCGGGGAACAGTTCCGCCAACTGGCCAAGCTGCAGGTATTCGCGGCGGAAATCGTGCCCCCATTGCGATACACAGTGGGCTTCGTCAATGGCGAACAGGGCAATGTCCAGGCTCTGCAGGAAGGACAGCATGCGCGGCTGCACCAGGCGCTCGGGTGCCAGATACAACATCTTCACCTCGCCACGCTTGATGCGGGCGGCCAGGTCGCGCTGCTGTTCGGCGCTGAGGGTGGAGTTCAACGACGCAGCGGCGACACCGAGCTCTTCAAGGGTGGCGACCTGATCGTCCATCAGCGCAATCAGTGGTGACACCACCACGGCCAGGCCATTGCGCAACAGTGCCGGCACCTGGAAGCACAAGGATTTGCCGCCACCGGTAGGCATCAGCACCAGGGCATCGCCGCCATTGGCCACGCGCTCAATGATCGCACCCTGGCGGCCACGAAAACTGTCGTAGCCGAAGATGTCCTTGAGGACGCGTTGAGCCTGCTCGAGCATGTAAAACTCCAAAATGGTGCCGAAATCCCTCTGTACAGGCTGGCCGAAAAAATGCGCTGCCACGGTAAATAATCCGTAAGCGAAGTTTTCCCGGATTGGCGCTGGGCCTGCAGGGGCATCACAAAACGCGGCAGTATACCCGAGCATCATCCGCCAAAGGGCGCGCCTGACGAATAGACGCCCACGCTAAAACCGGGCAAATGTGCGGTGCGGCTGGCCTGGGCGCTCAAGAAAGCCTAGAATTCAGCATCGTTTATTCCCAAGGTAGCCCTTCAATGTCCTTCGCTGAGCAACTAACCCGCCTGCAAGCCTTCCTCGACGCCGATGAGCTGCATGACGAGGCGCTGGACTACGTGGCCGCCCACGGCTACCTGACCGCCCTGTCGATCTCTTCTGACGTGGTACCGGACCGTGAGTGGATCGACGCCTTGTTCGCCGAAGAGCCTCACTACGCCGACGCCGCCCAGCGCGAAGAAATCGAAGCCACCCTGCTGGCCCTCAAGGCCCACATCGGCCGCCAGCTGGCCTCCGATGAGGAATTCGAGCTGCCATGCGACCTGGACCTGGGTGAAGAGCCGGACGACTCCGACCTGCGCGGTTGGTGCATCGGTTTCATGGAAGGCGTGTTCCTGCGCGAAGCCGCCTGGTTCGAAACCGCCGAGGAAGAAGTCAGCGAAATGCTGCTGCCGATCATGGTCGGTTCCGGCCTGTTCGACGACCAGCCGGAGTTCGCCGACATCGCCGCCGACGCCAACCTGATGGACGACATGATCGTACAGATCCCGGAAGCCCTCACCGCGCTGTACCTGCTGTGCAACGCGCCTGACGAAAAACCGGCGATCCTCAAGCCACGTCACCACTGAGTCGCTTGCCCGTGGCACCCATGGGCAACCGCTCGCTGCTCCTGCGCTACGCGCTGCTGGCCATTGGCTGGCTCAGCGTAGCGCTGGGAGTGATAGGCATTTTCCTACCGGTGTTGCCGACCACGCCCTTCCTCCTGCTCGCCGCCGCCTGCTTCGCTCGAAGCTCCCCGCGTTTCTACCGCTGGCTGGTGGAGCACCCGCGCCTGGGCCCCTGGATCCGTGACTACCTGGACGGCAATGGCATCCCGCTCAAAGGCAAGGTCTACGCCATCGGCTTGATGTGGTTGAGCATCGCGATCTCCTGCTATCTGGTACCCCTGCCCTGGGCACGCGGCTTCATGCTGACCAGTGCGGTCCTGGTGACGATCTATATCCTGCGTCAGAAAACCCTGCCACCGCGCTGACGCACCTGCGACATTAGATCCCACACGACCTTGGTCGACACTGACTAACCCCAGGCATCATGCGAGACTGTCCAACCGGGCCTGGAGTGCCTGGGTGTTCTTATGCTCGGAGTTACCATGACGCTGTCCAGCGGGCTGATTGCCGCCGTTGCCCTGGCCTATATGGCCATTATGTTTGCCATTGCCTTTTACGGTGACCGCCGCCATGCGCCGCTGCCACCGCGTGTGCGTGCGTGGGTCTACAGTTTGTCGCTGGCCGTGTACTGCACCAGCTGGACTTTCTTTGGCGCTGTAGGCCAGGCCGCCGAACAGTTGTGGGCATTTTTACCGATCTACCTGGGACCGGTGCTGCTGCTGGTGTTGGCACCCTGGGTGCTGCAGAAGATGATCCTGATCAGCAAGCAGGAAAACATCACGTCGATTGCCGACTTTATCGCCGCCCGCTACGGCAAATCCCAGTCCCTGGCGGTGGTGGTGGCGTTGATCTGCCTGGTCGGCGTGCTGCCCTATATCGCGTTGCAACTCAAAGGCATCGTACTGGGGGTGAACCTATTGATCGGCGCCGGCCCCGACACCACCGGCACCCGGGCCCAGGACACGGCTTTGATCGTGTCCCTGGTGTTGGCGCTGTTTACCATTGTGTTTGGTACGCGCAACCTCGACGCCACCGAACACCATCGCGGCATGGTGCTGGCGATTGCGTTTGAGTCCCTGGTCAAGCTGTTTGCTTTTCTTGCCGTCGGTGCGTTTGTCACCTACGGCTTGTACGACGGCTTCGGCGACCTGTTCAGCCAGGCGATGCTCGCGCCACGCCTGGAGGAATACTGGAAAGAGACCATCAATTGGCCCTCTATGGTGGTACAGACCGGCGTCGCCATGATGGCGATTATCTGTCTGCCACGGCAATTCCATGTGACCGTGGTTGAAAACATCGACCCCCAGGATCTGCGCCTGGCCAAATGGGTATTCCCGGCCTACTTGATCCTGGCTGCACTGTTCGTGGTGCCTATCGCCCTAGGTGGCAAGATGCTGCTGCCTGGCTCGGTGCTGCCAGACTCCTATGTGATCAGCCTGCCAATGGCCCAGGCCCATCCAGCTCTCGCTGTGCTGGCGTTCATTGGCGGTGCCTCGGCCGCCACCGGCATGGTGATCGTGGCCAGCATCGCCTTGTCGACCATGGTTTCCAACGACATGCTGCTGCCCTGGCTGTTACGGCGCTCCAGCGCCGAGCGGCCATTTGAAGTATTCCGCCACTGGATGCTCTCGGTACGCCGGGTGAGCATTGTGATTATCCTGTTGCTGGCGTATGTGAGCTACCGCCTGCTGGGTTCTACCGCCAGCCTGGCTACCATCGGCCAGATCGCCTTTGCCGCCGTGACCCAACTGGCCCCGGCAATGCTCGGCGCACTCTACTGGAAGCAGGCCAACCGCCGGGGCGTCTTTGCCGGCTTGGCCGCGGGTACATTCCTGTGGTTCTACACCTTGGTCCTGCCAGTTACCGCGAAAAGCCTGGGTTGGTCGCTCAGCCTTTTCCCCGGCCTGACCTGGATGCATTCCCACCCGTTCGGGCTGTCGGTGACATCGCTGACCTTAGGCACCGTATTTTCCCTGGCGGGTAACTTCACCTTGTTCGTGTGGGTGTCAATGCTGTCACGCACACGGGTGTCCGAACACTGGCAGGCTGGGCGTTTTATCGGCCAGGAAATCAGCCAGCGTGCCAATGCCCGGTCCATGTTGTCGGTGCAGATCAGCGACCTGCTCAGCCTGGCGGCACGCTTTGTCGGCGAAGAACGTGCCCAGCAGAGCTTTATTCGCTTTGCCTATCGCCAGGGCAAAGGCTTCAACCCCAACCAGAATGCCGATAACGATTGGATTGCCCACACCGAACGCTTGCTGGCGGGTGTACTGGGTGCCTCTTCGACGCGAGCCGTGGTGAAAGCGGCGATTGAAGGGCGGGAAATGCAGCTGGAGGACGTCGTACGAATCGCCGACGAGGCCTCCGAGGTGCTGCAGTTCAACCGTGCCCTGCTGCAAGGCGCCATCGAGAACATTACCCAGGGCATCAGCGTGGTGGACCAGTCCCTCAAACTGGTGGCCTGGAACCGGCGCTACCTGGAGCTGTTCAACTACCCGGACGGCCTGATCAGCGTCGGCCGGCCGATTGCCGACATTATTCGCTACAACGCCGAGCGCGGCTTGTGCGGGCCTGGCGAGGCAGAAGTGCACGTGGCGCGCCGCCTGCATTGGATGCGCCAGGGCCGTGCGCACACATCCGAGCGCCTGTTTCCCAATGGTCGGGTGATCGAGCTGATCGGCAACCCGATGCCCGGCGGAGGCTTTGTCATGAGTTTCACCGACATCACCGCGTTCCGCGAAGCCGAACAAGCGCTGACCGAGGCCAACGAGGGCCTGGAGCAGCGGGTCACCGAACGCACCCATGAACTGTCGCAGCTCAATGTGGCCCTCACCGACGCCAAGGGCGTGGCCGAGTCCGCCAGCCAATCGAAGACGCGATTCCTGGCGGCGGTGAGCCACGATCTGATGCAACCGCTGAACGCCGCACGGCTGTTCTCCGCCGCCCTCTCCCATCAGCACGACGGCCTGTCCAGCGAGGCACGGCAGTTGGTGCAGCACCTGGACAGCTCGTTGCGCTCGGCCGAAGACCTGATCAGCGACCTTTTGGATATCTCCCGCCTGGAAAACGGCAAGATCAATCCACAACGCCAGCCCTTTGTACTCAATGAGCTGTTCGACACCCTGGGCGCTGAGTTCAAGGCGCTGGCCCATGAGCAAGGCTTGCGCTTCCGTTGGCGCGCCAGCCGCTTGCGGGTAGACAGCGACATCAAGTTGCTACGGCGGATCCTGCAGAACTTTCTGACCAATGCCTTCCGTTATGCCGACGGCCCAGTGCTGCTTGGTGTACGTCGACGCCAAGGCGAACTGTGCCTGGAAGTCTGGGATCGCGGCCCAGGCATTCCGCTGGATAAACAAAAGGTGATTTTCGAAGAGTTCAAGCGCCTGGACAGCCACCAGACCCGGGCTGAAAAGGGTCTGGGCCTGGGCCTGGCGATTGCCGACGGCTTGTGCCGTGTGCTGGGGCATCAATTGAGTGTGCGCTCCTGGCCGGGCAAGGGCAGCGTCTTCAGCGTGTGCGTGCCGCTGGCGCGCAACCAGGCCAGCCCGCAACCCAAGGCGCCGGCGGAAAACGGCCTGCCTTTGAGCGGCGCCCGGGTGCTGTGTGTGGATAACGAGGAGAGCATCCTGATCGGCATGCGCAGCCTGCTCACGCGCTGGGGCTGCGAAGTCTGGACCGCAGCCAATCAGGCCGAATGTGCGGCACTGCTGGCCGACGGCATGCGCCCGCAACTGGCACTGGTGGATTACCACCTGGACCATGGCGAAACCGGCACCGAGCTGATGGGCTGGCTACGGGCGCAACTGGCCGAGCCGATTCCCGGTGTGGTGATCAGCGCCGACGGGCGCCCGGAGATGGTCGCCGAGGTGCATGGCGCGGGGTTGGATTACCTGGCCAAGCCGGTGAAGCCGGCGGCGTTGCGGGCACTGTTGAGCAGGCACCTGCCTCTGTAAATGGCTTGTACTCGGTCAAAATGTGGGAGGGGGCTTGCCCCCTCCCACATTTGACCCTGTGTTTATTCGGGGAGATGCGCTACGCCATCCGAATCTGTCATCGCCCGTTCCAGCAGATCCGCCGGCAGGCTCTTACTGGCACGGGCACCGAGCAGCCTTAGTTGCTCGGTACGACTGACCAGATTCCCGCGTCCATCTGTCAGTTTGTTTCGCGCCGCGCTGTAAGCCTTGTCCAACTGCTGCAACCGATTGCCCACCTCGTCCAGGTCCTGGATAAACAGCACGAACTTGTCGTACAGCCACCCGGCACGCTCGGCGATTTCCCGGGCGTTCTGGCTCTGGCGCTCCTGCTTCCACAGGCTGTCGATCACCCGCAGGGTGGCGAGCAAGGTGGTCGGGCTGACAATCACGATATGGCGGTCAAAGGCCTCCTGGAACAGGTTGGGCTCGGCCTGCAATGCCGCGGAAAAAGCCGCTTCGATCGGCACGAACAGCAGGACGAAGTCCAGGCTGTGCAAACCTTCGAGGCGCTTGTAATCCTTGCCGGCCAAGCCTTTGACGTGATTGCGCAGAGACAGCACGTGCTGCTTGAGCGCCGCCTGGCCAATTACCTCATCATCCGCCGCGACGTATTGCTGATAGGCGGTCAAGCTGACCTTGGAGTCGACCACCACCTGCTTGTCGCCCGGCAACATGATCAGTACGTCCGGCTGGAAACGCTCGCCATCCGGGCCTTTGAGGCTGACCTGGGTCTGGTATTCACGGCCTTTCTCCAGGCCCGCGTGCTCCAGCACCCGCTCAAGGATCAGCTCGCCCCAGTTGCCCTGGGTTTTCTGGCCCTTGAGGGCCCGGGTCAGGTTGGTGGCTTCATCCGACAGGCGCAGGTTCAGTTGCTGCAAGCGCTCCAGCTCCTTGGCCAGGGAAAAACGCTCGCGGGCTTCGTTCTGGTAGCTTTCTTCGACTCGCTTCTCGAACGACTGGATGCGCTCCTTGAGCGGATCGAGCAGTTGGCCCAGGCGTTCCTGGCTGGTTTCGGCAAAGCGCTGCTCACGCTCATCGAAGATTTTGCCGGCCAGCTCGGCGAACTGCGCACGCAGCTCATCCCGTGAGCCTTGCAGGTCAGTGAGGCGTTGTTGATGGCTCTCTTGTTGCTCGCGCAGCTCCGCGCTCAGGGCCGCCGCCAGGGCGTCGAGACGCCGCAGCTCGGTTTCCTTGGCACTGCGGTCGAGGTTCCAGGCGTGGGCGGCGTCGCGGGCGTTATCGCGGTCGATCTGCAGCAGCTCGACTTCGCGGCGCAGGGCAGCCAGGTCGGCCTGTTTGGCGGCATTAGCGTGGCTCAGGTCACTGATCTCATCGCGGCTGGCGTCCAATTGGGCAGCGAGCCCCTCCTGGGCCAGTTGCGCGGTCGCCAGGCGCTCTTCCAGCAGTTCCCAGCCGGTGGCCCGCGCGCTCAGACGTCGCTGGAGTTGCCAGCACAGCGCCAACAAAGGTACTGCTGCGCCAACAAGTCCCAAGGCGATACTGGTCCAGTCAACAACCATAGCCATTTCTGCCATCACCGAAAAAAAACAAGGGTAACCAAGCGCAGGGCTGGAGGACAGCTCAGTCTTCGACCTGCCCCAGTTCGCGCTGGGCGCGCCGGTCGCCGGCGCGGGCGGCCGAGCGCAGCAGGTCGTAGCCTATACGGCGGTCGCGGGCGTTCCCGCATTCGCGACACA
Source organism: Pseudomonas sp. rhizo25 (assembly GCF_031931935.1). NCBI lineage: Bacteria > Pseudomonadati > Pseudomonadota > Gammaproteobacteria > Pseudomonadales > Pseudomonadaceae > Pseudomonas > Pseudomonas sp. rhizo25. The sequence continues at coordinate 182,688 of NZ_JAUJXA010000006.1, forward strand.
TCAGTTGGCCCAGACGGCTCTGCGCGGCCACCACCCCTTCCCGGGCTGGCTGTTTGAGCAAGCGTCCAGCGAAGTGTTTGATGTTGGTACTTTGCCCCAGGCGAGGGCTATCGAGCAGCCACAAAGCGACCTTCAAGGAGAAACGCTTGGGGGCGGTAACAGTTTGACGAGTGTCGGTAACAGAAGGTGATACTGAGCGAAACTTCATAAAGCACTGCGGGACAGAACAGAAGGCGCGCCACTCTACTCTTTTTTTCGTACAGGTAAAGCTGAAAAAACCCGGCACGCCCGTTCTAGAGCAAGCGCTCGGGACAATCCACAGAAGCTGTGGATAACTCAGTGGACAACCCCCCTTGAACGGGCGCAAAGGCCCACGGAACGGGGGCCGCAGTCAAACTGACGATTTTTTCACCAATAAAAAAAAGCGAGATTTTTCATTGACTTAAATTTTGAATGCAGGCAAATGCGCGCCGTTCAAGGTCAGGAACAGAGGGGTTACACACGTCGCAACCAATGTGCACAAGTACCCGCGTGGGGGTTATAAGGTCAGCGTTTTTTGATTCAACATGCCTTAAACATGTTACTGCCCGGACAAACCCAGGGACTTTCCAAATGTGTCGCGTCTCGCCACACTGCCCCACCGACAACGCAACCCTGTAGGGCCGATGAAAGGAATTCTGTTATTCGCCGTGCTGCTATTGGCCATCTGCGCGACCTCCCTGGGCATCAATGCCGTGCTACCTTCCCCGGACGGCGCGCTGTTCGCCAGCGCGATCCTGTTGGCGGCGGCTTTCACCGCAGTGAGCCTGTGCATTGAATTGGGTGACGGCAAGATCAATGACATGCGCGAGGTCATGGGCGTGATCGAGAGCGGGCAGTCCTTGCGCCTGACGCTTGCGGCCTACGGCTTGGGTTGCGCTCTGGCAGCCTCGATAACGGTACTGGTCTACCGCGGGTGGCTCGGCGGTTGATTGAAGTTTTTTTGCCATTGCCCTTCCCTTCCCCGTTTCGATCCGTTACTATCCGCGGCGTTAGTACCAAGCTGAAAGTCAATTCTGGTCGAACAAATCCCCTGAACACATGGGATCGACCACCTCGATGGTTTCCAGGTATTCCTTGCGACGACACAGCCTTTGAACAAGCAAAGGGTGTCGCGAAGTTTCAATACTCTGACCGAACCAACCTGCAAATTGATCAGGATCTTCACCCTGGGCCCAGAACCTTTGCCCCTGTTGTGTTGCCTGCCCTCCTAAGTACCTACCTGCCAGCCCAAGCGCGCCTAATTTATCAGCGCTTCAAACTGGCTGCTTTGTTCCAGTCAGGTTCTTCGCTTGATCAATGGTGATCAGCGTTACTGGAACGTTTTAACGTTGCACGGTTCTTATCCGTGTCATTTGTAGGAACACCAATAATATGAACGCTCAAATCCACACTCAGGATGCCATTCGCACCCTCACTAACGCTTTTGCCCCAATGAACTGCCTGATCATGGCCGCTCGCAAAGGCTGCTTCAGCTTCACCCTGGTCAACGAACACGGCATCGCACGTCACAGCGAACGCCTATACCCCGATCAATACTCCAGCGCAGAGCCGCTGCAGGCCGTGATCGAGCGTACCCGTCAGGCATTGACTGCCTGATCGACCCGAGTCGCTGAAATACAAAAACCCTGTCTGAAAAACAGGGTTTTTTATTGCCTGGAATATGGTCGCCAAGCCCTTGAATTAAGTACAAATAGATATAAACGTTATAACCGAATGAAGAAGATGTTTTAAAAACAGTCCTTTACATCATAAATATGACACTACACTTCAACTCGAGCGGCATGATCCGCTTGCGACGGGCCTGAGATCCGATTCACCGCTGCCAAGCCCTCCCTTCTCAGGCTCGTCCACCCCTATATTGGACTGAGGCTTGTATGGGTATTGCCGCCAGCGAATTGTGTCGTTATGTGATCAGGCCGACGTTGATGTACCTCGGCCGCCATGACGCTGCAGCCGAATCCCTGCTACTGGGCATTGCTGCCAGCCAATCGGAACTGGGTTCGGCCTTGCATGATCGACGCGGCCATGGCCTCTACAGCATCACCGAACCGCGCCACCGTGCGCTCTGGGATGACTACCTGGCGCTGGACCCCGAGCGGGCGAGCCTGGTCCGCGGGCTGGCCAGCCAACATGCCTTCCTCAGTGCACCTCAGTTGGAACTGACTGTAAACCTGCGCTACGCCACGGCCATCGCTTGGCTGTTGGTGGAACAGCGTCGCTACACCCTGCCTGCGCCCGGCGATGTGCTGGCCATGGCGCGTATCTGGAAAGAAATTTTCCATCCACAAGGTCGTCTGCGGGATTTCACTCAAGCGTGGCAAACCTGCGCCTGCCCCATAAAACAGGCGGCGTGTTGACCGGGCAAAATGCAAGATTCGCCAAAAAACCTGAATTCTGGTCTGATTGTCCTACAAAACCGCTCTATCTCCTGTATTACAGCCTATAGCGCGATGCGAAATTTATTGATACTTTCCGCAGCGGTGATCACCACGGAGTTCTAATAATGAAAAAAGTAATGCTCAAGACCACACTTAGCCTCGCCGTTGCCATGGCATCCTCCCAACTGTTCGCCAGCGGCTTTGCCCTGAACGAGCAGAGCGTCAGCGGGATGGGTACCGGTTTCGCAGGTCGCTCGTCCTCTGCCGATGATGCAAGCACTGTGTTCGGTAACCCTGCCGGTATGGCACGTCTGGAAGGTCAACAGATCACCGGCGGTGTTGCTGCCATTGATGCCTCCACTGATATCAGCGACGTCAGCGGCCGCTCCCGCGGTAGCAACAAAGGCGACATGGTGCCTTTCACTGCCGTCCCTTTCGGTTTCTACACCAATAAACTCAATGATCAGTGGGCTGTCGGCTTCGGCGTCTATGCACCGTTCGGGCTGGTGACTGACTACGAAAGCGGCTTCCAGGGCCGTGGCTTTGGCAGCAAGAGTGAAGTGAAAGTCATCACCTTCCAGCCAACGGTCAGCTACGCCTTCAACGACCGTGTTTCCGTTGGTTTTGGCCCGACCATCAACCGCATCGCCGGCACCCTGGAATCAGACCTGACGCTGAATGCTCGTGCGCCAGACACCAACATCAAGATCAAGGGCGACGACACCGCGCTGGGCTTCAATATTGGCGTGCTGGTACAAGCAACCGATACTACCCGCGTTGGCCTGACCTATCACTCCAAGGTCAGCTACAAGCTGGACGGCCACACTGAAGTCACTGCACCTGCAGCGACCGCTGCAGCCCTGCGCAGCAATCGCTACGATGCATCGCTGAAGATTGATACACCTGAGTCCTATGACCTGTCGGTCACCCAAGACCTGACCGACGCCTGGAAACTCTATGCGGGTGCAACGTGGACACGCTGGAGCCGCTTGAAAGACATCACCGTCAAGAACGACGGCGTGAGCGGCGCAACGGGTGGTGCGCTCGCTCCTGCCCTGGTGGGCACTATCAAGGAAGACCAGAACTGGCACGATACCTGGGCCTACGCCGTGGGTACCTCGTACCAGCTCACCAAGCAAGTGGTGTTGCGTACCGGCCTGACCTTTGACCAATCGCCAACCAACAACACGGATCGCTCGCCACGCATCCCGACTGGCGACCGCACGATCTTCAGCCTGGGCCTGGGCTACGAGGTCATGCCGAACATGACCGTCGACCTGGCCTACTCCTACCTGAAGGAAGAAGACGTCAAGGTTTCGCGCTCCAACGCATTGGCCAGCTACAACGCCAAGTATGAAAACAGTGCCAACGGTTTCGGCCTGGGTATGACCTACCGCTTCTGATTCGCAGCGGTATAAAAAAGCCCCGCTCTCCTGCACAGGAGGCGGGGCTTTTCATTGGTCGCGGCTCAGGGTTTGGACGCCAATGCCTCTTCCACCGCCTTGATCAGGTCCGGGCTGTCCGGCTTGGTCACACTGGAAAAGTTGGCAATTACCTTGCCCTGGCGGTCCACCACGTATTTATAGAAATTCCACTTCGGCGCACTGCTCTGCTGCGCCAGCAGCTTGAACAGGTGCACTGCATCCGGCCCCCTGACTTTCTGCGGCTCGGTCATGGTGAAGGTCACGCCGTAGTTCACGTAGCAGACCTTGGCAGTCTCCTCCCCGGTCTTGGCTTCCTGCTTGAAGTCATCGGAAGGCACGCCAATTACTTCCAGACCTTGGTCCTTGTAGCGCTGGTATAACGCCTCGAGGCCTTTGAATTGCGGTGCAAACCCACAAAAGCTCGCGGTATTGACGATCACCAGGGGCTTGCCGGCGAAGCGCTGGCACAGGTCAATGGATTCCTTGGCCCGCAGCTTGGGCAGTTGGCCCTCCAAGAGCGGCGGGCAGTCGGCAGCCATGGCCAAGCTGCCAACAGCCATGAGGACGGGTACAGCGAGCCAGCGCATCAGCATGATCAAAGTCCTTGAGTCAGTTCAGGCATTGAACTTAACAGATCGCCATGCCCAGTTGCATCAACGCCAGACCGCCCTGTTGCCAACCCCACCAGGCCAGCAGCAACAGGACCAACCCCGCCGCCATGGCCATAACGCGCACCGTTAGCCTCATGCCGCCTCCATCTGCGCCTGCATACGCGCCACCGGGCGCTCACGCACCGGCCAGTTCAGGGCCGCAGCGAGCAGGCTGAGCAGAATCGCCACCTGCCAGATCAAATCGTAGCTGCCGGTTCGATCATAGACCACCCCGCCCAGCCAACCACCAAGGAATGAGCCGAGTTGGTGGAACAGGAACACGATCCCACCGAGCATTGAGAGGTTGCGTACACCAAACAAGGTCGCGACGGTGCCGTTGGTCAGGGGGACGGTGGACAACCACAGGAACCCCATCGCCATGCCAAACAGATAGGCGGTGACTTCAGTGACCGGCGCCCATAGGAACAATACGATCACCACGGCCCGTAACAGGTACAGGCCGGTGAGCAGGCGCGGCTTGGACATGCGCCCGCCCAGCCACCCGGCCGTGTAAGTGCCGAACACGTTGAACAGGCCGATCAAGGCCAGCACCGTCGTGCCCACCGTGGCCGGCAGGTGCTGGTCGACCAGGTATGCCGGCAAATGCACACCGATAAATACCACTTGGAAACCACAGACAAAAAAACCGAAGGACAACAGCCAGAACCCTGAGTGAGAGCAGGCTTCCTTGAGAGCTTCGCCCAGGGTTTGCTGACCGACCGTGGCCGGCAGCGGCCGATCCTTGAGCATCGCGACCAGCGGCAGGATCAACGCCACCATAAAGCCCAACGCCAGCAGTGCCGCAGACCAGCCCAACCAACCAATCAAGCCGAGGGTGCCGGGGACCATGGCGAACTGGCCGAAGGAGCCGGCGGCGCTGGCGATGCCCATGGCCATGCTGCGTTTTTCCGGGGCTACGGCGCGGCCGACCACACCAAGAATCACCGAGAACGAAGTACCGGACAGGCCAATACCAATCAGCAAGCCTGCGCTCAGGGACAGCGACCACGCAGAGTCGGACATGCCCATCAGCACCAGGCCCACGGCATACAACACGCCGCCGACAAACACTGCCTTGGTCGCGCCGAAACGGTCTGCCAAGGCCCCGGTAAACGGTTGGGCCAGGCCCCAGATCAGGTTCTGCAAGGCAATGGCGAAGGCAAAGGTCTCACGCCCCCAGCCAAATTCGCTGCTCATGGGCGACAGGAACAAGCCGAAGCCATGCCGTACGCCCAGGGAGAGCGCCAGGATCAGCGCACTCCCCACAAGGATCCAACCGCTGGTGCGCCACATCGAGGTCATTTCTTATTCTCCGCTCGCGGGTATATACCCGCTTATAGTCGAACAAACCGCGCGTCAGGCGAGTTCGTCCAGCAAGGCCAACAACGTTTCGCGCTTTTCGGCGCCCAACTTATCAATCAGTTTCTGTTGCGCCGCTTCCCAGGCCGGCAAGGCCGCGGCCAGTCGCTCCTGCCCCGTTTCGGTCAACACCACCAGGCGGTTGCGCAGATCGTCACCCTCGACCAACTGCACCAGCCCTTCGCCTTCCAACACGCGCAGATTACGCCCCAAGGTGCTACGGTCCAGGCCCATGGCCTCGGCCAGGCTGGAAATGCTCGGTTGGTCAAGGCGCTGCAAGTTACACAGCAGAGAATACTGGGCAACGTTGATCCCGAAGCCGTCGAGAGCGCCGTCGTAGTGCCTGCTGACGCCACGGGCGGCGCGTCGCAGGTTGGTGCATAAACATTGGGAGGCAAGCATGGAGCGTGTATATACCCGGAGTTAAGGAAATGCAAGAAAGGGTTACAGGGCCAGCCCGACCAGTACAGCGACTTCGAGCAACTCCAAGAGCGCGCCAGCCGTATCGCCCGTGGTACCACCCAGACGCTTGACCATCAAGTGACGCAGCCACACGAAGCACAGCGCCGCCAGCAACACCGCGATGCCGCCGTTGAAACCACCAATCAGGACGCACGCCAGGCCGCTGAGGATCAGCACCTGTTGTCCGACAATCCGCGGTAAATGATCGGACAATGCCTGGCCCAATCCTCCTGCACGTACGTAGCGCGTGGTGAGAAACAGCGCCAACATCGAAGCCCGCCCGATCAGCGGCGCCAGGATCAAGGCCACGCCATTGTGCTGTTCGATCAGGGCCACCAACGCGCTGAACTTGAGTAGCAACACCAGGCCCAGGGTGACCACCGCAATCGGCCCGCTGCGCGGGTCTTTCATGATGCTGAGGGTGCGCTCGCGGTCACCAAAGCCACCCAACCATGCATCGGCGCTGTCCGCCAGGCCATCCAGGTGCAGGCCGCCACTGAGCAGCACCCAGGCCACCAATAGTAGTGCGGCATGCAGCAATAAGGGCGCGCCCATCAACATCAGGTTCAGGCCCCATAGCAACACGCCGAACAGCAGCCCCACCAGCGGATAAAACAGCAACGAGCGGCCCAGCTCCTGGGGCTGTGGCATGCCCGGCAAGCGGATCGGCAGGCTACTGAGAAATTGCAGGGCGATCCAAAATGGCAGCATCGTCAGGCTCCTTCCTTCAAGACACTGTCGGCGCCAACCTGCAGGCTGAACAAAGCGCCGTGGCCGACTTCGACATTAAGCAATTGCTCACGGGGCAAACCGCGCGCGCGGGCCAACAGCAGGCGCATCACGCCGCCGTGGCTGATCAGTAGCACGCGCTGGCCAGCATAAGCCCGATGCAGTCGTGAGACAGCGCCGAGCACGCGCTCGGAAAACTCACTGACCGGCTCGCCTTGCGGCGGCGTGAAAGCGTAGGGATCCGCCCAGAACAGGCCGAGCGCTTCGGCATCAGTCTGCATCAACGCGGCTGCGCTCTGACCTTCCCAGGCGCCGAAGTGAAGCTCCTGCACATCAGGCTCAAGACTTACCGGCACATTAAGCTGCGCCCCCAACTCCTGGGTAAACAAGGCACAGCGTTGCAGCGGTGAACTGATCAGACGATCCCACGGCCCCTGCCCCACCACGGCGGCACGCATCTGCGCCCAGCCCGTGGCAGTCAATGCATCGTCCAGGCTGCCACGCAAGCCGCCACCCAACTCGGTTTCGCCGTGACGCAGCAGGTCCAGGTGCAAGGTCATGCGGGACGATCCGCCACGGCCGCTTCGGCAAACGTTGCCATCTGCCCATGCAGTGCACACGCCAGGCGCAACAACGGCACCGCCAGCGCCGCGCCACTGCCCTCGCCCAGGCGCAGGCCCAGCTCCAGCAAAGGTCGGGCATCCAGGCTGTGCAGCACATCGCGATGGCCCGGCTCGGCGCCCCGATGGCCGAACAACAGCCATTGGCGGCACGCCGGGTTCAAGCGCACCGCCACGAGTGCGGCAACGCTGCAGATAAAGCCATCCACCAGCACCGCAATACCTTCTTGGGCACAGGCCAGATAAGCGCCGACCAGCGCCGCGATTTCAAAGCCGCCGAGGTTGAACAGCGTTTGCAACGCATCACCACGCTGAACGGCATGCAACGCCAATGCCCGCTCGATGACCGCGATCTTGTGGCTGACACCCGCGGCATTCAAACCCGTGCCCGGGCCTGTCAGGTCACTCACCGGGCAATCCAGCAAGGCACAGGCCAAGGCGCTGGCCGCAGTAGTATTGCCGATGCCCATCTCGCCGCCGATAAACAACTGCGCGCCGCTGTCCAGGGCGCGGCTCACGCTGTCTCGTCCGGCTTGCAGGGCCAGTTGCCCCTGGGCCTGAGTCATCGCCGGGCCTTCGACAAAATTGGCCGTGCCCGCGCCGATATTCAGGTGACGCACGCCGGGCAAATCCAGCGACGGCGTGACGGTGCCGAGGTCGACCACTTCCAACTGCGCACCGAGCTGCCGCGCCAACACGCTGATCGCCGCACCACCGGTGACAAAGTTATGCAGCATCTGCCCAGTCACCTCCTGAGGAAATGCCGACACGCCTTCGGCAACCACGCCGTGATCGCCGGCAAAAATCGCGATCCACAGTCGATCTACCGACGGTTTGACCTGGCCTTGCAAGCCCGCCAACTGCACCGCCAGCGCTTCCAACTGCCCGAGGGAACCAGCCGGCTTGGTCAACTGCTGCTGGCGTGCCAGCGCCTGTTCGTGGGCAGCGATATCAATGGCCTTGCAGGGCTTGAGCCACCAGGAATCCGTCATAACGCAGTACCTTTCAAAGTCAGGGGCAGACCGGCGACCGTCAAGACAACACGCTGACACCGCTCGGCCAAAGCTTGATGCAGCCAACCGGCTTCATCCACATAACGGCGAGTCAATTCGCCCAGCGGCACGACACCCAGACCGGTCTCGTTGCTGACAAAAATAATTTCCCCCGGCAGCGACGCCAGGGTTTGCAGCAGTTGATCACGCTCGAACGCCAGCCGATCGGCGTCTTCGAGCATCAGAAGATTGGTGAGCCATAACGTCAGGCAGTCCACCAACAGGCAATGGTCGGCAGCGGCGTATTCACCCAGTACCCGCGCCAGCTCAAGGGGTTCTTCAATCAACCCCCAATGGTCTGGACGACGCCCACGATGCAGGGCAATCCGCTGATTCATTTCACCGTCCAGAGGCTGGCTGGTGGCGATGTAAGTAACCGGCAAACCGCTATCGCTGGCGAGCTTTTCAGCGAGACGACTCTTGCCCGAGCGTGCGCCGCCCAAGATCAGTTGGAGCATGGAATTGGCCCTGTAAAGGTCATAGATGGAGCGGCAAGCCAGAATGAACGCGGCGCTCTCAGGTCTTTCGCGGGCAAGCCCGCTCCTACAGAAAAGCAAAAGCCCGCCGCCAACCGTAACCACGATGCGCAGCGAGCCGCTCTTGATGTTGCTTTTGATCTTAGGCGCCCCGTTAAACCACGCTGGCCGAACGCAGGCTTGAAGCCGTGGGTAACCCGGCAGGACGCCGGGTTAGCCGTCCTGGGCCAGGGATGGCCCATGACGGCGGCCCACGGATTCAAGCCGGAGTGAGGGCACACCGAGCCTGGGCGAGGTGCCGAGTGGTGGGGCAAGAGCGTTTTGGTTACTTTTGCGCTGTTCAAAAGTGACCCGCTGTAAGAGCGGAACCATAGGTGGCCGTTACCGCAGCAATGGATATGTACACCGACAGGCCGCCATCGGGAGCAAGCCCCCTCCCACATTCGAACACCGTCAAATCCCGCATAGGTTGCGCAACAAACCGGTGTCCAAGTGCTGCTCTACCAAGTCCGCGAGCCGCTCGATATCACGCTCACGCAACCCGTGATAATCCACCTCCTGCACATCCTGCAACCCAGCCCAACGCAACAACGCACTGCACGCCGCCGGCGCCTCGAACAGCCCATGCAGATAGGTACCAAGAATCTGCCCATCAGCACTCAGCGCCCCATCGCTGCGCCCATCGTCCAGCAGCACGGCCGCGCTCAATAGGGCCTCACCCGACGTCACCCCCGCATGAATCTCATACCCACTGACCTCCGCATCCTCGAGCACCAAGCGCCCGCGTACATTACGCAGCTGCTTCTCCACCTCCAGCGTCGTAGTAAACGCCAGCAGCCCAAGACCAGCACTCGACCCGGCCACACCCTCCAGCCCAAGCGGGTCATGCACCTGCTCACCCAGCATCTGCAACCCACCGCAAATCCCCAGCACCTTGCCGCCATAGCGCAAATGCCGCGCCACGGCCGTATCCCAACCATTGGCACGCAAGAATGCCAAATCGCTGCGCACGCTTTTCGACCCCGGCAGAATGATCAAGTCAGCCGCAGGAATCGCCTGGCCCGGCCCGACAAACTGCAAATCCACCTGGGGGTGCAGGCGCAACGGGTCGAAATCCGTATGGTTGCTGATACGCGGCAACACCGGCACCACCACCTTGAGCACCTGGGCGGCCTTGTCGACCTGGCGCTGATCGATACCGTCTTCGGCCTCCAGATGCAGGTCCATCACATAGGGCAACACCCCCACCACCGGCTTGCCGGTGCGCGTCTGCAGCCAATCCAGCCCAGGCTGCAGCAGCGCGATATCACCGCGAAAACGGTTGATGATGAAACCCTTGACCCGCGCCTGCTCACTGGGCGAAAGCAGCTCCAGCGTGCCGACCAGATGGGCGAACACGCCGCCGCGATTGATGTCGGCGATCAACAGCACCGGGCAATCCACTGCTTCGGCAAAGCCCATGTTGGCAATGTCGTTGGCACGCAGGTTGATCTCGGCCGGGGAGCCCGCGCCCTCGACCATAACCACCGGGTAGGCTTGGCTCAAACGCGCGTGGGAAGCCAGCACCGCTTGCATCGCGATAGCCTTGTAGTCGTGATAGGCCACGGCATTCATGCTGGTCACGGCGCGGCCATGGATGATCACTTGGGAACCGGTATCGCTGTTGGGCTTGAGCAACACCGGGTTCATATCGGTGTGGGGCGCCAGGTTGGCGGCCTGGGCCTGGACCGCCTGGGCACGGCCGATTTCGCCGCCTTCGGCGGTGACGGCGCTGTTGAGCGCCATGTTCTGCGGCTTGAACGGCACCACCGCCACGCCCTGGCGCACCAGCCAGCGACACAGCGCAGTCACCAGGGTGCTCTTGCCGGCATCGGAGGTGGTGCCCTGCACCATCAAGGTACTCATGTGGCGTCCTTGTAGGCGGCCAGGGCCTGGTCGAGTCGCAGCCAATCGGCGTCGGTATCGGGCAGGCCGAAACGCACGCTGCTGTCATGCACAAACAGGCGCAGCAGGATGCCGCGCTGGGCCATGAACTCGTGCAGGCGCTCGGCGTGCGGCGTAATCAACCACTGGAACAACGCGCAACCGCCGTGGGGCTCAAAGCCCCGGCTTTCAAGTAGTTCGAACAAGCGCTGGCCGGCGTCGATGCAGCGCTTGCGCTGGCGGGTGTGCCCGGCGGTATCGCGCAGGCACACTTGGCCCAGCACCCGTGTCGGCCCGCTGACGGCCCAGGGCCCGACCTGTTCGGCGAGCAACTTGAGCAACTTGCGTTCGGCCAGCACAAAGCCCAGGCGCACACCGGCCAGGCCGAAGAACTTGCCGAATGAACGCAGCACGATCAAACCGACCTCATGGGTATGGCTGGCCAGGCTCAACTCTGGGGTAACGTCCATGAAGGCCTCGTCCACTATCAGCCAGCCACCGCGCTGGGCCAGCCGTGCATGCCAGTCCAGCAGGCGCTGCGGTGGCAGGCTCAGGCCCGTGGGATTGTTGGGGTTGACCACCACCAGCACGTCGAGGCCGTCAAGATAGAAATCGACCTCCTGCTCCTGCACTTCGCGCACCACGTAGCCGGCGCGACGCCAGGCTTCGGCGTGCTCGGCATAACAGGGCGAAAGCACGCCGACCTTGCCGGAACGCCGCAGGCGCGGCAGCAACTGGATCGCGGCCTGGGAGCCCGGCACCGGCAACAACTGGGCGGTACCGTAATAGTCGCTGGCGGCCTGCTCCAGGCCGTCGTCGCTTTCCGGCAGGCGCGCCCAGGCACGCAACGGGATCTCTGGGATCGGCCACGGCCAAGGCGCCAGGCCACTGGACAGGTCGAGCCAATCCGCCTCGGCAATCCCATACTCAATCGCGGCCTTTCGCAGCCGACCACCGTGTTCAAGCATAGATGTGTGCCCCTATGCACAGGACCAACAACCACAACCATACGCCGCGTTGCACCAGTTGCCAGCCGCGATCAATGGAATCGGCATCGGCCGGTAGACCTTCACCCAACGGCGGGCGCTGATGTACCTCGCCGTGATAAATCGCCGCACCGCCCAGCTCGACCCCCAGTGCACCGGCACCGGCGGCCATCACCGGCCCGGCGTTGGGGCTGTCCCAGGTCGGGCCCTGGACGCGCCAGCATTTGAGGGCCAAGCGGGTTTTGCCCAATAACGCGTAGGTCAAAGCCACCAGGCGCGCAGGAATATAGTTGAGCACATCGTCTATCTTGGCGGCCGCCCAGCCAAAGCGTTCGAAGCGTTCGTTGCGATAGCCCCACATGGCATCCAGGGTGTTGCTCAGGCGATAGAGCACCACCCCTGGCACACCGGCCACCACGAACCAGAACAGCGCGGCGAATATCGCGTCGCTGCCATTTTCCAGCACCGACTCAGTGGCGGCGCGGGCGACTTCAGTGCGGTCCAGTTCGCTGGTCTGGCGGCTGACCAGGTAGCTCACGCGTTTGCGCGCCTCGTCCAGGTCATCCCTGCGCAGAGCCTGGGCCACCGGGGCCACATGCTCGCCCAGGCTGCGCATGCCAAGGGCGCAGTACAACGCCAGGATTTCCACGAGCCAGCCAATCAACGGCGCCCAGGACAAAGCCGTGGCCAGCAGGGTCAGCGGCACCACCGCGATAAACCACGCGGTCACGCCATGGCTGCGCCAGCCGCGTCCACCGGTATTGAAACGCTGCTCGATACGCCCGGCGAAATTGCCGAACGCCACCAGCGGATGCCAGCGCCTGGGCTCACCCAGCAGCGCATCCAGCGCCACCGCAGCGACACACAGCAAGGCCACACTCATTGACTCACTCCCCACTTGTTTTCATACAGCATGTCACTCAGCGGTCGCGGCTCGGTCCAGCCTTCAAGCTGCAACATCGGTGCCGGATAGAATTGCGCCACCGGTCCCAGGCATAACACCGCCAGGGGCTTGGCACCGGGCGGCAAGCCCAGCAGCTCGGCCAGGGCCTGGGGTTCGAACAGCGAGACCCAGCCCATGCCCAAGCCTTCCACGCGCGCCGCCAGCCATAGGTTCTGGATGGCACAGGATAACGACGCCATGTCCATTTCCGGCAAGGTACGGCGCCCGAAAATGTGGCGCTCGCGGTCGTCCATCAGCGCAGCCACCAACACTTCGGCACAGTCGCTGATACCTTCGACCTTGAGCTTCATAAACGCATCGGAGCGCTCGCCCAAGGCCTCGGCGGTGCGCACGCGCTCTTCTTCCACCAGTTGTTGAATCTGCCCACGCAAAGATCGGTCGCTGATGCGGATAAAACGCCAAGGCTGCATCAGGCCGACGCTGGGCGCCTGGTGCGCGGCCTGGAGCAGGCGCTGCAGCAGTTCCGAGGCGACGCTGCCGCCGGTGAAGTGGCGCATGTCGCGGCGTTCGGCGATGGCGCGGTAGACAGCGTCGCGGTCGGCCTTGGGGAAGGCGTTGTCAGTCATGGCCTCATCGGGGGCAAGCCCCCTCCCACATTGGATTGGGTTTCAACTCGGTCAACTGTGGGAGCTGGCTTGCCTGCGATAGCGGTCTCAAGGTCTGGCGCAAACAACGCGGCGACCGCGCGCGGGTTGGACGGGAAATAAAAGTGCACGTAGGACGCGGTCATCCGCCCTTGGCGATACACCGCTTCGGCACCGCGCCCACCGTTGGGGCTCAGGCCGCGGGCAATCGGCGCCCATTCGGTGTTGGTCAGGGAATGGTGGTAGGTGTGGCCACGCAGGACACCTTCCGGCAGTTCGACGCTTTGCAGAGCCAGGGCTGCAAGTTTCTTTTGCATCACTGCATCGCCCTGCAGCAGGCCCACCAGTTCGGCACGAGAACCGTGCACATCGGTGAGCGAATCGAGCAGGTAGAGCATGCCGCCACATTCAGCAAGCAGCGGTTTACCGGCGGCGTGATGCGCACGGATGGCCTCCAGCATCGGGATGTTGGCCGACAGGGCTTGGTGGTGCAATTCCGGATACCCGCCGGGCAGATACAGACTGTCAGCTTCCGGCAGTTGGCGATCATGGATCGGTGAGAAAAAGCTCAGCTCAGCGCCCATCGCCCGTAAAAGGTCAAGGCTGGCGCCGTAGGTAAAGGCAAAGGCTTCGTCACGGGCCACGGCGATGCGCACGCCGGCGAGCAACGGCTCGGCCTCGATCACAGCGGGCGCGGCAAAGGTCACGGGCGGCGGCAAGGCCACTTCACAACTGCTGCCCAAGGCCTGGGCGGCGGCGTCCAGGCGCACATCGAGGTCATTTAATTCACTGGCTTGCACCAAGCCCAGGTGGCGGCTGGGCAGTTCGATGCCGGTCTCCCGGGACAACGCGCCGTACCAGCGCAAGCCCTCGGTGAGGCTGCCTTCGAGCAACTGGGCATGACGCAAAGTACCGACGCGGTTGGCCAGCACGCCAGCAAACGGCAGGTCGGGTTGATAACGTGCCAGGCCCAGGGCCAGGGCGCCAAAGGTCTGGGCCATGGCGGTGCCATCGATCACGCCCAGTACCGGCACGCCGAAGTGCCGCGCCAGGTCGGCGCTGGAGGGCGTGCCGTCGAACAAACCCATCACGCCTTCGATCAGGATCAGGTCAGCCTCCCCTGCCGCTTCCCAGAGCAGACGGCGACTTTCCTGCTCGCCCACCATCCACATGTCCAGTTGATACACCGGCGCACCGCTGGCGCGCTCGTGGATCATCGGGTCGAGAAAGTCCGGCCCGCATTTGAACACGCGCACCTTGCGTCCCAGGTTGCAATGCAAACGTGCGAGCGCGGCGGTGACGGTGGTTTTGCCCTGGCCGGACGCCGGAGCGGCGATCAATACGGCCGGGCAATGACGGGGCTGATTCAAAGTTCGACGCCTTTCTGGGCCTTGATACCGGCCTGGAAGGCGTGCTTGAGCATGCCCATTTCGGTGACGGTGTCGGCCATTTCAATCAGTTCGGGCTTGGCGCCGCGGCCGGTGACCACCACATGCTGCATCGGCGGGCGGGCTTGCAGGTCGCTGAGTACCTGGTCCAAGTCCAGGTAACCGTGCTTGAGGGCGATGTTCAGCTCGTCCAGCACCACCAGGCCGATAGAGGCGTCTTGCAACATTGCACGGGACACGGCCCAGGCCGCCTCGGCGGCAGCGATGTCGCGCTGGCGGTCCTGGGTTTCCCAAGTAAAACCTTCGCCCATCACATGGAAGCGCACCTGCTCGGGAAAGCGTCGGAAGAACAGCTCTTCGCCGGTGCTGTTGCGGCCCTTGATGAACTGCACCACACCGCACTGCATGCCATGGCCCATGGCGCGGGCCAGCATGCCGAAGGCCGAGCTGCTCTTGCCTTTGCCATTGCCGGTCAATACCAGCAACAGGCCGCACTCATTCGGCGAATTGGCGATGCGCTCGTCGATCACGGCTTTCTTGCGCAGCATGCGCGCCAAGTGGCGTTCGTCGCGGTCGGGGGAATCGGTCATGGCAGCTCTCCGTTGGGGCTGGACAAAAAACGGCGGGCAGGAAAAAGACAAAACAGACAGCCAAGCATCGCCCACCGTGATGCTGTTGAATGTTCAAGGCCGGTCTCCGGACTCATGAGTGGCGCGTCTTATCGAAGCAGCCGAGGGCGCGCCTTCCCATATCGCAGGCGATACAGTGGCAAACAGCACCGTCTTGACTCATTTACCGTTGCGGGGGCAGCGCCGGAATCGTGGCAGCACTGTGTATAAATGCGCTCACTCACCGGCTTCCCTGTTTCACTCTGCCGACGCGCACGCCACAGAGCACCTGGAACAAGCCGCGAAGGTTAGTGGGTTGGGGGTGGAGCGTCAATTAAAGCTGGGCCTGTACTTGAACCATCCGTACACCCTGCTTCTCTACCCTTACAGGTATCAAGGAGAAAACCATGCATAAAACCCGAGTCGCCTTACTGATCATGCTCGCCGGTGGCCTCGTCGCCTGCGGTGAAAGCTCTACCTTGCAGGTCTCCGACGGCACCGGGCCCGCGCCCAAGCTGCCGGAACCGAACAAGACCCTGATCCCCACCGTCAATATCGCCCCGGCCATTGGCTGGCCGGAGGGCGCCAAGCCAACCGCCGCTGCCGGCACTCAGGTTGCCGCCTTCGCCGAGGGCCTGGATCACCCGCGCTGGCTCTACGTGCTGCCCAACGGCGACGTGCTGGTGGCCGAGACCAATGCACCACCCAAGCCGGACGATTCCAAAGGCGTGCGTGGCTGGGTAATGGAAAAAGTCATGGGCCGTGCCGGTGCCGGCGTGCCGAGCCCGAACCGCATTACGTTGCTGCGTGATGCCGATCACGATGGCGTGGCCGAAACCCGCACAGTGTTTCTGGAGAATCTCAATTCGCCCTTTGGCATGACGCTGGTCGGCAACGACCTGTATGTGGCGGACTCGGATAAGTTGCTGCGCTTCCCCTATCAGCCGGGTGAAACCGCGATCAAAGCCCAGGGCGCTACGGTCGTGGACTTACCGGGCGGGCCTTTGAACCACCACTGGACGAAAAACGTGGTGGCCAGCAAGGATGGCAGCAAGCTGTATGTGAGCGTCGGCTCCAACAGCAACGTCGCCGAAAACGGCCTGGAGGCAGAGCAGGGCCGCGCCGCAATCTGGGAAGTCGACCGCGCCACCGGCACGCAGCGCATTTTCGCCTCCGGGCTGCGCAACCCTAACGGAATGGCCTGGGAACCGCAGAGTGGCAAGCTGTGGACGGCAGTCAATGAACGCGATGAAATCGGCAGTGACCTGGTGCCCGACTACATCACCTCGGTCAAGGATGGCGGGTTTTATGGCTGGCCCTTCAGCTATTACGGCCAGCATGTGGATGTGCGTGTCACACCGCAAAACCCTGATCTGGTCGCCAAGGCTATCGCGCCGGACTATGCGGTAGGCCCTCATACTGCGTCGCTGGGGCTGACATTCGCCGAGGGCAACAGACTGCCCGCGCAGTTCAGCAACGGTGCGTTTATCGGCCAGCATGGCTCATGGAATCGCAAGCCGCACAGTGGCTACAAGGTGATTTTCGTGCCGTTTGAAGGGGGCCAGCCAAAAGGACAGCCGGTGGATGTGCTGACGGGGTTTCTCAACAGCGATGAGAAAGCCATGGGCCGGCCGGTGGGTGTGGTGATCGACCAGCAAGGGGATTTGCTGGTGGCTGATGATGTGGGGAATAAGGTTTGGCGGGTTTCGGCAGCCAAATAACCCCTCTTAAAAACACCACAAAAACAATGTGGGAGGGGCGGTGCGACGATTCGACTTGCTCCCGATAGCGGCCTGTCAGCTGAGTATGTGCTGACTGTTACACCGCTATCGGGAGCAAGCCCCCTTCCACATTTTGATCCATGTTACGACTTAAGGGTTGCGTGCCAGATTCCCGGGCAACACTCGCTTTGCGCTCAGGTAGGCATTTTGCCAATACGCTTTGGATAGCGTATCCAGCTTCACCGTACCGCCGGTTTGCGGCGCATGCACAAAGCGCCCTTCGCCGACATAAATCCCCGCATGGCTGACCCGTGAACCACCACCGGTGGCAAAGAACAGCAGGTCACCGGTTTGCAGGTTCTGCTCGCTGACGTCCTGGGCACGCATCACAATCAGCTCGCGGGTAGTGCGCGGCAGGGAGATCCCGGCGGCATCGCGGAATACAAAGCCAATCAGGCCGCTGCAATCAAAGCCCGAGTCCGGCGTGTTGCCGCCCCAACGATAAGGCGTGCCGACCAGGCCCAGGGCGCGGAAGAGCACGTCTTCGGCAGCGGGCGAGAAATTCTGGGTAGCGTAGTTGAACACCGGCTTTGGCTTGACCGCTACAGGCGCGGGCGGCGGTGGGCGGCTCGCGCAGGCGCTGAGCAGGGCGGCGCAAACAATAAGAATCAGGCGGGCCGAGGTCGACATGTGCAGAACAATCCTGGACTGGATGCGGCTTTCGCTGCCGAACGTTGAAAACCAGAACGCGCAAGCAAAGCTCGCGCGAACGGATGACAACAATGTTCAGGGATTCTAGCGCTTACACGTCAAACTTCAAGTATCACTTTAACTTTACTTACTAGCGGTAACCGTAGTCGGGGCCATGGCGAGTGCGCGCTTGGCTTCGATGAAGGTTTTGCTCCAGTAGCTGTCACCCAGGTTATCGACCCGGACACCACCACTGCGGCGGCTGCTGGAGTGAATAAACTGGTTATCGCCCAAGTAGATACCGGCGTGGCTGACACGCCCACGACCACTGGTACTAAAGAAAAGCAGATCGCCCGGCTTGAGGTTGTTGCGTGCGACCAACGGTGCATCCACGTTGATCATTTCGCGCGTCGAGCGAGGCAGATTCATGCCGGCTTCTTCACGGAACAGGTAGCCGATGAAGCCGCTGCAGTCGAAACCAGCTTCAGAGGTACCGCCAAAGCGGTAACGTGTACCGATCAGGGACTTGCCGCGTTCAAGAATGCTGTCGGCCAGCAAAGGCAGCTGATAAGGCTTGCTGCCAGAGAAATCGGCCAGTTCCTTCTCAGTAGCCAGCTCTTCCTCATAAACAGTGGAAGACTGTGCGGCGACGAATTTTTGTTGAGTCTGTGGTTGTGGCTTCTGCTGCTCTACCACCTGCTGAGGGTGGGAGGCGCAACCAAACAACAGGGTAACGAGTGCGAGAGGCACGAGGGGTGCGAAGCGATTTAGCATGGGCACGACCGTGGCTGATGTGTAAAGAAGCCGAGACTATGCCCTCTATCACATCGATTTGCAAATTCAATCGCGATCTATGTGACTTCTGGTTTCGACTATGACATCTAAGCCGTAATTCCATTTATCGCTGCTACTGCGTGGCCTGCTTGGCTCAAGCGCAGGTTTTCTGACGCCTGAAAAGTGCCGAACCACGGCAAATCAATCACTTACCAACCCAAGGTTTCTTTCAGGAAAGGGATCGTCAATTTCCTTTGCGCCTGCAACGAAGCCTGGTCGAGCTGTTCGAGCAAATCGAACAACGCGCTCATGCTGCGGGTGCCACGGGTGAGGATAAAGTGCCCGACCTCGTCGGTCAGGTGCAGGCCGCGACGGGACGCACGCAGTTGCAGGGCACGTAACTTGTCCTCATCGGACAACGGGCGCATTTGGAAGATCAGCGCCAGGGTCAGGCGAGACTTGAGGTCAGCCAGCTTCACCGGCAGCTCACGCGGTGAAGTCGATGCGGCGATCAGCAGGCGCCGGCCGCTGTCGCGCAGGCGGTTGAACAGATGAAACAGCGCTTCTTCCCATTCCGCTTTACCGGCCACTGCCTGCAAGTCATCGAGACACACCAGCTCGTACTGCTCAAGATTGTCGAAGATGCCGATGCCGCGATCCATCAACTCAGCCAGGGGCAGGTACACCGCCGGCTCCCCCATCTGCTCGAAACGCAGGCAAGCTGCCTGCAACAGGTGGGTACGCCCCACGCCATGCTTGCCCCACAGGTAGATCAGGCTTTCAGTCCACCCGGCGTCGGCTTCGCAGAGCCGCTCGACATAGCCGAGTGCAGCGGCATTGGCGCCTGGGTAGTAGTTGATAAAGGTAGCGTCATCACGCAGACGCACACCTAGGGGCAGCTGAATCGGTTTCATGCTGACTGAACGGCTCCCATCGAACCGTTAGTGGCCTCTATGTAAAGTTTGCAAAGTTTATACCCGTGACGCCGGGCGCACAATGCAGCAGACCACAAGCAAAATCAAAGGTTTGCGTTAACCTGGCGAATTTACGCGGATTGTTTGACGCACCCGCCGCCATAAACGACAAACCCGGCCTGAGCCGGGTTTGTGACATCACGATTACAAATCAGGCTCATCAATGCCCGTGTACACGTCCGAATCCTTATACAAGTCGTGTACGTGCCGTACCAGCACCATGATCACCGCCGCCACCGGCAGCGCGAGCAGGATGCCGGTAAAGCCGAACAACTCGCCACCGGCCAGGATCGCAAAGATCACCGCCACCGGGTGCAGGCCAATCCGATCACCCACCAGCAGCGGCGTCAGCACCATGCCTTCCAAGGCTTGGCCAACCATGAATACCGCGACAATCCCCAGCATCGGGTAAAGGTCGCCGCCAAACTGGAACAAGCCCGCCACCAGCGCCGCACCGATGCCAATCACAAAGCCCATGTACGGCACGATAGCCGCCAGGCCCGCGATCAGGCCGATCAACAGCCCCAGCTCCAGGCCGATCGCCATCAGACCGGCAGCGTAGATAACCCCCAAGGCCAGCATCACCAGCAATTGGCCGCGGACAAATGCACCGAGCACCTCATGGCATTCTCCCGCCAGCGAGACGATGCGTTCTTCACGGTCACGGGGCAGCAGGCTACGGATCTTGGCCATCATGATGTCCCAGTCCCGCAGCAGGTAGAACGCCACCACCGGGATCAGCACCAGGTTGGTCAACCAACCGATCAGCGCCAGGCTTGAAGCGGTCGCCTGGCTGAGCACCACGCTGACGATGTCGGTGGTCTTGTCCATATGTTCGCTGATGGCCGCCTTGACCTTGTCGAACTTCCAGAAACCATCCGCCAGCCCAAACTTGGACTGCGCCCACGGCATTGCCGTGTGCTGCAACCAGTCGAGCATCTGCGGCGCCAGTTCATAGAGGCGAAACAGCTGCTTGGCCAACATCGGCACCAGTATCAGCACCAGCGCCGTGATAATCAGCGTGAACAGCGCAAACACCGTGACCACACCCCAGGTGCGCGACATACCGGCTTTTTCCAGGCGATCCACCACGGGATCGAACAGATACGCGAGCAGCAGCGCCACCAGAAACGGCGTCAGGATCGAATGCAGCAAGAACACAAAACCGCACAGCAGGACAATCCCGCCAAGCCACACCCAACGACGCGTATCCGCCATAAACCACTCCATCTGTTATCTATCTACGCCCACCTTCTATATAGAAGGAGGAACATCATTTACCAACGAAAACGCAGTTGCGCCTGGGGCTCAGGTGCAGCCGCCGGTTGCGTGCCATCCACCGGCGGTTGTTGAACCGGGGCTTCACCTGCGGGGATTTCCTGCAACTTGGCAAGGCTCAATTGAGTACGCAGCTGCTCGGCGCTGCCATTGACGCGATACACGATGCGATTGCCGTCCACTAATTGCGGTTGACCACCAAAGGGTTCCAGCAAGCGGCCCAGTGCGGCGTAGCGCTCCAGGTTCATGCCTTGCACCTCAAGCAGCTGCTCGCTGCTCACCCCCGGCTTGACCGCAAAGCGCGGCGCCAGCGTTTGGCTGACCGCCAGCAATACAGCATCGGCCAGTGCGGCAGTGTCAGCGCCCTGGGCAGTGCCCTGCTCGGCCTTGTCGCCCAGCCACAGGCGCCATTTGGCTTGCCACTGATTGCCTTCCTGGCGCGCGTGCACAGCGAGCAAAGCATCGGCGCCGTAGCGCTCGGAGGCTGCGCGCAAGGGTGTGGCGTCGGCACTTTCCAGGTTTGGCGCAGTGGCAACCACCTGCTCATCCAGATCGCCCAGTGGCAGACGCAGCGGCAAGCCACGGTGTTGCGCGGCCCGGCGCAGCGCCTGGGCAACCGCCTGGCCATCGCCGACCAGGCTGCTGCCTTCGGTGGAATCGTTCAGCCACCAACCGAGGATCGACGGCCGATTGCTGCCCCAGATCGACAGGCCCGCGTCACGCAAGGCGCGATCAGTGCTGACCGGGTCGAAGTCCACTTGCAGGCTTTCCGGTGGGCCTGCGTCGTAGCCGTACTGACTGACGATTTGTTGCGGGTCCTTGCGGATCGCCGCCAGCCCAGGGCCGTCAGCGGCCTTGGCGTCGCCGGTCAGGCGGATCACCAGGGTCTGCACGGCACGCTGGGTGGCCTGGTCGCGCTCTTGGGGCGACTGGCTGCTGACGGGCTCGAGTACTTGATAGAGGCCATTGAGGGTTTCGGCATGGCTCGCCAGGCTGACCAACGACAAGCAGCCTACAAAGAAGAATTTACACAGACGCATGGAAGATTCCCGAACGACAAATTAGCGGCTGGAACAGACCTTGTGAAACCGGTTTAGCCAGGCTGTGACCACGCCAGCCAGCAAAACATTCACAGGGGCCTCGATAAGTTTTGGTGCTGTCATAACGATTGCGGATCCAAGGCTATACCTTAACAGCCACCCAGGCAGAGCCGATCAGGATTTTTTCAGCGGTTTTCTACCTATATGGCCCTGCCCGTCGGCCCGAGGATGGCCGCTGCCCCTCAAGCCTGATAAAATCGCGCGCCTTCGCAGACCGTCAACGGCTGGGCCTTTTACCAAAAGCGCCTGCCCGCTCGGTCGTTACCCAGAAATCCCCCCTAAAGGCCTGGATCATGAGCAAGCAACCCTCCCTGAGCTACAAGGACGCCGGTGTAGACATCGACGCCGGTGAAGCATTGGTCGAACGCATCAAGAGCGTCGCCAAGCGCACTGCGCGCCCCGAAGTCATGGGCGGCCTGGGCGGTTTTGGCGCCCTCTGCGAAATCCCGGCCGGCTACAAGCAGCCTGTACTGGTGTCCGGCACCGACGGCGTGGGCACCAAGTTGCGCCTGGCGCTGAACCTGAACAAGCACGACAGCATCGGCATCGACCTGGTTGCCATGTGCGTCAACGACCTGGTGGTGTGCGGCGCCGAGCCGTTGTTCTTCCTCGACTACTACGCCACAGGCAAGCTCAATGTCGAGACCGCGACCCAGGTCGTGACCGGCATCGGCGCCGGCTGCGAACTGTCGGGTTGCTCCCTGGTCGGCGGCGAAACCGCTGAAATGCCAGGCATGTACGAAGGCGAAGACTACGACCTGGCCGGCTTCTGCGTCGGCGTCGTGGAAAAGGCCGAGATCATCGACGGCTCCAAGGTGGCGGCCGGCGACGCCCTGCTCGCCCTGCCATCGTCCGGCCCGCACTCCAACGGCTACTCGCTGATCCGCAAGATCATCGAAGTGTCTGGCGCCGACATCGAGAACATCCAGCTCGACGGCAAGCCACTGACCGACCTGCTGATGGCCCCGACCCGCATCTACGTCAAGCCGCTGCTCAAGCTGATCAAGGACACTGGCGCAGTCAAGGCCATGGCCCACATCACCGGCGGCGGCCTGCTGGACAACATCCCGCGCGTATTGCCAAAAGGCGCCCAGGCGATTGTCGACGTGGCCAGCTGGCAGCGTCCGGCGGTCTTCGATTGGCTGCAGGAAAAAGGCAACGTCAACGAAACCGAGATGCACCGCGTGCTGAACTGCGGCGTGGGCATGGTCATCTGCGTGGCGCAAGAGCACGTTGAAACCGCGCTGAACGTGTTGCGTGAAGCCGGCGAGCAACCTTGGGTCATCGGCCAGATCGCCACTGCTCCAGAAGGCGCAGCCCAGGTTGAACTGAAGAACCTCAAGGCTCACTGATGCCTTCGACCTGTGATGTCGTGGTGCTGCTGTCCGGCACCGGCAGTAACTTGCAGGCCCTGATCGACAGCACGCGTACCGGCGACAGCCCGGTGCGCATCGCTGCGGTGATTTCCAACCGCAGCGACGCCTACGGCCTGCAACGCGCCAGGGACGCGGGTATCGATACCCGCTCCCTGGATCACAAGGCGTTCGATGGTCGCGAAGCCTTCGACCGCGCCTTGATCGAACTGATTGACGCCTTTGAGCCAAAACTGGTGGTGCTGGCCGGCTTCATGCGCATCCTCAGCGCTGATTTCGTGCGGCATTACGAAGGACGCCTGCTCAATATCCACCCTTCCCTGCTGCCCAAGTACAAAGGCATGCACACCCATCAGCGCGCCCTTGACGCCGGTGACAGCGAGCATGGTTGCAGCGTGCACTTTGTCACCGAGGAACTCGATGGCGGGCCTCTGGTCGTACAGGCAGTGGTTCCGGTAGAGTCAGGCGACTCAGCGCAGACCCTTGCGCAACGGGTTCATACCCAGGAACACAGGATTTACCCGCTGGCTGTTCGCTGGTTTGCCGAGGGGCGGTTGATTCTCGGTGACCAAGGTGCATTATTGGACGGTCAGTTACTCGCGGCCAGCGGCCACTTGATTCGAACCTAGGAGATTTTATGCGTCGCGCCCTGCTCTTCGCTTTTGCGCTGTTCGCTTTGCCTGCCGTACAAGCGGCAGACCTTCACCCGTTCTCCGTCAGCTACACCGCCGACTGGAAACAACTGCCCATGAGTGGTTCGGCTGAACGCAGTCTGGTCAAGAATGGCGATGGCACCTGGACCTTGAACTTCAAGGCCTCGATGATGATTGCCAGCCTGACCGAAACCAGCGTGATCCTGTTCGACAAGGACACTCTGCAGCCCAAGAGCTACAGCTTCGAGCGTGGCGGGCTGGGTAAGGCGAAGAAGGTCAACCTGGATTTCGACCAGAGCGCCAAGAAAGTCACCGGCTTTGAAAACAAAGACCCGGTCAATGTCACCCTCGAAAGTGGCATGCTCGACAAGTCCACCTACCAGCTCGCCCTGCAGCGCGACGTGGCCGCCGGCAAGAAAAGCATGAGCTACCGTGTGGTTGAAGGCACTGATACCGACACCTACGACTTCCGCGTGATTGGCCCGGAAAAAGTCCAGACCAAGGTAGGCTCGATCGATGCGATCAAGGTCGAGCGCGTGCGTGACCCGTCGCAGAGCAAGCGCATTACCCAGATGTGGTTTGCCAAAGACCAGGGCGGCATCCTGGTAGCCCTGCGTCAGGTTGAGACCGATGGCAAGGAATACAACATCATGCTGCAGGATGGCACTGTTGATGGCCAGGCCGTCAAGGGCAGCTGATTGCTGATGTGCTGGAAAAGAGCCTCGCTGAATGCGGGGCTTTTTTTTGCCTGGAAATTTTGCTGTGAAGCTTCTGACGCTATCGGGGGCAAGCCCCCTCCCACATTTGAGGCTCACTGGCAGGCTCGAACATGAAACTTTTGTCATAAAACTCATGAGCCTGCGACCGAATGTCACGGTTTAAGCGGCCTGCAGGATTGTTGCGTTTCCTGCAAAGAATTGTTGCGCGCAAAAGTCGTTTACTTAGCAAGCTAACAAAACATATAACAAAGGCCTGCGACGACTTGCCGCAGATCAACCAGAGATTGGAGCAAGCAGATGACTGTAAAAGTAACTGAACGCGACGATGCACATATGTCCCACGAAGCACTGGGCCATGGGATTCACATCTGGGATGTACACCAACAAGATTTGCTGGTCGGCATGTTTCACAACGAGAGCGACGCTCATAATTATAAAAACGAGCTTGAAACTCTTGAACTGCAACGCCAGGCACAAAGCTCCTGAAACCCTGACATCCGACAGCCACCCCAGCCCCACGCAGCTGGAGTGCCTGCAAACAAAAACCCCGCCTTTTCGAGCGGGGTTTTTCATATCTAAAGGTTTACCACATCAGATCATCCGGGATCTGGTAGGCGGCGTACGGATCATCCTCATCCGGCACCTGGCTTTCAGTCAGGATATTGAGCTGCACGATACGCTCAGGCGCGCGCTCCTGGATCTTCAACGCCGCCTCCCGTGGGATCACCTCGTAGCCGCCACCGTGGTGCACGATAGCCAGGGAGCCGTTGCTCAGCTTGTTGCGCATCAGCGTGTTGACCGACAGGCGCTTGACCTTCTTGTCATCCACGAAGTTGTAGTAGTCCTCGGTGGTCAGCTTGGGCAGGCGCGAGGTCTCGATCAGTTGCTTGACCTGCGCAGTACGGGCCTTGGCCTCGGCTTTTTCCTGTTGCTGACGGTTCAGCTCCTGGTCACGCTTGACCTTCTCGGCGTGGGCCTCGGCGGCCAGGCGTGCCTGGGTGTCGTCGACTTCGGCCTGGCCCTTGTGGACCAGGCGCTGCTGCTTCTGTTTCTCTTTGCCGACCTGCTTGGCCTGCTTTTGATTGACCAGACCTGCTTTGAGCAACTGGTCGCGAAGGGAAAGGCTCATGGTGCTTACTCACTTAGGCAACTGCTCAACCGCAGCTGGACACATTCTTTTCCTGGCGTTTTGCTTCGCCCCACAGGGCGTCCAACGCTTCGAGGGTGCAATCTTCTATGGGTTGGTGCGTATCGCGCAATGCCTGTTCGATAAAACGGAAACGTCGCTCGAACTTGGCATTGGCGCCGCGCAACGCAGTTTCCGGGTCGACCTTGAGGTGACGAGCCAGGTTGACCGCGGCAAACAGCAGATCACCGACTTCATCGGCAATGGCCTGCGGATCATTATCGGCCATGGCTTGCAGCACTTCGGCCAGCTCTTCGCGCACGTTATCCACCACCGGCAAGGCGTCCGGCCAGTCGAAACCGACCTGGCTGGCGCGTTTTTGCAACTTGGCGGCCCGGGACAACGACGGCAAGGCGGTTGGCACATCATCGAGCAGGGAAAGCTGCTCCGGAGCGTCGGATTTTTCCGCGCGTTCCTCGGCCTTGATCTGCTCCCAGCGTTCCTTGACCTGCTCTTCGCTCAATTGCGGGATATCCAGCGGCGCATACAGGTCGCCGGTTGGGAACACGTGAGGATGGCGCCGGATCAGCTTGCGCGTGATGCTGTCGATCACCCCGGCAAATTCGAAGCGCCCTTCTTCACGCGCCAACTGGCTGTAATACACCACCTGGAACAGCAGGTCGCCCAGCTCACCTTGCAGATGGTCGAAGTCGCCGCGCTCGATGGCGTCAGCCACCTCGTAGGCCTCTTCCAGGGTGTGCGGCACGATGGTGGCGTAGGTTTGCTTGATGTCCCACGGGCAGCCGTATTGCGGGTCCCGCAGGCGGTTCATCAGGTGCAGCAGGTCATCTAGTGAATACATCAATCTCTTTCCACTGAAGATCCAATGTGGGAGGGGGCTTGCTCCCGATAGCGGTGTTTCAGTCACCAGATGTATCAACTGATAGGCAGCTATCGGGAGCAAGCCCCCTCCCACACTTCAAACGGCGTTCACCCAGTTACTCATGGGGTGCGGTTGCGCCGCGTCTCGATGATGTTCGGCAACTGGGAAATCCTCCCCAGCAACCGTCCCAGCGCATCCAACCCAGGAATCTCGATGGTCAGGGACATCAACGCCGTGTTGTCCTCTTTGTTCGAACGGGTATTGACCGCCAGCACGTTGATCCGCTCGTTAAGCAACACTTGCGAGACGTCCCGCAGCAAACCGGAACGGTCGTAGGCACGAATGATGATGTCCACCGGGTAGGTGAGCACCGGCACCGGGCCCCAACTGACCTGGATGATCCGCTCCGGCTCGCGCCCGCCCAGTTGCAGCACCGAGGCGCAATCCTGGCGGTGAATGCTCACGCCACGGCCCTGGGTGATGTAGCCGACGATGGCGTCGCCCGGCAGCGGCTGGCAGCAACCGGCCATTTGCGTCATCAGGTTGCCCACGCCCTGGATCTGGATATCGCCACGCTTGCCCGGCTTGTAGCCGGTGGCCTTGCGTGGGATGAGTTCCAGCTGTTCGTTGCCGCGCTCCGGCTCGACCAGTTGCTGGGCCAGGTTGACCAGTTGCGCCAGGCGCAGGTCGCCGGCACCGAGGGCGGCGAACATGTCTTCGGCGATCTTCATGTTGGCTTTTTCGGCCAGCTTGTCGAAGTCCACCTGGGGCAGGCCCAGGCGCGCCAGCTCGCGTTCGAGCAGGGTCTTGCCGGCAGCGACGTTCTGGTCGCGTGCCTGCAGCTTGAACCAGTGGACGATTTTCGCCCGCGCCCGCGAGGTGGTGATGTAGCCCAGGTTCGGGTTCAGCCAGTCGCGGCTCGGCGTGCCGTGCTTGCTGGTGATGATCTCGACCTGTTCACCGGTTTGCAGGCTGTAGTTGAGCGGTACGATGCGCCCGTTGATCTTGGCGCCGCGGCAGTTATGGCCGATTTCGGTGTGCACGCGGTAGGCGAAGTCCAGCGGCGTGGCGCCCTTGGGCAAGTCGATGGCATGGCCGTCAGGGGTAAAGATATAGACCCGGTCCGGCTCGATATCCACGCGCAGTTGATCGGCCAGGCCGCCGATGTCGCCAAGTTCTTCGTGCCATTCCAGCACCTGGCGCAGCCAGGAGATTTTCTCTTCGTATTGGTTGGACCCGGCCTTGACGTCGGTGCCCTTGTAGCGCCAGTGCGCGCACACGCCCAGCTCGGCCTCTTCGTGCATGGCGTGGGTACGGATCTGCACTTCCAGCACCTTGCCCTCGGGGCCGATCACCGCGGTGTGCAGCGAGCGATAGCCGTTTTCCTTGGGGTTGGCGATGTAGTCGTCGAATTCCTTGGGGATATGCCGCCACAGGGTGTGGACGATACCCAGCGCGGTGTAGCAATCGCGCATCTCTGGCACCAGCACGCGCACGGCACGCACGTCGTAGATCTGGCTGAAAGCCAGGCCCTTGCGCTGCATTTTGCGCCAGATTGAATAAATGTGCTTGGCGCGGCCGCTGATGTCGGCATCCACGCCGGTGGCCTGCAACTCGGAACGCAGCTGGCCCATCACGTCGCTGATAAAGCGTTCGCGGTCCAGACGCCGCTCGTGCAGCAGCGTGGCAATCTGTTTGTATTGGTCGGGTTCCAGGTAGCGGAAGGACAGGTCCTCCAGCTCCCACTTGATATGGCCGATACCCAGGCGGTGGGCCAGCGGTGCATAGATATCGAAGACTTCACGGGCAACGCGGTTGCGCTTCTCGTCGTCAGCAGTCTTTACCGCACGGATCGCGCAGGTACGCTCGGCCAGCTTGATCAGGGCGACGCGCACGTCGTCGACCATCGCCACCAGCATCTTGCGCAGGTTTTCCACCTGGCCCTGGGTGCCCAGCACCATCGATTGGCGCGGGCTGAGGCTGGCACTGATGGCCGCCATGCGCAGCACGCCGTCAATCAGCTTGGCCACCACCGCGCCGAAACGCTGGCCAACGGTTGCCAACGGAATATGCCCTTCACGCACGCCGCGATAGAGCACGGCGGCAATCAGCGAATCCTGGTCCAGCTTGAGATCGGCCAGGATCTCGGCGATTTCCAACCCGGTGCGAAAGCTTGAAGTGCCTTCGGCCCACAGGTTCTTGGCCGCATTGTCTTGCTGCTCAGACTCACGAGCGAACTCGCAGGCTGCCTTCAAGGCTTCACGGTCCAGTGCCGGGTCGACACTGACGGCATGATCCAGCCATGCCTCGAGATTGATACTGCCGTCGGTGTTGATCGGCTGGTGTGCTCTCACCTGTACCATCTTGCTTACCTTCCCTACGACGCACCTTCAGTGCGCCAATGAATCATCGCTGACCTTTTGCAGCAAACTCCCTGGCGGATCAGGGCCTTGGAGAATGCAGGCCAGTCGGATTAAACGGGCATCCTAGCCCGCTTCAAATAACGCCATGGCCTCGACATGCGCGGTCTGCGGAAACATGTCGAGGATCCCGGCACGCTTTAGCCGGTAGCCTTGCTTGACTAACTCAACCGTGTCCCGCGCCAGCGTGGCCGGGTTGCAGGACACATACACCAGGCGCTTGGCCCCCAGGGTGGCGAGCTTGCGCACAACCTCCAGGGCACCATCGCGGGGTGGGTCCAAGAGTACCGCAGAAAAGCCCTGTTTGGCCCATTCCGCGTCCGTCAAAGGCTGGGACAAATCCGCCTGATAAAACTGTGCGTTATGCACATTGTTGCTTGCAGCGTTAAGTGCGGCGCGGTCCACCATGGCCTGCACGCCCTCCACCGCCACCACTTCGCGTGCTTGGCGAGCCAATGGCAAGGCAAAGTTGCCCAGGCCGCAAAACAGATCGAGCACCCGTTCGTCGGACTGTGGCGCCAGCCATTCCAGGGCCTGGGCAACCATCGCCTGGTTGACCCCGGCGTTGACTTGCACGAAGTCTCCAGGCCGGTAAGCCAATTCCAGATCCCAGGCGTCAAGTCGGAAACCCAGGGCCCGGCCGGGTTCGACGGGTTCCGGTTGCCCTTCACCCTGCAGCCACAATTGGGCGTCATGAAAGCTGCAGAATTCTTTCAGGCTCAGCAGGTCTGCTTCCGATAACGGCGCCATATGCCGCAGCAATACGGCGATCGACGAACCGCTGAACAGCTCCACATGCCCCAGCGCCTGCGGCTTGCTCAAACGACGCAGCATGTTCGGCAGACGCTGCATGATCGGTTGCAAAGCCTGTACCAGCACCGGGCACTGATCGATGGCGACGATGTCTTGGCTGGCCACGGCGCGAAAACCCACTTCGAGTTGCTTTGCCTTGGCGTCCCAACGCACCGCCACACGGGCGCGACGCCGATAACCGAACTCAGGCCCGCTCAATGGCGGCGCCCATTCTTGCGGTTCGACACCGGCCACCCGCGACAGTTGCTCTGCGAGCATGCGCTGTTTCAGGGCAAGCTGCTCATCGTGCGGCAGGTGCTGCACGCTGCAGCCACCACAACGACCAACATGGATGCAAGGTGCAGGGCGACGCAGTTCGCTGGCCTTGAACACCCGCTCGGTGCGGGCTTCGACCACTTTGCCGTGGGTGCCCAACACCCGCGCTTCAACTTCTTCGCCGGCCAGCGCACCATTCACGAACCAGGTACGGCCTTCAAGGAACACAATGCCCCGGCCATCGTTGGCCAGGCGCTCGATGGTCAAGCGCTGCTTCTTGCCTACGGGAATCTGTGGGGCCCGGCTGCCGCCCGTCGGCTGGAAGCGCAGGCCTCTCTCGTGCTTGGCCATCAGTTGGGTTCGTCGAAAATGCCGGTCGACAGGTAGCGGTCGCCTCGGTCACAGATGATCGCGACGATCACCGCGTTTTCCACCTCTTTGGACAAGCGCAACATACCGGCCACGGCGCCACCGGAGGACACGCCACAGAAGATGCCCTCTTCACGGGCCAGGCGGCGTGTGGTGTCTTCGGCTTCACGCTGGGCCATGTCGATGATGCGGTCCACCCGCGTGGCGTTGTAGATCTTCGGCAAGTACTCTTCGGGCCAGCGGCGGATGCCCGGGATGGCCGCGCCTTCCATCGGTTGCAGGCCAACGATCTGGATCGCCGGGTTCTGCTCCTTGAGGTAGCGCGAGTTGCCCATGATGGTACCGGTGGTGCCCATGGAGCTGACGAAGTGAGTGATGGTGCCCTGGGTCTGGCGCCAGATTTCCGGACCGGTGCTGGTGTAGTGCGCCTCGGGGTTATCACCGTTGGCGAACTGGTCCAACACTACGCCACGGCCTTCGGCGGCCATGCGCTCGGCGAGGTCACGGGCGCCTTCCATGCCCTCTTCCTGGCTCACCAGAATAAGCTGGGCACCGTACGCGGTCATCGCTGCCTTGCGCTCGGCACTGCCGTTGTCGGGCATGATCAGCACCATCTTGTAGCCCTTGATCGCGGCGGCCATGGCCAGGGCGATCCCGGTGTTACCGGAGGTGGCTTCAATCAGGGTGTCGCCGGGCTTGATCTGCCCACGCAGCTCGGCGCGGGCGATCATCGACAGCGCCGGGCGGTCCTTGACCGAGCCGGCCGGGTTGTTGCCTTCGAGCTTGAGCAACAGGGTATTGCTGGTTTCACCCGCCATGCGTTGCAAGCGGACCAGGGGCGTGTTGCCGACGCAATCGGCGATTGTTGGGTACTGCAAGGTCATGGCGTATTCGCAATCCAGACTGCGGGGGCGAACATCATACCGGGAAAGGCCGGCGGGCCATATCACGCAAAGTGTGGTGCTTATGGCTTATAGGAATAAGCGAATAAAGTGGCGACTGTTCGGACGCCATCGGGAGCAAGTCGATAAACCTGCTACTCCTGCCGTCCGCCGCCATGATTTCTCTGAAAAACCTCTTCCCCCATCGCCGCAATCTGCCCTTCGATCAGCGCTTCAAAGGGTTTGAGCAGCGGCTCGAACGATACCGGCACTTCCAGTACCTGCAGCGCTTGCACGATCGCTTCGAGCGTCGACAAGGCTCCAGGCTCCGGCGCCTTGCGCAAGCGATACCGGGAGACGCCGCCGTTGGCCAATGTCACCCGGGGCAACGCCGCCAGCAACGGGTTGAGATGCAGCAGTTTGCGCGCCTTGCGCCAGGTGCCATCGGGCACCACCAGCAACAGCGGCTGGTCATCGGGCGCATAGGCTTGCAACGGCTGGGCATCATCGGCAGGAAACAACAGCCGCACCTGATACCCAGGCGCACTCAATAACGTCGCCAGGTCATCAAACACCTCGCCCACCAGCAACTGCGCATTATTCAAGCCCAACACCGCCAACCGCGCGGTATTGAGCGCATGGTTGACCTCGCTCGGATGCTGCAACAGCAACACGCGGGTACGGCTGTCGAGGTGGGGGATCAGCGCACAGAGACAGTGAGTGGTCGGCCGCAGGCAGCGCGGGCATTGGGGTCTGGACATGTGTTTTCAGGCCTGGTTGAGCTGGGTCTTGAGCAAGTCGCGGAAAGTCTGGATCAGCGGTTCACGGCTGCGACCGCGGCGCATGATCATCGAAAACGGTGCCTGGTAGCCAAACGTGGCGGGCAGCAATACACGCAGGTCGCCCTTGTCGGCCCACGCCTGGGCATAGTGCTCGGGCAGGTAGCCGATGTAGGCGCCGGACAGCACCAGGATCAGTTGAGCCTCCATACTTTCCACCGTCGCGGCACTGTGCTTGAAGCCGTGACGCGCCAGCTCGGCCTGGCTCCAATAACCACGGCCGACCATGCGCTGCTGGGTGATCACTTGTTCAGGGATACGCCGCTCATTGAACAGCGGATGCCGGGTGCTGCAATACAGCCAGTGCTGTTCGCGGTACAGCGGCATGTAGACCAGCCCGCTCATGCGATTGGAAAACGCGCCGATGGCCAGGTCCAGCCGGTTGTCCTGTACACCCAGTTGCAGTTCATAGGGGCTCATCACCGACAGGTGCAGGTGCACTGCCGGGTGCTCCAGGCTGTAGGCGCCGATCACCTCGGCGAAGGGCAAGGCCTTGTCGCTGACGGTGGAGTCGAGCACGCCGAGCTTGAGGGTACCGCGCAGCTCGCCTTTCAACGCCGCGGCGTATTGTTCGAAGCCTTCCAGTTCGCCCAGCAGGCGCAGGGTTTCCTGATGAAACAGCTCGCCCTTGCTGGTCAGGCTGAAACCACCACGACCACGATGACACAGCACCAGGCCCAAGGCTGATTCCAGCTGGCTCATATAGGTGCTGATGGCCGATGTGGACAGGTTGAGTTCGTGCTGGGCATTGGCGAAACCCTGATGGCGCACAACGCTGACGAAGATGCGCAGCAGTTTCAGGTCGGGCAAGGCGTTGGCCATGGTTGGCTCCAGGCGTGGAGGGAGAATGGAAGTCTACCTGTGCGCATTAGTTTAGAAAAATCTGAACTAAGTATTTGCCCCAGCCGATTCTTCCTACGCCAGGCTTTTCGCAGAATCAGCCACTAATAAACAAAACAACGATGAGGCAATCCCGTGGACAAGATTTTCCACCAACCACTGGGCGGCAACGAAATGCCGCGCTTCGCCGGCATCGCCACCATGATGCGTCTTCCTCACCTGCAAACGGCCAAGGGCCTGGACGCCGCCTTTATTGGCGTGCCCCTGGATATCGGCACCTCATTGCGCGCCGGTACGCGATTCGGCCCACGGGAGATCCGTGCCGAGTCGGTGATGATCCGTCCGTACAATATGGCCACCGGCGCTGCACCGTTCGACTCGCTGTCGGTGGCCGATATCGGCGACGTGGCGATCAACACCTTCAACCTGCTCGACGCCGTGCGCATCATCGAAGAGGCCTACGATGAAATCCTTGAGCACGATGTGATCCCCCTGACCCTGGGCGGCGACCACACCATCACCCTGCCGATCCTGCGGGCGATCCACAAGAAACACGGCAAGGTCGGGCTGGTGCACATCGACGCCCACGCCGACGTCAACGACCATATGTTCGGCGAGAAAATCGCCCACGGCACCACCTTCCGGCGTGCCGTGGAAGAAGGCTTGCTCGATTGCGACCGCGTGGTGCAGATCGGCCTGCGTGCCCAGGGCTACACCGCCGAAGACTTCAACTGGAGCCGCAAACAGGGCTTTCGAGTAGTACAGGCCGAAGAATGCTGGCACCACTCCCTCGCGCCGTTGATGGCCGAAGTACGCGAGAAAGTCGGCGGCGGCCCGGTGTACCTGAGCTTCGACATCGACGGCATCGACCCCGCCTGGGCGCCCGGCACCGGCACCCCGGAAATCGGTGGGCTAACCACCATCCAGGCCATCGAGATCATCCGCGGTTGCCAGGGCCTCGACCTGATTGGTTGCGACCTGGTAGAAGTTTCGCCGCCGTACGACACCACCGGCAACACCTCGCTGCTCGGCGCCAACCTGCTGTACGAGATGCTTTGCGTACTGCCTGGCGTGGCGCATCGCTGATGAGCGCGCACGAGGTATGAAAATAACAAGAACCGTCTTTACACACTGACAACCAAGGGGGTCGTAGAGCCCCCTCCTCGATATACCTGACTTTTGCTCGCGTGTTTACGGAGCCGGCTGCCGCCTGATCGACCATAAAAAATATAATCGGAGAATCACCGCCATGGCTTTGGATTTATTCGTCGTACTCCTCTACGCCGCCGGCATGCTCGTGCTCGGCTACTACGGCATGCGCCGTGCCAAGACCCACGAAGACTACCTGGTGGCCGGCCGTAACCTCGGCCCGTCGCTGTACATGGGCACCATGGCCGCCACAGTCCTGGGCGGCGCGTCTACCGTCGGCACCGTGCGCCTGGGCTATGTGCACGGCATTTCAGGTTTCTGGCTGTGCGCCGCGCTGGGTGCGGGGATCATTGCGCTGAACCTGTTCCTGGCCAAGCCGCTGTTGAAGTTGAAGATATTCACCGTCACCCAGGTCCTGGAAAAACGCTATAACCCCATGGCGCGCCAGGCCAGTGCGGTGATCATGCTGGCCTACGCGCTGATGATCGGGGTGACTTCGATCCTGGCCATCGGCACTGTGCTGCAAGTGCTGTTCGACCTGCCGTTCTGGGTGTCGGTATTGGTAGGCGGCGGCGTGGTGGTGGTGTATTCGACCATCGGCGGCATGTGGTCGCTGACCCTCACCGATATCGTGCAATTCGTGATTAAGACCGTCGGCCTGATGTTCATCCTACTGCCGATCTGTTTGTACCGCGTCGGCGGCTGGGACGAACTGGTTGCCAAGCTGCCAGCGTCGAACTTCAGCTTCACCGCCATCGGCTGGGACACGATCACCACCTACTTCATGATCTACTTCTTCGGCATCCTGATCGGCCAGGATATCTGGCAGCGGGTGTTCACTGCCCGTGATGAGAAGGTCGCCCAATACGCCGGCACGTTCGCCGGTGTCTACTGCATCCTCTACGGCTTGGCCTGCGCGCTGATCGGCATGGCCGCCCATGTGCTGATACCGAACCTGGACAACGTCAACAATGCCTTCGCCGCCATCGTCAAAGCTTCGTTGCCGGATGGCATTCGTGGCCTGGTTATCGCCGCCGCACTGGCCGCGATGATGTCCACCGCCAGCGCAGGCCTCCTCGCCGCCTCCACCGTACTGACCGAAGACCTGCTGCCACGGCTGCGCGGTGGCAAGCAATCGAGCTTGCGCATCAACCGTTTGTTCACCCTGCTGACCGGCGTTGCCGTATTGGGTATCGCCCTGGTGGTGAACGATGTGATCAGCGCCCTGACCCTGGCCTATAACCTGCTGGTAGGCGGTATGTTAGTGCCATTGATTGGCGCGATTTTCTGGAAACGTGCAACGACCTCCGGGGCGATAACGTCCATGACCCTGGGCTTTGTGACCGCGTTGGTGTTTATGTTCAAGGATGGGCTGGACGCAAACACGCCGATTTACTACAGCCTGGCGGTCGCGCTGGTGAGTTTTGTGCTGGTGAGCTTAGTGTCGCGCCGACCGGATACAGTGGCGGCTCGGACGGTTTGAGCTATAAAAGGATTTAGCGAGTTTCTTCAGCGGGCGCGACGTCGGAGGTCGCGCCCGTTTTTTTCGCCTTGAACAAACAAGTGCGAGAGCGAGTAATTAGCGGCGACGTGGCCGACGCTGCTCATCATCCGTTCGGATCGGCACCGGTTGCAGCGGTGGCTCGATCAAGCCCAGCGCAACGCCAAGGTCATGGAGCCAGTTCTGGATTTTCTCTTTCATGGTTGCCCCCTTTGAGGGTAGTGCTGGTCGGCGTGAGTTCTGTCGCCGTTTCCTACAGTGATAGTAGCCCTAAGTCCTAGGTATTGCTTGAACGAAACCACAACGAACTATTACTGGATTGATCTGAATCCTGACGGATCGTTCAAGCAATCGCACGGGTATCTGGCAAAGACTCGGCCCTACCCTCTTGCTGCAGGTCGATCCATGCGTTGAGGTTAGCGCCGAGCATACCCTTTCGCCACATCAGCCAGGTGGTTGCAGTGGCAAAAGGCCCAGTCAGCGGATGAACGGACACGCTGTCCTTGCCTGGCAGGCTGTCGAGCATGGATTCGGACATCAACGCCACGCCGGAACCGGCGATCACGCAAGCGAGCATGCCTTGGTAGGACTCGATCTCGATCGCCCGCCCCATGGCGACGCGATCATGGGAAAACCAGGTTTCCAGGCGGGTACGGTAGGCGCAGCTGCGTCGAAAAGTGAACACCGAACGGCCAGCCACATCCTGTGGACCGCGCACCGGCGGGTGATCAGCCTCGCAAATCAGCACTAGGCGCTCTTCGCATAAGGGCACGCCATCCAAGGTGGCGATAGTCATCGGACCGTCCACAAAAGCTGCGTCCAGACGTCCAGTAATCAAACCTTCCAGCAGCTCCCCGCTGGGTGCCGACTGCACCTGCAGGTTCACCATGGGATAAGTCTTGTGATAACGCGCCAGCAGTTTCGGCAAGTGGACTGCCGCGGTGCTGTACATGCTGCCCAACACAAAGTCACCGGCCGGTTGCCCGCCTTGTACGGCGCCGTGGGCTTCGTCATGCAGCGCCAGCAGCCGAGTGCTGTAGTCCAACAGCACCTTGCCCGCAGGAGAAAGCTGCAAACGCTGGCGTTCGCGAACGAACAGCTCGACGCCGAGCTGTTCCTCCATCTGCTTGAGCCGGGTCGAGAGATTCGAAGGCACGCGGTGCAGACGCTCAGCCGCACGGGTAATGGAGCCCTCTTCGGCCACGGCCTGGAAAATCCGCAATTGACTGAACTCCATACCTTTCTCCAAAACTGAATAAGTTACTCACTATTATTCATTTTTACAGAAAGTCAATCCGTCTTAGCCTGCAAGTCATTCGCTTTTTTGCAGGAACCCTGAACATGTCACCGCTGATTCGTTTACTCGCCAGTTTCATCGCACTGATGATGGCCATGGGTATTGGCCGCTTCGCCCTTACCCCACAAATGCCACATTTGCTCAGCGAAGGTCAGATCGACCTGACCGGCGCCGGGCTGATCGCAGCCGCCAACTACCTGGGCTACTTCGTAGGCGCGGTGGACTCGATCTTTGCCCGCAGCCATCACCATGTACGCGGGCGCCTCTACGGCGGGCTATGGCTCTGCGTATTGTTGACCCTGGCATCGTACTGGGCCAACGGGTTCTGGCCACACCTGCTGTTGCGCTTCGGCACCGGCGTGGCGAGCGCCTGGGTATTGGTGATGATCACCAGTTTGAGCCAACCTCTGGCGATTGCCGCCGGCAGACCACGCCTGGGCGCGTTGATCTTTGCCGGGCCAGGGCTGGGGATCTTGATGACAGGTTTGCTGGCGCTGGGCTCGAACCTCAGGGGGCAAAGTTCTGCCACGCTGTGGTTGATTTACGGCGTGGTGGCGCTGCTGATGCTGCTGGCGATCCTGCCGTTTTTACCGAAGCCGACCCTCGCACCTGCACAGGCCGCCAGCCAAGGTAATAACGGCAGCATCGCGCACCTGTGCTGGATCTACTTTTTATTCGGCCTGGGCTACATCATCCCGGCGACCTTTCTCTCGCAGATGGCCAACGCACAGTTCAAAGGCGCCTGGCAGGCCGATCTATTCTGGCCCTGCTTTGGCCTGGCGGCCGCACTGGGTGTGGGGGTGGCAAGCTTGCGCCGCAAGGACCCGCACACCACCCGTCACTGGCTGATGGCAACCTTGTGGCTGCAAGCAGTAGGCGTGTTTGCCTGCCTGCTCGGCAATAGTTGGGGCCTGGCGCTTGGTGTATTACTGTGCGGTGCGCCGTTCCTGGCCTGCATGCAATTGGTGATGGCACGCTTGCGGGAAGTCGCGCCCCACGGCTACCAACGCAGCACCGGGCTGTTGACCGCCAGCTTTGCCATCGGTCAACTGAGCGGGCCATTGCTGGCGTCGGTGAGCAGCCACCTCAGTGGTGGCCTGCAACCGGCGCTGGTCATCGCCGGTGTCGGTTTGTTATTGGCGGGCTCAGTCTTGATCAACCGTCGATTACCGACGCAGCCGATGTGCACACAGATGGCCGACGGTGCAGCACATCGCGGTTAGGCAGGTGCCCCACGCCATGTCCATCACTGCCAGCCCGGCTGACCAGCCTTCAAGCGTGGCCCAGTTGCTCAGGTCATAAGTGCCATAGGCCACCAGGCCAAGCAAGGCGCCCAAACGCGCAGCGAGTTGCCAGCTTGCGCTGGGCAAGATCACCAGCACCACACAACCGAGCACATA
The DNA here is from genome assembly GCF_031931935.1 of Pseudomonas sp. rhizo25. Lineage (NCBI taxonomy): Bacteria > Pseudomonadati > Pseudomonadota > Gammaproteobacteria > Pseudomonadales > Pseudomonadaceae > Pseudomonas > Pseudomonas sp. rhizo25. Next base: position 221,388 of record NZ_JAUJXA010000006.1, read on the forward strand.
CAGGAGATAGAACAATACCGCCGGCAACAAGCGCGGCTGATCAAGCATCAGCGGGCCGAGCAGGGATTTGTAGGTGGGACCCATCAGGACGCCGAGCCATAGGCCGTCAAGGATGAGAAAGGCGAGCAGGGTACCGAGGTAGGCGAAGAGCGTTCTCTTGGACATGACACAAGCCTTTGCAGGAGCGAGCTTGCTCGCGAAAAACGTACATCCGACGCCACGCTGCGCCTGGAATATTTTCGCGAGCAAGCTCGCTCCTACAAAGAGCCAGGCACACTCAGCTTAGTTCAATGCGATCGGCATGAATCACAATCTGGCCCTGCTTGTAGAGCGCACCAATAGCCTTCTTGAAGTTGCCCTTGCTCACGCCGAACAAGTTGCTGATCACGGCCGGATCGCTTTTATCGCTGACCGGCAGCGTGCCATTGTTGTCGCGCAACTTGGCGAGGATCTTGGAGTTCAGGCTGGAGGCCGCTTCCTGGCCGACCGGTTGCAGGCTCAGGCTGATGTTGCCATCGGCGCGGATCTCCTTGATAAAACCTTTTTCTTCCTTGCCCGGGCGCAGGAACTTGAACACTTCGTTCTTGTGGATCAGGCCCCAGTGCTTGTTGTTGATGATTGCCTTGAAGCCCATGTCGGTGGCTTCGGCCACCAGCAGATCGACTTCCTGGCCCACTTGGTAGTTGGCTGGCGTCTTGTCCAGGTAGCGGTCAAGACGTGCGGTGGCGGTGATGCGCTTGGTGTGCTTGTCGAGGTAGACATGCACCACGCAATACTCACCCGCGGTCAATTGGCGTTTTTCTTCCGAATAGGGCAGCAGCAGATCCTTTGGCAACCCCCAATCGAGGAATACACCGATGCTGTTGACCTCCACAACTTTCAAACTGGCAAATTCGCCGACTTGAACTTTGGGTTTTTCGGTGGTGGCGATAAGTTTGTCATCGCTGTCCAGATAAATGAAAACGTTAAGCCAGTCTTCATCTTCACTGGGAATATCTTTAGGGATATACCGATTAGGCAAGAGGATTTCCCCATCTTGCGCACCATCGAGGTACAAACCGAAGTTAGTGTGCTTGACTACTTGCAAGCTGTTGTAGCGCCCGACTAAAGCCATTTCCAATACCCTCATTGCGTGGGCGGCATTCTACCCGAGTTGCGCCTTGCACGCGCGCAGGCCTGAAAATTCACAAGCTGGCATGGCGTTTCACTGGCAACACTCCACTCGTCTGATCAATCGGTTGAGTTTTGCCCTGTCATCAACCCCGGCCCGCCCAATGGTTTCGAGCTAAAACAGCAAGTTAGCGCTTTATTTCATCGATTAACTGAGATTATTTCGGATCTCAGCACTTATTCTCCGGGGATATTTGCCAAGCAATTGTCAAGTATTTCCTGTACGATGCCTGGCCAAGTTAATTTTCTACAGGTTAGTGGCCGCCATGCGCGTAAAAGCATCCAACAGCAAAGCAAAGCCAGCTCCCGCCGTTGAAACCAGCGAATCGATCAACAGCCAGATTGCTGCGTTCCTCAAGTCCGGTGGCGAAATCCAGCAGATTGCCAAGGGCGTGAGCGGCCAGACTTTCGGCCCGTCCAAGCAGATCAGCCTGGGCAAGAAGTAATACCTGCGCACTGCATCTGGTCCCTAAGCGTCTTGCCCTCAAGGCGCTAGGACTAGAGTTTGAAACACCCTCGCACCGCATCCAATATCAAGCTAATCGACGAACGGGTCTCAACACCTGGCATTCGCCGGTATCCTTGCACACGTCTAGCACGGGCATCTGCTCGAACCCATCCGTTACTGCTCCTCGCTTTTCATGGAGTGAAGCATGCTTAAACGCTGCATTTTCCTGGTCAGTATCCTGGTCGCCAGCCCATTGGCCGAAGCGCAGATTTTCCAGCGCGAACTGGGTGACTTCGACCTGAAATTGGGCACCACCCCCAGCCGGAGCATGGCCCAGGGCCTGGTCAAGCCGACCTCCCCTGGTAGCGACTCGTTCCACGGCGGCCTGGACTTGAGCCACGACAGCGGCCTGTATTTCGGCCAGTTTTCACCGAACATGGGCCTTTCCTCACCCAACAATCTCGAAGTCGACTCCTACCTGGGTTTCAAACGCCCTTTCGACCAGACCCTGGGCTATGAAGTGGGCTTGATTCACTATAGCTACCCCAAGGTCAGCCCCCTCGACAGCCAGGAGGTCTACGGCGGCCTGAATCTGTTGGGCAACCGCTTTGGCGTGTCTTTCAGCAACGACCCCGACCGCCAGGACAGCACCCTGTTTGCCGACCTCGGCGGCACCCAGCCTTTCGGTATCGGCGTCAGCATGAAGTACACCACCCACCAATTGGGCACACCGGTCTCGGTGGAAAACGGCGCCATCAGCAGTTTCAGCGATTGGTCGGTGCAATTTTCCCGGGCGTGGAAAGGCATTGACCTGGACCTGATCTACAGCGATTCCAGCCTCAGCGGCGGTGACTGCTCGGCCTACTCCGGACACAATTCGCAATGTGACGGTCTGTTGACCTTGAAGGCTGTCCGGCCGTTTTATTGATGGGCTGAACTGTCGCACCCCGCGCAGGTTCACATGCATTAACCCCATCCGTGCAAGGACTCGCCCATGTTGCGCCGGCTCAAACTCCTGATGGTACTGTTGACCCTGAGCCTGGTGCTCGCCGGCTGCAATCGCGTGGGCCTGGCCTACCGTAATCTCGACGTGATCATCCCCTGGACCCTCAACGACTACCTGGACATGAACGCCGGGCAAAAGAGCTGGTTCAACGATACCCTCAAGGAACACCTGGCCTGGCATTGCACCACACAATTGCCGGGTTATCTGGACTGGCTGGACCGCCTGCAGCAAATGGTCGACAGCAACCAAATCACTGACGCCGCGCTGCAAACCCGAACCGTCGAAGCCAAGCAGGCGATTGCCGAGATCGCACGGGAAATCACCCCGTCCGCTGTGCAGTTGCTGCAAGGTCTCGATGATCAGCAGGTCAAGGACATGAGCGAGGCCCTTGCCAAGGACCTGCGCAAACGCCAGGACGAATACCTCAAGCCACCGCTGGCCCAGCAGGTCAAGGAGCGCGCCGAGCGCATGAGCAAGCGCCTGGACGCCTGGATCGGCCCGCTGAGCGCCAGCCAGCAACACCGCGTAACGGCCTGGTCCATCGCCCTGGGTGAACAGAACCAGGCGTGGATCGGCAACCGCGCCCATTGGCAGGCGCAGTTTATCGAGGCCGTCGAGCACCGCCACGACGCCGACTTCCCGCAGAAGATGCAACGTTTGCTGGTGGACAGGGAGAGCTTATGGACGCCTGAATACCGTGCTGCATATGCTCAGACCGAAGCGGCAGCGCGCAGCCTGATCGTGGACCTGATGGCTGAGAGCACGGTGCAACAGCGGCAGAAGCTGAAGCAAAAAATCGACGGCGTACGGAGCGATTTCAAAGCACTCAAATGCCTCAAGGCCGGCGCAAATCAATAGGGAAGGGAGCAGGGCTCCCACCCACATTGGATTCGGGGGTTAGATAGCGCCACCGGCAATCGCAGCTTTGGAAGAGACTTGATCGAAGGTCGCCTCCTCCAGCGCGTCCTCCTGCTCGTCCATCACTTGACGGGGGTGCTCATTGCCAGGAATCGAGCTGTCGATCAACGCCAGCAGGCTTGCGCCCCGCGGGGTCAAGATGAAGTTCTCACCGTTGCCGCCCTCCTCTTCGGGACGCGACTCAATGAACCCGCGCTTGAACAGCAGCGCTTCGTAGTCCGCAGCAGTCTTTTTCAGCGCATCCAGATTCCCGGTGTCCTCGCCAGCCGTCGCTTTATCAGCAGCTTCCTGTTCGGCGTATTTACGCGGGGCAAAGCTACCCTCGCCGTTCTGCACTTCATGCAGCAGACGTTCGATCAGATCCCAGTTGTAAGTCGTCATCCTGATTCCTCCTGCAGGCCGATGGAAAATTAGCCCGTCATAGGTAGTGACACGTGCGGGCACTGGCCGTTCACCCGGATAGACGGGCGTCATTTCTCTGAACTTTCCAGACGTTCGCCGCCTCAACTGCCTATACCGCCAAGGAGGTCCGACCATGAAAACCCTGAGAAACCTGGCCATCGCCGCCACGTTGCTTGCCGCCCTGCCCGCCTGGGCTTGTACGCTCGACGAGGCCACGGCCAAGCGCGAAGAACTGGCCAAGGAAGTGACCAGGCTCACCGAGCAGAACCCAACCAAGGCCAAGGAGATGAATGACCAGTTGCAGAAAATGGATCTGGATACCGAAAGTGCCGAGTTTCCGGACAAGTGCCAGTTGATTGATGCCCGGCTTAAGGAATTGAAGGAAGCGGCCGCCAAAACAGAAAACTGATGGCGAAAAAAAACCGGACATCGTCCGGTTTTTTTATGCCCAGCTGCTTATTCGGCAGCCGGTGCTTCTGGCTTGCGGCGCTTGAGCGGCGCCATGCCGTCCTTGCTGACCAGCGACAGGTTGTCGGTCTTCGGCCGGTTGGCGATCTTGCGCTTGGTCGGCGATTTGGCGCCGGCCTTTTTCTTGTCACCCTTGGCGTCGGTCTTTTTCTTCTTCACGCCCACGGCCTTGCCCGACGCCTTGACCTTCTTCGGCCCTGTGTAGGTGCCTTTGACTTCCTTGATGATGCGGCGCTCGAACGACTGCTTGAGGTAGCGCTCGATGCTCGACATCAGGTTCCAGTCGCCGTGGCAGATCAGCGAGATGGCCAGGCCATCGTTGCCGGCACGTCCGGTGCGGCCAATACGGTGTACGTATTCGTCACCGCTGCGAGGCATGTCGAAGTTGATCACCATGTCCAGGCCGTCCACGTCCAGGCCGCGGGCGGCGACGTCGGTGGCCACCAGGATCTTCACGCCGCCAGCCTTGAGGCGGTCGATGGCCAGCTTGCGGTCCTTCTGGTCTTTCTCGCCGTGCAGCACGAAAGCCTTGTAGTCCTGCGCCACCAGGCGACCGTAGATGCGGTCAGCCGCGGCCCGGGTGTTGGTAAACACGATGGCCTTCTGGTAGGTCTCGTTGGCCAACAGCCAGTTGAGGATCTGCTCTTTGTGCACGTTGTGGTCGGCGGTGACGATCTGCTGGCGCGTGGTCGCGTTAAGATCGCTGACGTTGTTGACCTGCAGGTGCTCGGGGTTGTTCAGGACCTTGGCGACCATGTCGCGCAGGGTCGAACCGCCAGTGGTGGCGGAGAACAGCATGGTCTGCTGGCGATTGACGCACTCGGCCACCAGACGCTGCACGTCATCGGCGAAGCCCATGTCGAGCATGCGGTCGGCTTCGTCGAGCACCAGCACTTCGACTTCCTTGAGATCAAGGTTACCGGCATTGAGTTGCTCGATCATGCGCCCCGGGGTGCCGATCAGGATGTCCGGCACCTTGCGCAGCATGGCGGCCTGGACCTTGAAGTCTTCGCCACCGGTGATCAGGCCGGACTTGATGAAGGTGAACTGCGAGAAGCGCTCCACTTCCTTCAAGGTCTGCTGGGCCAGCTCGCGGGTCGGCAGCAGGATCAAGGTCTTGATGCTCACACGGACTTTGGCCGGGCCGATCAGGCGGTGCAGGATCGGCAAGACAAAAGCAGCGGTCTTGCCGCTGCCGGTTTGAGCCGTCACCCGCAGGTCACGCCCCTGGAGCGCGAGCGGGATGGCCGCTGCTTGCACAGGCGTAGGCTCGACAAATTTAAGCTCGGCCACGGCTTTGAGCAGGCGTTCGTGCAGGGCGAATTGGGAAAACACGGGTGCTACCTCGAAGAAATACAAAATATCAGCGGCATAGGTTACCGGTTTCGCGCGTCCAAACCGAGTTTCTTTACGCGAACAGGGCTAATCAGCTGCTTTTTTGTCAGCGTATTTGTCTAGAACGTCAACTTTGTTGCACTTAAATGCTCTAATCCCCCCGTCTCGCCTTACAGAAGAATCGGTTTCATTCATGGATATCAAACAGCTCTGGCTCAACGCCCAGGACCTCTGGGGCACCCTCGATGAACATCCGCTGCTGCACGCCGGCCTCGGCTTGCTGGTGTTGCTGGTGGTGGCCCTGCTACTCGGACGGGTAGCACGCTACCTCATTATTCACGCCATCAAATTGCTTGGCCGGCAACCGGCCCTGCACTGGCTCAACGACCTGCAGCACAACAAAGTCTTCCATCGCCTGGCGCAGATGACCCCGTCCCTGGTGATCCAGTTCGGCCTGTACCTGGTGCCGGGCCTGAGCAAGACCGCCATCCTGTTTATCGGCAATGTGGCCCTGGCGATCACCATTCTGTTCCTGGTGCTGGCCATGAGCGCGCTGCTCAATGCCTTGCTGGACATCTACGCCCGTACCGAACACGCGCGCACCCGCTCGATCAAGGGCTATGTGCAACTGGCGAAGATGGTGTTGTTCGTGTTTGGCGCGATCATCATTGTCGCTACGCTGATCGACCGTTCGCCGCTGCTGTTGCTGTCGGGGCTGGGTGCCATGTCAGCGGTGATCCTGTTGGTGTACAAGGACACCCTGCTGTCATTCGTCGCCAGCGTGCAGCTGACCAGCAACGACATGCTGCGGGTCGGCGACTGGATCGAAATGCCCCAGGTCGGCGCCGACGGTGATGTGGTGGATATCACCCTGCACACGGTCAAGGTGCAGAACTTCGACAAGACCATCGTCTCCATCCCCACCTGGCGCCTGATGTCCGAGTCGTTCAAGAACTGGCGCGGCATGCAGGCTTCCGGTGGGCGGCGCATCAAGCGCAGCCTGTATATCGACGCCAGCGGCGTCCGTTTTTTGCGCGATGACGAAGAAGTGCGCATGACCCAGGTGCACCTGCTCACCGGCTACATCGGTCGCAAGCAGGCCGAACTCAAGGCCTGGAACGAAGCCCAGGGCCACAGCGCGCAACTATCGGCCAACCGCCGGCGCATGACCAACCTCGGCACGTTCCGCGCCTACGCACTGGCGTACCTGCAAAGCCACCCGGACATCCAGCCGAACATGACCTGCATGGTGCGCCAGATGCAGACCACCGCCCAGGGCGTGCCGCTGGAGATCTACTGCTTTACCCGCACCACGGCGTGGGGCGATTACGAGCGGATCCAGGGGGATATCTTTGATTATCTGTTGGCGGTGTTGCCGGAGTTCGGGTTGAGCCTGTATCAGCAACCGAGCGGCAATGACCTGCGCGCCGGCGTATTGCCTGCCTTGGTCGGAGCCACCCAGGTGTCCAACGTCGAAACGGTGTGATGTGACCCAAACGGGATTACGGCAGTGATGCCGTAATCTCCTTGCGGCACACCTCAAGCACTTCATCGGCGAGGGCGGAATCATCCGGACACGCCCGCGACAGCATAATGGCGCCGATGGCGTGGGCCATCCTGTTGAGCATTTTCGCGCGCACGTCTTCCTGTGGTTCGTCCTGCGCCGCGTCGTACTTTGTCTGCAGGGCCTGCAGCGTGTTTTCCAGCCCGTTGGCGAAGGTCTCCTTGAGCGTGTCCGATTGACGCGCAGCATCTGCACACAACGCCGCCAAGGTGCATCCGCCGCCGCGGTGGTCGCGGTGCTGCCTGGAGAGGTACACCTCGAAAAACTGCTCCACCTCCAGGTGTGCGCTGTCGGCAAGCGACTGCGCCAGACTGTTGGCGGCCGCTTCTGCCATCAAATCCGCCTTGGAGCCGAAATGCTTGTAGAAGCCGCCCTGGGTGAAACCGGCGGCAGCCATCAGTTCGGCCACACCCACACCATCGAAACCGCGTTCACGAAACAGCTCGGAAGCCGTCGCGACGATATGCGCTCGATTGCTTTGTGATTGTGTCTTGGTGATCTTCATTTTTTGCGCTCCTGCTGCCCTGCGATTGCCCTGCAATATAGGCATCTTACTATGATGTTGATCGTAATCAAAACCGTTGACAGTTTTGATTATGATCGACATCATAAAACCTCATCGCATCCACAGAGCATCACACCATGAGCACTTCCACTACCGTTCTCATCACTGGCGCCTCGACCGGCATTGGCGCCGCCTACGCCGAGCGTTTTGCCCAGCGCGGCCACAATCTTGTATTGGTCGCCCGTGACACCCAGCGCCTGGAAGCGCTCGCCGCCCGCCTGCGTGAACAGCACGCCATCAGCATTGATATCCTCCCCGCCGACCTGACTCAAAGCGCTGACCTGGCAGCGGTTGAAGCGCGCCTGCGCGAGGACGCCAGCATTGGCACGCTGGTGAATAATGCAGGGGCCGCGCAGTCCGGCAGCTTTATCGAACAGTCCAGCGACAGCGTCGCTCAGTTGGTTGCGCTCAACACCACGGCGTTGGTGCGACTTGCCAGCGCCATTGCCCCGCGCCTGGCGGCAGCAGGTGACGGCGCTATCATCAACATAGGCTCGGTAGTGGGCCTGGCGCCGGAGTTCGGCATGACGGTGTATGGCGCCACCAAGGCGTTCGTACTGTTCCTGTCCCAGGGTATGAGCCTTGAGCTGGCTCCCAAAGGCGTCTATGTGCAGGCCGTGCTGCCGGCGGCCACGCGTACCGAGATCTGGGAGCGGGCTGGCATTGACATCAATACCCTCACGGACGTGATGGAAGTGGGTGACCTGGTCGATGCGGCGCTGATCGGCTTTGACCGTCGCGAGCCCGTGACGATCCCGCCGTTGCAGGACGGCGCTCGCTGGGATGCCTTGCAGGCAGCGCGACAAGGCTTGCTGGCGCAGATCAAGCAGTCCAAGGTGGCTGACCGCTACCTGGTCAAAGCCTGATCAACCCTTTTGCAGGCGTGCTGTGCTACTGCGATGCATAGGCGCCTGCCCTTCCGTCGAAGCGATGAGCGTTGAACCATGAAGGCATTTTCAATCGAGCGTTATGGCAAGCACACAGGCCGCATCACCGAAGCCCCGACACCGGTGGTGGGTGAACATGACGTGCTGGTTCAAATACATGCCAGCAGCATCAATGTGCTGGATGCAAAAATCGCCAAAGGCGAATTCAAACTGATCCTGCCGTATGCGTTGCCGTTGACACTGGGCAATGACTTGGCCGGTGTGGTGCTCAGCGTGGGGTCGGCGGTACGACGCTTCAAGCCGGGTGACGAAGTCTATGCTCGCCCTCCCAAGCAGCGCATCGGCACGTTCGCCGAGCTGATTGCGGTACGCGAAGACGCAGTGGCACGCAAACCTGCAAACATCACAATGGAGCAAGCCGCCTCCCTACCCCTGGTCGCGCTGACCGCGTGGCAGGTGCTGGTTGAAACGGCGAGGCTGAAAAAAGGCCAGAAGGTCTTCATTCACGCCGGCTCCGGTGGTGTCGGCAGTATCGCCATCCAGCTCGCTAGGCATTTGGGCGCTTTTGTCGCTACGACCACCAGTACCGCCAACGTCGAGTGGGTCAAGGCGCTGGGCGCGGATGTGGTGATCGACTACAAGCAGCAAGAGTTCGAAACCGTGCTCAACGACTACGACGTGGTCATGAACAGCCTCGGCCCGGATGCGCTGGCAAAGTCACTCGACATTCTCAAGCCGGGCGGCCAGCTCATCTCCATCTCAGGGCCACCGACGCCGGCATTCGCTCGCGAGCAAAACCTGTCGTGGGGATTGGGCTTGGTCATGGGTGTCTTGAGCAGTGGCATTCGCCGCAAAGCGCGCAGAAAAAACGTCCGTTATGACTTCGTCTTCATGCGCGCCAGTGGTGCCCAACTGGATGAACTCACCGCGCTGGTTGAGTCCGGCATTATCAAGCCGGTGATCGACCGTACCTTCCCTTTCGAGTCGACGGCCGAGGCCTTGAGTTATGTCGAACAAGGCCGGGCCAAAGGCAAAGTCGTGATCACGATAAAGGAGACGATACCGCCTGACGCACACCCAGCCGGCTGATCCACACCGCCGCCAGAATCACCAGGCCGCCCAAGGCCAAACGCCCCAGCGGCTCGTGCTGGTTCCAGATCAGCAGGTTCAGCAGCAGCCCCACCGGCACATGCAAGTTGTTCATCACCGCCAGGGTGCCGCCATTGACCAGGCAGGCGCCCTTGTTCCACCAGTACATGCCCAGCGCGGTGCTGACCACTCCCAGGAACACCAGCACGCCCCATTGCAGCGGCGCTTGCGGCAGGAAATCAGCCTTGCCGAACAGCAGGAATGCGGGCAACACCACCAGCAGGGCGCCCAGGTAGAAATAACCGAAACGCCGGAAATGCGGTTGGTCACTCGGATAACGCGCCACCAGGTGCTTGTACATGACTTGCCCGGCCGCGTAGGTGAAGTTGGCCAGCTGCAACAGCAAGAACCCCATCAGGAAGTGGGGCGTGATCTGATCAAAACGAATCACTGCCGCACCGCTCACCGCCACCAAGGCTGCGACCAGCGCCCAAGGGTTGAAACGGCGATTAAGCGCGTCTTCGATCAGGGTCACGTGCAACGGCGTGAGGATGGTGAACAGCAGCACTTCCGGCACCGTCAGCACCCGAAAGCTCAGGTACAGGCACACATAGGTCACACCGAACTGCAATGCACCGATCAGCAGCATGCCGCGCATGAACGCAGGCTCCACCGAGCGCCAGCGGGTCAGCGGGATAAAAATCAGCCCCGCCAGCACCACGCGCACCAGCACCGCAAAGTAGCTGTCGACGTGACCGGCGAGGTATTCGCCGATCAAGCTGAAGGAAAATGCCTGAATCAGGGTGACAACCAGTAGATAGCCCATGCGCGCCTCATGTCGAATGGTCGCGACATTAAAGCTTTTCGCGGTTTGAAGAAACTCGACGCAAAAAAAACCCGACCTCGCTCAAGCGGCAGTCGGGCAGGAGCACTCAGGAGCTACAAGTGCAAAAGGGAGGTTCGATACGCGTACTTGAAGGGTTTGCGTGGCGCTATATAAACAGCGCGGGATTATCTGGCGATTAACGCTTCACGCCACCTGCGCCAGCAGTGCTTTAGCCTGATTGACGCCTTTCTCCTGGAAGCCCGCCCCCAGGTTCACCCCTTCGGCGTGAATGAAGGTCACGTCGTGGATGCCGATAAAAGCCATGACCTGGCGCAGGTACGGTTCCTGGTGATCCGAGGTGGCGCCGGCGTGAATGCCGCCACGAGCAGTGAGTACGATGGCACGCTTGCCAGTCAACAAACCCTGTGGCCCGGTGGCGGTGTACTTGAAAGTCACACCGGCCCGCAACACGTGATCCAGCCAGGCTTTAAGGGTGCTGGGGATGGAAAAGTTGTACATCGGCGCAGCCATCACCAATACATCGGCAGCCAGCAGTTCGTCAGTCAATTCATTGGAACGGTCCAGGGACACCTGTTCATCGTCGTTGCGCTGCTCGGCGGGTTTCATCCACCCACCCAGCAGGTTGGCGTCCAAGTGGGGAACGGGATTGCGCGCCACGTCACGCAGGGTGATGCGGTCGGCCGGATGGGCTGCTTGCCATTGACTGATGAACTGTTTGGTGAGCTGGCGGGAGATCGAATCCTGCTGGCGCGCACTGCTTTCGATGATCAGGACATTGGACATGGCTTGGTAGGCTCCATCGGTAATTGCTGTAAGTCGATGGAGCGAAGGTTAACCAGGGCCTATTCGATAAAAAAGCGCAAAAAACTGCTACAACCCATCTAGAAATTTGTTGTTAAGCGGAGTATTCCTGTCTGGCATGCTCCGCTGCTTTATTTTGGAGCGCAGTCCAAAGCAATACGCATTTTGATAATCGCGCGGTTGAACTTGGCCGTGGTGTTAGTGCTTTTGCCGGCGGGTACGGTCACGGTGCGACGGCGCGGCGATTCCGGGCCGTTGGTGAAGATTACCGAACACAGCGCATCGTTGGTGCCGTAGTTACTCAACTGGATCGAACTGATGTCGGCGTCCACATCGGATGCGGTGTAGTCCACGCTTACGCCGTTGATCTTTTTAGTCACGTCGATGGGGTAGGCAAACGCGCTCATCGGCAGCAGCGCCAGCAACACACAACAGAATTTTCTCATTCGGCAGTCTCCAATAAGGACCGCCAGCTTAGGACAAGAGGAGCTCATCTTGAAAGCGCCCCGCGTTACCCTCGATCAATGGCGCACATTGCAAGCCGTGGTCGACCACGGCGGCTTCGCCCAGGCCGCAGAAGCGCTGCACCGTTCACAGTCCTCGGTGAGCTACACCGTGGCCCGTATGCAGGACCAACTGGGTGTGCCGCTGCTGCGCATCGATGGGCGCAAGGCGGTGCTTACCGAAGCCGGTGAAGTGCTATTGCGCCGTTCCCGCCAGTTGGTGAAGAACGCCAGTCAATTGGAAGACCTCGCCCACCATATGGAACAGGGCTGGGAAGCTGAAGTGCGCCTGGTGGTGGACGCTGCCTACCCCAACGCGCGCCTGGTGCGCGCCCTCACCGCGTTTATGCCCCAAAGCCGCGGCTGCCGCGTGCGCCTGCGCGAAGAAGTGCTGTCGGGGGTCGAGGAGCTGCTCATGGAAGGCGTGGCCGACTTGGCGATTTGCGGCTTCAGTATCCCCGGTTACCTGGGCACGGAAATGAGCGCGGTGGAATTCATTGCCGTCGCCCATCCCGAGCACGCCTTGCACCGCATGGGCCGCGAACTCAGTTTCCAGGACCTGGAAAGCCAGATGCAGGTGGTGATCCGCGACTCCGGCCGCCAGCAACCGCGGGATGTCGGCTGGCTCGGCGCCGAACAGCGCTGGACCGTCGGCAGCCTGGCCACCGCCGCAGCCTTCGTCAGCAGCGGCCTGGGTTTTGCCTGGCTGCCCCGGCACATGGTCGAGCGCGAACTGAACGAAGGGGTGCTCAAGCAACTGCCTTTGGCACAGGGCGGCAGCCGCCACCCGACGTTCTACCTGTATTCAAACAAAGATAAACCCCTGGGGCCGGCGACGCAGATCCTCGTGGAACTGCTGCGCACCTTTGACACCGCTCCCCTGGACGCGCCCTTTGCCGCGCCCCTGCAAGCCTGAAACGGAGTTCATCCATGGCCTGGTTCGAGCATGAAGGCTGCAGCCTGCATTACGAGGAATACGGCCACGGCAACCCGCTGATCCTGATCCATGGCCTGGGCTCAAGCAGCCAGGATTGGGAGCTGCAAGTGCCGGTACTCGCCCGGCACTATCGCCTGATCGTGGTCGACGTGCGCGGCCATGGCCGCTCCGACAGACCCCGCGAGCGCTACAGCATCCAGGGGTTCACCTTCGATCTGATTGCCCTGATCGACCACCTGGACCTGCCTGCGGCCCATGTAGTGGGGTTATCCATGGGCGGCATGATTGCCTTCCAACTGGCCGTAGATGAACCCGCACGGGTCAAGAGCCTGTGCATCGTCAACAGCGCGCCCGAGGTCAAGGTGCGCAGCGCTGGTGACTATTGGCAGTGGGCCAAGCGCAGGACCCTGGCCCGCGTGCTCAGCCTGAGCACCCTCGGCAAGGCCCTGGGCGAACGGCTGTTCCCCAAACCAGCGCAGGCCGACCTGCGGCGCAAGATGGCCGAACGCTGGGCAAAGAACGACAAACGTGCTTATCTCGCCAGCTTCGACGCGATTGTGGGCTGGGGCGTGCAGGAACAACTTTCGAAGATTACCTGTCCAACCCTGGTCATCAGCGCCGACCACGACTACACCCCCGTGGCGCAGAAAGAAATCTATGTAAAACTGCTGCCCGATGCGCGGCTGGTCGTTATTGAAGATTCCCGCCATGCCACGCCCTTGGATCAACCCGAAGTCTTTAACGCGACCTTGCTCGATTTTCTAAAGACCGTCGAAACCACTACCCAGGATCACTGACCCATGCTGAAAAAAATCGCCTTCTTTGCCGGTTCCGTTCTGTTCGCTGCCAACCTGATGGCGGCCGAACCTGCCAAGGCGCCCCACGTATTGATCTCCACCACCAACGGTGACATCGAAATCGAACTGGACCCGGTCAAGGCACCCATCAGCACCAAGAACTTCCTTGCCTATGTCGACAAGGGTTTCTATACCAATACGATCTTCCACCGCGTGATCCCGGGTTTCATGGTCCAGGGCGGCGGCTTTACCCAACAGATGTCGCAAAAACCGACCGAAGCGCCGATCAAGAACGAAGCCAGTAACGGCCTGCATAACGTGCGTGGGACCTTGTCGATGGCGCGCACCAATGACCCGAACTCGGCCACCAGCCAATTCTTCATCAACGTCGCCGACAATGCCTTCCTCGACCCGGGTCGTGATGCCGGTTATGCCGTGTTCGCCAAGGTTGTCAAAGGCATGGACGTGGTCGACATCATCGTCAACTCCCAGACCACCACCAAGCAAGGCATGCAGAACGTGCCAATCGATCCTGTCCTGATCAAGTCGGCCAAGCGCATCGACTGAGGTCAGCAGCAAGCTTCGCGCGCAGCCCACAAGGCAGCGCGCGCATTTGAAAGGAGAGCCCGCACGGCGGGCGTCAAGCCTAATGCTCTATCGTCGTTTTGAACAACTGATCGATATTTTCCGCGACGCGCCCAGCGCCGCACCTCCCGATAAAGTCCTGCCCTTCTATCTCTACTACCTGCGCCAGGTGTGGCCGCATTTCGCCGCCCTGCTGGTGGTGGGCCTGATTGGGGCGCTGATCGAAGTCGCGTTGTTCAGCTATTTGAGCCGCATCATCGACCTGGCCCAGGGCACGCCGCCCGCCGATTTCTTCCAGATCCACAGCACCGAGCTGATCTGGATGGCCGTGGTCGCCCTGCTCTTGCGCCCGATTTTCGGCGCCCTGCACGACCTGCTGGTACATCAGACCATCAGCCCCGGCATGACCAGCCTGATTCGCTGGCAGAACCACAGCTACGTGCTCAAGCAGAGCCTGAATTTCTTCCAGAACGACTTCGCCGGGCGCATTGCCCAGCGCATCATGCAAACCGGTAACTCACTGCGCGATTCCGCCGTGGCGGCGGTGGATGCGATCTGGCACGTGGCGATCTACGCCATCAGCGCCCTGGTGCTGTTCGCCGAGGCCGACTGGCGCCTGATGATCCCGCTGGTGAGCTGGATCATCTGCTACAGCCTGGCACTGCGTTACTTCGTGCCGCGTGTGAAGGAACGCTCGGTGATTTCCTCCGAAGCACGCTCCAAATTGATGGGCCGCATTGTCGACGGCTACACCAACATCACCACCTTGAAACTGTTCGCCCATACCCAATACGAGCAGCAGTACGCCAAGGAAGCAATCATTGAACAGACCGAAAAAACCCAGTTGGCCAGCCGCGTGGTGACCAGCATGGACATCGCGATTACCACCATGAACGGCCTGCTGATCGTCACCACCACCGGCCTGGCACTGTGGTTGTGGACCCACTCGCTGATCTCGGTGGGCGCGATTGCCCTGGCCACCGGCCTGGTGATCCGTATCGTCAACATGTCCGGCTGGATCATGTGGGTGGTCAACGGCATCTTCGAGAACATCGGCATGGTGCAGGACGGCCTGAAAACCATTGCCCAGCCGCTGGCCGTGATCGACCGCGACAACGCCCCACGCCTGAGCGTGCCCCAGGGTGAAGTGCGCTTCGAACAGGTAGATTTCCACTACGGCAAGAAGAGCGGAATCATTGGTGGCCTGAACCTGGAGATCAAGGCCGGGGAGAAGATCGGCCTGATCGGCCCGTCCGGAGCGGGCAAATCGACCCTGGTCAACCTGCTGCTGCGCCTCTACGACCTGCAGGGCGGACGCATCCTGATCGACGGCCAGAATATCGCCGAAGTCGCCCAGGAAAGCCTGCGCGAACAGATCGGCATGATCACCCAGGACACTTCGCTGCTGCACCGCTCGATCCGCGACAACCTGCTGTACGGCAAGCCCGACGCCACGGACGAAGAGCTCTGGGCCGCGGTGCACAAGGCCCGCGCCGATGAGTTCATCCCACTGCTGTCGGACTCCGAAGGCCGCACCGGGCTGGACGCCCATGTGGGTGAGCGCGGGGTGAAACTCTCCGGCGGTCAGCGCCAACGTATCGCCATCGCCCGCGTGCTGCTCAAGGACGCGCCGATCCTGATCATGGACGAAGCCACCTCGGCGCTGGACTCGGAAGTGGAAGCGGCGATCCAGGAAAGCCTGGAAACCCTGATGCAGGGCAAGACGGTGATTGCCATCGCGCACCGGTTGTCGACCATTGCGCGCATGGATCGCCTGGTCGTGCTGGAGAAAGGCCAGATCGCCGAGAGCGGCAGCCATTCCGAATTGCTGGCACATGGCGGACTTTATTCGCGGTTATGGCAGCATCAAACCGGAGGGTTTGTCGGTATAGACTGATTTTATTGGGTAAACCGCCGTTCAATTCCGAACAATTCTGACAGCTTTCTCCATCTGGCTGGTCGTGCGACACAATCCTGCTGTACTGCAATCAGGCCCCAGGAGGGCCCTGATTTAAGGCGGCAGGGAAGCCACACAGACCGTTAATCAGATAGAGCAATCTAAGGAAGTGTTCATGTCACTGTTCAAACGTTCCGTAACGGAAGGACTGGGTACGTTTTGGCTGGTGTTAGGTGGCTGCGGGAGTGCGGTGTTGGCCGCAGCGTTCCCCAACGTCGGCATCGGCCTGCTCGGCGTGTCCCTGGCCTTTGGGCTCACAGTGCTGACCATGGCATTTGCCATCGGGCATATCAGCGGTTGCCACCTTAACCCGGCCGTCTCGGTGGGGCTGGTGGTGGGCGGCAGATTCCCGGCCAAGGAATTGCCAGCCTATATAGTGTCCCAAGTGATCGGTGGCGCCATCGCCGCCGCACTGCTGTACTTCATCGCCAGTGGCAAACCCGGGTTCGAACTGGCCTCCGGGCTGGCAAGCAATGGTTATGGCGAGCATTCACCCGGTGGTTATTCAATGGCGGCAGGCTTTGTCTGCGAGCTGGTGATGACAGCGATGTTCGTGCTGATCATCCTTGGCGCCACCGACCGCCGTGCCCCGGCGGGCCTCGCGCCTATTGCCATTGGCCTGGCGCTGACGCTGATCCACTTGATCTCGATCCCGGTCACCAACACGTCGGTCAACCCAGCCCGCAGCACGGGGCCTGCGTTGATTGTCGGCGGTTGGGCAGTCCAGCAGCTATGGTTGTTCTGGCTCGCACCGATCCTCGGCGCGGTGATCGGCGGCGTGACCTATCGATGGCTGGGCAAGGATGAAGGGGCCTAAGGCAAACGGATCAGCCCTGCCGATAAGGCAGGGCTGAATTCAATTCAATGTTGCTCAACCCTGATGGGCCTGCATGTATTGACGCAACAGTTGATTGATACGTGTCTGGTATCCAGTACCTTGCCCCTTGAACCACTCGAGAACGTCGGCATCCAGTCGAATAGTCACCGCCTGCTTCACCGGGACACGAAGCTCGGCACGCCGGAAAAATTCGGCGTCCAGCTCGGGGATATCACTGGTATCGATTTCTTCTTCATTCATCTTGGCCAAGCGCTTCCAATCAGTTTTCGATGTTTGCGTCATAGTATTTGGCCTCCTTCTTGGTTGCTTTTCGGGCCCAGATGATACGGATCACATCACCACGCCGCTCGGTATATACGACCACACCCATTAACAATTTGATCTAGCCAATACTGATCCAACGCTCTTCGCCATAATCCGCCCGATCATCGCGCTAGGCCAGCATTGGGTGTCTAAAAATATCAGGGACGTGGTTAAAATCGATGCCGTGCTTAGAAATATTGGCTTTGTTCTTGGCTTCATCCCACTCAAAATGCATGGCACATCCTGTATGTACTTTTGTACATACAGAATAGCGATTTGACCGTTCACCTGCAGTACTGCCAGACCGATGCTTTAGCCCTGCCGATAAGGCAGGGCTGACCTCGCCTCTTCGGCATACGCCAGAATCCCCACCCGTTCACGCTCAAGAAAATCCTCCACGGCACTCTTCAACCCCGGATGGCGCAGGTAGTGCCAGGACCGTGTAATCACCGGCTCAAACCCGCGAATCAATTTGTGCTCGCCCTGGGCACCGGCGTCGAAGCGTTGCAGGCCGTGGGCGATGGCGTAGTCCATGCCCTGGTAAAAACAGGTTTCGAAGTGCAGTCGGTCGAATTCCGCCAGGCAGCCCCAGTAGCGGCCGTAGAAGCTGTCGCCACCGATCAGGCTGAAAGCCATGGCTACCGGGCGCGAGCCTTGCTTGGCCAGCACCACGCGGATGGCCTCGGGCATGCGTTCGGCCAGCAGGCTGAAAAACGCACGGGTCAGGTAGGGCGATTGGCGGCGGACTGCATAGGTGTTGGCGTAGCAGGCATAGACAAAATCCCATTGAGCTTCGCTCAGTTCATGGCCTTGCAGCCACTCGAACTCAATGCCCTGCCCCGCCACTTGTTCGCGCTCCTTGCGCATCTGTTTACGCTTGCGTGAACTCAAGGCATCGAGAAAATCCTGGAAGTCGCGGTAGCCGCGGTTCTGCCAATGAAACTGGCAGCCCAGGCGTTGCATCCAGCCCGGCTGCAGGGCCAAGGCCTCATCGGCCAAGGCGTCAGTGAAATTGATATGGGCACTGGAGAGCCCTTCGATCTCCAGGTAGCCCGGCAGACTCTTGAGCAACTCGAAGCCGTCCTCGGCATTGGCGGCCAAAATACGTGGGCCGCTGACGGGACTGAACGGCACCGCCGTCAGCAGCTTGGGATAGTAGTCAATACCGGCGCGCTCACAGGCATCGGCCCAGCCATGGTCGAACACATACTCGCCGTAGGAATGCCATTTGCGATAGCTCGGCAGTGCCGCCACCAGGCGCTGCCCTTCCCAGTGCAGCAGATGCTCCGGCTGCCAGCCCGATTGCGGCCTCAGGCTGGCGCTGTCCTCCAGCGCGCTCAAGAACCCATGCCGTACAAACGGCTGGGCCTGCGGCACCAGGGCGTCCCAGACCTCTGGGGCGATTTCGGACAGGCTGTCCAGGCGTTGCAACGGCATCGGCATCCTCACTGATTCTTGGCGTTAAAGCCTGGCGAGTATCGCTTATCGCAACCCAGTGCACACCTTGAAAACACGCTGACAGACTTGGAAATAAATAGTTCCAACCTCAGCCCATTTGTCATCTAGATGAAATCACTTAGCCACTACTCCGTCATAAACGGTCGCGATACTGACGCCAGTTTTTAGAGCGCCTGGGTCTACCGGGTGACATTTTTTCCGTCCGTCATTGGTCGGTTGTGTCCTGGATGGTTTGCCATCCCTCCTCACTTTCGGAGATTGATATGCGTCTTGCTTCCACTAAAACTGCGGCGGTCCTGTGTGGCGGCCTGTTGCTGGCCCTGAGCCTACCGGCCAGCGCTGCAGTCGACGCTAAATTGCTCGACATGCTCAAGGCCAACGGCCAGATCACTGCGGCGCAGTACAGCGAACTGCAAGCAGAGCTGGCCAGGGACCAAAAAGAACAGCAGATCGCACGGCAAGCTCAACAAGAGACCAACGAGCAGATCGCGGCCACCGCGAAAAAAACCAACGAGCTGAGCAGCTTCGACCAGAAGCTGGCCTGGGCCGCCAAAACCCAGTTCAAAGGTGACGTACGCTTCCGCCAGGAAACCATCAAGATCGATGGCGAGCCCAACAACGGCGGGCGTGACAAGGACCGTCAACGTATCCGTGCCCGCCTGGGTGCCTACACCGAGATCAACCCACAGGTGGACACCGGCATCCGCATCGCCACCGGTGGCGGCGACGATGCTCGTTCCACCAACCAGGATCAGGATGGCTACTTCGATAAAAAATCGATCTGGCTGGACCTGGGCTACATCGACTACCACCCGGACCAGATCAAGAACCTGCACGTGATCGGCGGCAAGATGCTCCAGCCATGGGTGAGCATGGGCGACGTGATCTGGGATAGCGATATCAACCCGGAAGGCCTGGCCGTTACCTACAAATACCCACTGGGCAGCAGCGCCGAACTGTTCGGCAGCCTTGGCAACTACAACCTCAAGGACAACGTCGACGGAGACGGCGTGCAGTTCCGCCACGACCTGCGCCTGACATCCGGCCAGCTGGGTACGCGTTTCTCGGTCACCGACAACCTGAAAATGACCTTGGGCGGCAGCGTCTACGCCTACAAAAATGACGAGGACAGCCGCTGCACAACCACCACCACGCCTTGCGCGTTGGCGGTCAACGGCAACTCGGCCAACAACGAATTCCGCCTGTATGAAGGTTTTGCCCAGGCAGATATCGGCGGCCTGGCAGTGCCCCTGGCGTTCTACGGCCAGTACGTGAAGAACAACGATGCTGTGACCGACCAGGACACCGCGTGGTTGCTGGGTGCCAAGTCCAAGGTGTTCGGTTTCAACCTGGACTACAACTACCGCGACGTTCAACGTAATGCCGTCGTAGGCGCCTTCACCGATTCGGACTTCGCCAACGGTACCACCGGTTCGCGCGGCCATAAGATGAAGGTCAGCTACGACATCGACAAGAACTTTGCCCTCGGCGCCACGTACTTCCTGACCAAGGCTGACTACGCCAGCCGCACGCAGCGTGATGCCAATACCAACACCTTGCAGTTGGATGCTGAAGCCAAGTTCTAACCCCCCCCCCCCGTTGTAGGAGCGGGCTTGCTCGCTCCTACAAATCTTTCAGCCGTTCGGCTGCCAATCGTTCAGCCAGCGCATCGACATCCTTTACCGGCTCCTGCGGCAGGATCTTCAGCGTCGCCTGCATCAGGCGCATCTGACGGATAAAGCGTCGGCAGTTCGGGCAGAACATCAAGTGATGACGCACGAGCAGACGCTCGCGAAAGGTCAATTGCCCATCGAGATAATCACTGGAGCGAGCGACTTGTTCCTTACAGGTCAACATTCTCCCGTTTCCTCAAAATGCTCCACCGTGGCGAAGACTTTAAGCCGCGCTCGATGCAACAGCACACGTACATTGGAAAGTGAAAGGCTCAGAAGATTACAGATTTCTTCCAACTCCAATCCCTGGCGTTCACGTAGCACCAGCACACTGCCCTGCAATTGGGACAAGCTCAGAATCGTGTGCTCCAGGCATTCGCGCAATTCATCCTCGGTCAGCAGCGCTTCCGGGGTGTCCTGGTGCCAGGCATACGGCGCGACTGCCCAGTGGCCGTCATCCGGGCTGAATCGCTCATCACCAATGGTGCCATGGGGCGAAGGCAAATCGTCGAGCAGCACTTCCCGGCGATTCTGTTTATAACGCCCTTTGGCGGAGTTGGCGGTGATGGTCAGCAGCCAGGTCTTGAGACTGGAGCGTCCTTCGAACCTGGCCAGGTTGCGCACCACCGAGAGCCAGGCGTCTTGCACCACCTCGTCGGCGTGGCGCTGGCCGACAATGGCATAGGCCACCGCGCGCATTGCGCTCTGGTAAGTGCTGACCAATTCCTTGTAGGCCCGCTGCTCTCCCTTGAGCAAGCGTTCAAGCAGGTGCGCGTCGTCCGCTGCAGCCATTCAAACCTCGATCTTGCTGAAAATACGGCCAGTTCTTACAGATCAGCGCTTGCGCAGGATCACGCTGCCAATCGAATACCCGGCGCCGAACGAGCTAAGCACCGCCACGGTGCCCTTGGGCAAGTCGTCCTGATAGGTGTGAAACGCAATCACCGAACCGGCGGAGCTGGTATTGGCATACGTATCGAGGATCACCGGCGCTTCTTCCACCGACGCGTCGCGCCCCAGCAGCTTTTTCACGATCAGGTGGTTCATGCTCAGGTTGGCCTGGTGCAGCCAGAAGCGCTTCACATCGGTGACGTCCAGCTGGTTTTCCGCCAGGTGTGCACCAATCAACTCGGCCACCATCGGGCAGACATCGCGGAAGACCTTGCGGCCTTCCTGCACGAACAGCTTGTCAGGGGCGCCGATGCCCTCTTCCGCGGTGCGGTTGAGGAAGCCGAAATTGTTGCGGATGTTGTTGGAGAACTTGGTCAGCAGCTTGGTGCTCACCACCTCGAACTGGTGCTCGGACGTCGCCAGGTCAGCGCGCTCCAGGATCACCGCGGTGGCGGCATCACCAAATATGAAGTGACTGTCGCGGTCACGGAAGTTCAGGTGGCCGGTGCAGACTTCCGGGTTGACCATCAGGATCGCCCGGGCCTGGCCCAACTGGATGCTGTTGGTTGCATTCTGGATGCCGAAGGTGGCCGAGGAGCACGCCACGTTCATGTCGAAACCGAAGCCCTGGATACCTAAGGCTTCCTGGACTTCGATAGCAATCGCCGGGTAGGCGCGCTGCAGGTTGGAGCAGGCGACGATCACGCCGTCGATATCCGCGGCAGTCTTGCCGGCGCGTTGCAGGGCCTGTTCGGCAGCGCCGACGGCCATCTGGCAGAGCACCGACCATTCGTCGTTGCTGCGCTCGGGCAAGCGTGGGGCCATGCGCTGAGGGTCGAGGATGCCGTCCTTGTCCATCACAAAACGGCTCTTGATACCGGACGCTTTCTCGATGAATGCCGCGCTCGACTCCGTCAGCGCTTGCACATCGCCACGCTCGATGGCGGCAGCGTTGTCAGCATTGAACTGTTGTACGTAGGCATTGAAAGACTGCACCAGCTCTTCGTTGGAGATGCTGTTGGCCGGGGTATACAGGCCGGTGCCGCTGATGACGACGTTATGCACGGTCGTTCCTCTAAATCTGTCAGGCAGAAGATATTGGTACCGTCGTACCAAACTGTAAGTCGTTTGAGTCCATCAGGCGGGCATCAAACTGGCAATTCGTTATTCAATCTTGTGACCGCGAAGTTTGCCACAATGCCGGGGATTTGGCGCCATAGGCCACACAAACACCTTGAATGTGGGACCTGCCCAGTTCAGGAAACCGGGAAGGTTCAGGGCTCTACCTGGCTCCACTGCTTGCTCAAGCGTTTATCGGAAATCGGCACCTTGGTGCCCAACTGCTGGGCAAACAACGACACACGGTATTCTTCCAGCCACCAGCGGTACAGCTCCAACTGCGGGTCGCGCTTGCCTTCCTGGGTGTGTTTGTTCAGGCGGTTCTGGTATTGCGCCCACAGGCCGCCCAATTCGGTACTCCACACCCGGTCCTTCTGCACCTGGCTCGGCAGTTTCTCCAGGCGCAGCTCGATGGCCTTGAGGAAACGCGGCAGTTCCTTGAACCATTGCGCCGGGGTTTCCCGTACAAAACCCGGGTACACCAGGTTGCCCAGTTGCTGCTTGATATCGTTCAAGGCTACCGCCTGGGCCAGGTCGATCTTGCCTTTGAAGCGCTTTTGCAGGCCGTGCCACAGCTTCAGCACGTCCAGGGTCAGGCGCGCCAGGCGTTCGGCGTGTTCGGTCCAGCTGCCGCGCTTGCGTTCCGCCAAAGCCGCCAGGCCGGCGCCATCACGAGGCAGGCTGGCTTCGCCCTCCAGTACGCAGGTGTCGAGGCTGGCCAGCAGGATGTCTTCCACCAGCGCGTCGATACGCCCCAGCTCGCGGTACATCAAACCCAACTCGGTCAGGCCCGGCAATTTGCCGCGCAGGAATTTCGCCGGCTCGGCCAATTGCTGCATCAGCAGACGCTGCAACGCGCGGCGATGCTGGAACTCAGCCTCGGCGGCGGTAGAGAACCGGCCTTCCTTGACCGTACCATTTTCTTCCACCAGCGCCGGGTACACCGTCATCGACAGGCCGGCGATGTTTTGCTGGGTCTTTTCGGCAACCGCCGCGAACACCTTGGCTTCCACCGGCTGCTGGCTTTTCGCGGTCTGCGGCACGGCCAATGCGGCCTGGCTGGCTTCTGCAAAACGTGCGGTCAGTTCGGCCAGGTCGCGGCCTTCGCCAAGGAACTTGCCTTGGCCGTCGACCACTTCCAGGTTCATCTTCAGGTGGCTTTCTACCTGCTGCGCCGCTTCGGCCCAGGCTTCATCGCTGACCCGCGCACCGGTCATGCGCAGCAACTCGCGCCCCAGCGCCTGGGGCAGCGAGCCCTGGCCGAATTCGATGCGTTGCAGCGCCGCCTTGACGAAGTCCGGCACCGGCACGAAGTTCTTGCGCAGCGCTTTGGGCAAGTTACGCACCAGGGCGATGCACTTGGCTTCGATCACGCCTGGCACCAGCCACTCCAGGCGCTCGGCGGGCAAGGCCGGCAGCAATGGCGCCGGCACGCGCAGGGTGACGCCGTCGCGGGGGTGATTGGGTTCGAAGTGGTAACTCAAGGCCAGGGCCAGGTCGCCCAGGTGCAAGGTGTCCGGATAATGCGCGGCGGTGACTTCACTGGCCTCACGGGCCAGCACGTCTTCTTCGCGCATGATCAGCAATTGCGGGTCTTTCTGGCTGTTGACCTTGTACCAGCTGTCAAAAGTGGCCGTCTGGTGAATCTCCGCCGGCAAGCGTGCGTCGTAGAAGGCGTAGAGGGTTTCTTCGTCGGCGAGGATATCGCGACGACGGGCCTTGGCTTCCAGTTCGTCGAGTTGCTCCAGCAGGCGCTGGTTAGCTGTCAGGCACTTGGCGCGGGACTGAATCTCACCGCGTACCAGGCCTTCCCGGATAAACAACTCGCGGGACACCACCGGGTCAATCGGCCCGTAATGCACCGGCCGACGTCCGACTATGATCAACCCGAACAGAGTGATCTGCTCAAACGCCACCACCTGGCCGCGCTTCTTCTCCCAATGGGGCTCGAAGTGATTTTTCTTGATCAGGTGCCCGGCCAGCGGCTCGATCCAGTCGGCGTCAATCTTCGCCACCATGCGCGCATAGAGCTTGGTGGTTTCCACCAGCTCGGCAGTCATCAGCCATTGCGGGCGCTTCTTGCCGATGCCGGACGAGGGGTGGATCCAGAAACGCCGCTGCCGCGCACCGAGGTAATCGCCGTCTTCGGTTTTCTGGCCGATCTGGCTGAGCAGGCCGGACAACACTGCCTTGTGCAGCTTGGGGAAATCCGCCGGCTCTTTATTGACGCTCAGCTGCATGTCGCGGCAGATCAGGCTCAACTGGCGATGGGAGTCGCGCCACTCGCGCAGGCGCAAGTAGTTGAGGAAGTTCTTGCGACACCAGTTGCGCAGCGGGCTGGCGGTCAGTTCCTGGCGCTGCTCTTCAAAGCCACGCCACAGATTGACCAGCCCGGCGAAGTCCGAATCCGGATCCTTCCACTGAGCGTGGGCCTGGTCGGCGGCCTGTTGACGCTCCGGTGGGCGCTCGCGCGGGTCCTGGATCGACATGGCGCTCGCGACGATCAGTACTTCCTGCAAGCTGCCCAGCTTGGCCGCTTCGAGCAACATGCGGCCCATGCGCGGGTCCACCGGCAGGCGTGCAAGCTGGCGCCCCAAGGGGGTGAGCTGGCTGTTACGGTCCACCGCCGAGAGTTCCTGCAGCAGGTTGAAACCGTCGCTGATCGCCTTGCCATCCGGCGGTTCGATAAACGGGAAATCGGTGATCTCGCCCAGGCGCAGGTGCAGCATCTGCAGGATCACGGCGGCCAGGTTGGTGCGCAGGATTTCCGGGTCGGTAAATTCCGGGCGGCCGATAAAATCCTCTTCGCTGTACAAGCGAATGCAAATGCCCGGCTCGACCCGGCCGCAACGGCCTTTACGCTGGTTAGCGCTGGCCTGGGAAATCGCCTCGATCGGCAGGCGCTGCACCTTGGCGCGGTAGCTGTAGCGGCTGATGCGCGCGGTGCCGCTGTCGATCACATAACGAATGCCCGGTACGGTCAGCGAGGTTTCCGCGACGTTGGTCGCCAGCACCACGCGCCGACCCGGGTGGGATTGGAAAATGCGCTGCTGCTCGGCCGGCGACAGGCGCGCATACAGCGGCAGGATCTCAGTGTGCTTGAGCTGGGCCTTGCGCAGCATGTCGGCGGCGTCGCGGATCTCACGCTCGCCCGGCAAAAACACCAGCACATCGCCGGGGCTGCGGCGTTCGCTGCGCTCGTAAGCGGCGATTTCATCGAGGGTGGCGAGGATCGCCTGATCGACAGTCAAGTCGTCCTCGACGCGGTTGCCCTCTTCGTCCTGTTCCAGGGTCAGCGGGCGATACCAGGTGTCCACCGGGAAGGTGCGGCCCGACACCTCGACAATCGGCGCGTCGTCGAAGTGCTTGGAAAAGCGCTCCAGGTCGATGGTCGCCGAGGTGATGATGACTTTCAGGTCGGGGCGACGCGGCAGCAGGGTCTTGAGGTAGCCGAGCAGGAAGTCGATGTTCAGGCTGCGTTCGTGGGCTTCGTCGACGATGATCGTGTCGTAGCGTTCCAGGTAACGATCATTCTGGGTTTCGGCCAAGAGGATGCCGTCGGTCATCAGCTTGATCAGGGTGTTGGAATCGCTCTGGTCCTCGAAGCGCACCTGATAGCCGACCAACGCGCCCAATGGCGTGGCCAACTCTTCTGCCACACGGCTGGCGACACTGCGCGCTGCAATCCGGCGCGGTTGGGTGTGGCCGATCAGGCCGTATTGGCCGCGGCCGATTTCCAGGCAGATCTTCGGCAACTGGGTGGTCTTGCCCGAGCCGGTCTCGCCAGCAATGATCAATACCTGGTGCTTGAGCAGCGCGTCCTTGATCTCATCGCGCTTGGCGGCAATCGGCAGGCTGTCGTCATAGCGAATCACCGGCAGGCTGGCGCGCCGTGCCGTGACCTGGGCACAGGACGCTTGCATGCGCGCCACCCACTGCGCCAGCTTGTCCTCATCGGGCTTCTTACGCAGCTCGAGCAACTGCCGGCGCAAGCGGTGGCGGTCGGCGAGCATGGCGTGATCGAGGGTTTTGAGCAGTTGGTCGATGGTGGGTGCTTGGTCAGTCATCAGCTACTTCGACGGTCAT
The DNA here is from genome assembly GCF_031931935.1 of Pseudomonas sp. rhizo25. Lineage (NCBI taxonomy): Bacteria > Pseudomonadati > Pseudomonadota > Gammaproteobacteria > Pseudomonadales > Pseudomonadaceae > Pseudomonas > Pseudomonas sp. rhizo25. The sequence continues at coordinate 248,035 of NZ_JAUJXA010000006.1, forward strand.
CTATGTTATGCGCGGCCGGCAAGTGTGGCAGAAAAGCGACTCATCTGGCAGGTCAAACATGTGGGAGGGGGCTTGCTCCCTCCCACACCGGGATGCGTTATAGCGGGTCCTTTCTGCGATAGGGGAACACATCGATGACCTTTCCGGCGCGAATCGCATCTTGCAGGCCCTTCCAGTAGTCGGCGTTGTACAGCTCGCCATGCAGCTCGTCGAACAGCTTGCGCTGGCCGGCGTCGGCAAACAGGAACGGCGGGAATTCCTCGGGGAACACATCCAGCGGGCCGATGGAGTACCAGGGCTCGGAGGCCATTTCATCCTCGGGGGTGCGCGGTGCGGGGATATGCCGGAAGTTGGCTTCGGTAAGGAAACAGATCTCGTCATAGTCGTAGAACACCACGCGGCCGTGACGGGTGACGCCGAAGTTTTTCAGTAGCATGTCGCCGGGAAAGATATTCGCCGCTGCCAGTTGCTTGATCGCCAGGCCGTAGTCTTCCAGGGCTTCGCGTACCTGGGCGGGGTTGGCGTTGTCGAGGTAGAGGTTGAGCGGGGTCATGCGCCGTTCGGTCCAGCAGTGGCGGATAAGGACCGTGTCGCCTTCGACCTGGACCGTGCCGGCAGCGACTTCCAGCAGCTCGGCCAGGCACTCTGGCTCGAACTTGCCCAGGGGGAAGCGAAAGTCGGCGAACTCCTGGGTATCGGCCATGCGCCCGACCCGGTCGACACTCTTAACCAGGCGATACTTCTCGATAACCGTGGCGCGGTTGACGTTTTTCGACGGCGAAAAGCGGTCCTTGATGATCTTGAATACGGTGTTGAAGCCCGGCAGCGTAAACACGCTCATGACCATGCCGCGCACGCCGGGGGCCATGATGAACTGGTCATCGGTGGTGGCCAGGTGGTTGATCAGCGCACGGTAGAACTCGGATTTGCCGTGTTTGTAGAAGCCGATCGAAGTGTATAGCTCGGCAATGTGCTTGCCCGGCAGGATGCGCTTGAGAAAGCCGATGAATTCGGCGGGCACCGGTACATCGACCATGAAATAGGAACGGGTGAACGAGAAAATGATCGACACGTCGGCTTCGTCGGTAATCAGCGCATCGATCTGGATGCCACGGCCTTCGCGGTGCAGCAGCGGAATGACCAGGGGCCATTGTTCGTCACGTGTGTAGATGCGCCCTACCAGGTAGGCACCTTTGTTGCGGTAGAGCACCGAGGAAAACAACTCGACGTTGAGGTCCGGGTCTTTGCATACCCAATCCGGCAGGTTTTCCCGCAGTTGGGCTTCGAGGCGTTGCAGGTCTGCCGGCAGGTCGGCGTAGGGCTCGCTGAAACTGTAGTCAGCAAACACCTGCGCGAGCATCTGCGCAATATTACCGGTTGGCGTGTAGATCCGGGTTTGCGCCGCCCTTGCACGGCGCTGGCTTGGTCGAGTGGTGTGGATGAACATGCAGCGGTCACTGATCAGGTCATGACTGAACAGGCCGCAGAAGATCGAGTTGTACCAGGTCTCGGACAGTTCATCGTCAAAGCGCAGGTCGATCAGGTCGATATAGGCGCTTTTCACCTGTGGCCACAGGTCGATGTCCAGCAGCGCGACCGCTTCGCAGCTGGCTCGCAGGCGCGCGGTGACCTCGGCGACTTTCTCTTCATAGAGGTTGATACGCGCCGCCGAGGCGGCCTGCCCCTGCTGCCACTGCGCCTTCTCGAATCGTTCGCGGGCGCCATCTGTGATCAGGCGAAAGTGCTCACGGTAATCATCAAAACCGTCGAGGATCATCCGGGCGATAGCGAGGGCGGGCTGCGACATGCGGGAAACCTCGAGCGGGTAGCTGGAAGCCCAGAGCTTAGCCAGTGAACGGTGGCAGGAGAAGGAAGATTTTTCACGGGCCGCGGTACTTAGAGATTGTGTCGACCAGGACGCTGGGCAACACTCCCCCGCCTGATTGGCTTAGGAGTTTTCCGTGAGACCTGTTGATACCCTCTACTTGCTGGGACTGGCGGCCATCTGGGGCGCGAGTTTCCTGTTCATGCGCATCATCGCGCCGGAAATCGGCACCGTGCCGACTGCGTTTTTCCGCGTGTCGATTGCCGCCGCGGGGTTGTTGGTGATCCTGGCGATGATGCGCGTGAGCTGGGATTTCCAGGGCAAGTTCAAGACGGTACTGCTGCTGGGCGTAATCAACTCAGGGATCCCTGCGACCATGTACTCGGTGGCGGCCCAGGTATTGCCGGCGGGTTATTCGGCGATCTTCAATGCAACCACGCCGCTATAGTCGGCACTGTTGGGATAGGCAATTTCCTAATTTCTCACGGGACTCAATACCCGCGAGGAACGCCTATTTACAACGGAGTGAATACCCCATGAAAGCCATCACCTTGGCCCTATCCCGCCTACGCCACCTCATCCAAACAACCATCCAAGCCAAGAGACGGCAGACGTTCAAACAGAACGTGGCTTCTTTGCTCCACTACCTCTTTATGGGACTACTGGTGATTGGCCTGGGCGTTTTGTACGTCGCACTTATAGAAGACATGTCTAAGTGATGTAAGCGGCTTGCAGAAAGAATCTCCATTAGGGCATTCCGAACACCACACCAATTTTCCGCCAAAAAAATAGCCCTGCATGTGCGGGGCTTTCTTTTGCCAGATAGAAAAATATCTACATAGGATTGGCGATTGGATTTCTCTCTGATCTGCTTAACAGACCACGGAGAGGCCAATGCTGAAGCTATGCTTTTTTCAAATATCTGTGGCCGTGGCGATCAGCACAGAAGACGGCCATCACGCCATCAAGGAAAGGCAATACCAAGACGCTTGCACAGGCGATCTACCTGAACGGCTTGCCAATTACCTACAACACCACGGCTAGAAGGCAGCTTGAGCGCGTTGAAGCGTTCAGCCAATGCAGACAAGGTAGATACACCATCGAACATGGCAGACTTGATAGCATCGGCGTATGACTGGCTCACCTTGTCAGCCTTGGCACGATTGCCTTCATGAGCCTTGACCACTAATCCAGCAGCTACAACAGCCTTGTTGCCGTTCTTCATACGCTCGCACTTCTCAGCAGCTACCACATCACCAGCTACCGCCCTCGCCTTCAGACTGGCTAATCCGTCCTTGGTCCGTTGACTGATGAACTCTCTTTCTTGCTCTGCCAATGCTGCATAGATGTGGAGTTGAAACTTGTCAGCCTGGGGCATCACTGCCACCTTGAAATCAACCAGCTTCAGTAAGCCTGCAATGTGTTCTACATCACGACTCAAACGGTCGAGCTTGGCGACTACCAGTACAGCATTACTATCCTTGCAAGCTTTGAGAGCGGCCTTACAGGCATTACGCTCTTGAGGTGGGATTGTGCCTGATGCAATGTCGGTGAACTCTCCTACGATATTCCAGCCCATCTGTGTAGCTGCTTGCTGGACGTAGAGCTTCTGAGAATCCAAGCCCAATCCTGAATCACCTTGACCCTTGGTCGATACTCGGTAGTAAGCAATTACGTTCATGTCGGCACCTCACTCAATGTAAGGCAATTTTACAACATGCAAACGGTCGGAAGCAATACGTAAAGATCATGAGCTCCAATTTGATGCGTTTGGGCAAATCAATTTAAATAGAAGAAACCGATCAACTTCACAACTACAATAGAAATTAATTCATTGACATTATATGCTGAATTTTGATTTTTTTATAATTCAGAATTGCTAAAAATAATTGATAATTAGCTTTACGTAGCGGAAATGCAGAAGGTCTAGCAATCCGAAGACTAAGCCCTTATGGAATGGATACTTCAGCCCATTAGCACATACACTTCTCCCGAAAGAACAGGAATTAATCGTCCTGATAATTTACTCGGTTACGTCAGTGCATATCCTAGCGAACAGTTCGCCCAACGGAGTTGGCTTTAACATCCGCCTAGCAAATGAACATGTAAATTCATTATCTCGCTCTATAAAACTTTTCCACCCCAAGACAAATGGAGAATTCTCTAACTCATCATAAATTCCGGGGGTCGTGTACCAAGTTGTATCGGGAATCCCAGCCAAACCTAATCTACAGATATTATTCAGGTACGAAGGCATCATATCAAGATGTTCAACGTTAACTTCCCGACCGAACAACGAATAATTCGAGAACATATCCTTCGAACCGGTTCTACCATCGACAGGGATAATATTTGAACGAATTGTCAGAAGTGGCAGGGCTCGTTCCCGTAACAACAGCGGTATAAGCTTTGCTTCATCAGGTGTTAATTGCTTAATGATTTCAACAAATGCGGGATGGGCTTCACGCACGGTCTGTTTGGTCATTGATGCCGCTAACAGGTTGGCATACATGTTACTTAACGATTCTTCGTGGCCCGTGTACCGCAATGCTTCAATAGCGGGACCGGCTACGTTTGGCTTAGGAGTCACAATATCCTCAGGTGGAACGCCCTTCAGCTTTTCAGCTACCTTATTGGCGATGAACCCCTGACATTGCTCATATCCCCAAACCAGAGCCCCGACAGGTGCCAGTGCAATGTTAATAGTCTTGGCTACCGTCTCAAGCGCCTTGCCTACCTGCTTCACCGCCGGTTGAGCTAGATCCTGATAGATAGGCACAGCCTCTACCAAACCCTTCACAGCATCTATGGTTTCTTTGACCTTGTTGTCATCGCTCACGTAACACCTCTGGACATTCCCTGACTTGAGGGCAGAATGCCATGCCATGGTGTGAAAGAAAACCGTAGGTAAAGAAAAGCCCCGGCTTGTTAGGCCAGGGCGTGGTTTGCAGCATCAGGTCATCAATTCTTGATCCTATGTAGCCTCTGCTAACCCGAATCAATCGGACTAACGACTTCCGCTTGCTTTTCCACTGAGCATTTTTTGAAGTGCGGCTACTTTTTCAGCCTCTTCTTTCTTCTGGATTTTCTGATCTAGAATTAACTCAATACCAATTTTCAACGTAGGGAACAACTCTAAGCATTCTTGCTCTGACATATTGTGAACACCAGAAGACAAGACACCGTACATCGTATGATGATCTACCAGATAGGACGGGAGATAGTTCTTTAGAGACTTCACCCTATCAGCGACGCGACCAGCAGCGTACTCAGCCTCATGCAACTTCACCCAATCACTATCTTTCTTAGCCTCTGCATGGGCACCCTCTATTAACGACTCAAAAATTCTCCGCAAATAAACTAAGGCACCCGCACCAACTCCATGCGAAACCAAGCCCACCGCCTTAGAGAACCCTGAGTGAAGCTCTTTATCTAAAACAGATCTATACTTCTTTAGTTTGACTCCATCAGCATCCGCCATAGATGGATACTGACCGATCTTGGTAACACCCTCATCCCCATCAAGTTTAAAGGAGTAATTAGCAGTATGATCCCTATCCCTCGAACAGTAAGCCATGAAGTGTATATAAAGCGAATCAGACCAATTATTTCTATGCAAATTAGTATTAGCTACTGGCGAAAATTGAACATTAAACACACTTTCACGACCACATTGCACGCAGTAAGTATCTAGAGGCCCATCATACCTCATGAATTCTCTAAGCTTTGGAAAATTTTTCTCATTTACCTTATAGCAACTGTAAAGAGGCAAACCTATAAAAAATTCTTGGTTTGTAGGGAAATATTCTTCATCCATTCGATTCGGCTCCATGCTATGTGTTCATGAAGGCATTGTGCCACAAGCCTATGACGCTTTCCTACAGGCAAAGAAAAGCCCCAGCGTATGAGGCCAGGGCGTGGTGTGGAGCATCAAGCAGCTTCTTGACGCTTGAACAGTTTGTAGTTGGCTTCATCGCAGCTACGGTTACGGAAAGCCTTTTCACCTTCGTGAGCTACATCAGCTTCATAGAACTTGATAAATTGCTTACGGTGGAAGCTATCGTAGTCCGCACCCTTCATGTCATTAGCGAATGCTTGGTGTAATGCTTCATCGTAAGTCTTACCAGCACCTACGAAAACGTGGCGTAGTTCTTGACCTAGCAAGACAGTGTTTAGGGTTGGATAGGGTTGTACTTGAATCATTGTGTTGTTTCCTTGTGTTGAGGTGTTGAATGAATCATCTGACGCATTCATTAGTTGATTGCCAGCTAACGCTGGTAGTAGAACTAGCAATGTTAAGACAGTGAAATGGGCTGGAGCCCTTATGGAATCAAGCTTTCAGCCATTTGTCACCATGGTAATTATTGCTTAGTGAGTGTTTTCTTTATGCAGCTTTTCGAATGTGGACATGGATCAACCTGTAAATCGCCAAGTGCAAATTATCCACAGCCCCATGCAACCAATCAAAGCAGATACGTTCAATCGCACGCTCTGTTGCAGCTGGCACTTCTAAGTAGATATCAACAAAAGCTTCACCCTCGCCTACCAGACCAGCCAAACGCTCTACAAGCTTCACAGCGGCTGGATCAGCATTAAACCTTGCTAGCTCATGAGCGTAGACCTCTATAGCTGTCATACCACCCAGGGGCGCTCTGTATGGCTTCTTGGTGATGCTAGTTACATTATTTTTGAGGTAGGCAGCTTTAAGCTCTTTCAGCTTTTTTGTAGATTGCTTGTGTATGTCTTTGACAAAGATTTCATTTTCTTCAAACCAATGTTGCAGCTCTACGAACTCCGCAGACTTGACCTTTGAAACTTTCACGAACTCAGCAAACACGGCTCTACCAATATAGGTAATGATTCGTGCAGACAGAGCAGCCAATGGAGCGTCACTTTCAACGGCGTACTTGTATTCAAGTGCGTCCTTGGAAATACACTCGCCTACGTTCATGTCTTTATTACCCCACCTCTGATTAGCTGATGCTTGAGCTACCACGAGATTAGCAGCAGTCAATTTACCGATTGTTTTTTCACCAGCGACAGGCGATAGGTGGCACAAGTGAAACTTCTCAGTGTGCCCGCCGCGTGTATTAGCACGACTATTGAATTTGTAGACGCCATATAGCTGGCCCAGGGATTCAACAGTGTGACCTTCAAGAATCTGAAGAGTACCAGCACGACGACATTCTTTTGCCATCCAAAACATGAAGGCAGAATTCTTGCCTTTAACTTCGCGCTTCGCCTCTAAGCCGTTTGCACGGGCGTACCTTGCAGCGTTCTTGCAAGCATCACCACAGTAAACGGCCTTGGACGACTTAACGCGCTTTTGCTTGCCACAGTGTTTACAGGTGATACGATTACCGGTTTTCTGAGTTACTGCTTTCATGTTTGGCCCCGGCTGGTTGGCAATTAGTGGTTTGGGTTTGTTCTTTACGGCACTGTCCGCTGCAAAACGGTGAATACCGTTTCGCTACAAACACATGCTTACAGTTGATACATATGAAAGTTTTCATATTTGACCTCATGGAGATTGTTGTTTAGGCAAAGGTTTCTTGCCGCTTGCATCGTAGTCTTGGGAAATAACTTCTCTTACGATTATGTGAAGCTCTTTGCGTACATCCTCATAAAACATACGTTGCTGGACAAGTTGAGCTTTCGTGCCTTGAGTTGATAGCTCTTCAACCGTCAACTGCTTGGACATAAGATTATTGGTATAGGAGAGAATTCGATCGTCTTGTCTTTCGAGTTTGGCTAGAACGTCTTCAAACTGTGTTGTGACAAAAGCGGATTGGCGAGAGTGGACAGCATAGATAAATCCAGTAGAACCAACGAAAAGAGAAACTACGAGTACAAGCAACAAAAAGTATTGTTGCTTGGTCATCATTGCTTAGTATTACTCCAGTTCTTTTTGATTCGCAGACAACCTGGCAATCGCGTTAGTCCAAGAGTCAGTTTGAGCAGCAGCATATTCGCGAGCAAATACTACAGGATCAGTGCCAGCTTCAACTTTAATATTGGCAGACTCTACAGTGACGTTATAGACGTTTGATACCTTATCTGACGCCATAACACCAACCGGGTTACCTTTATCGTCCAGACGCTCTTGTGTGAGCTTCTGCTGCCCAACAAACAGACTATCTTGAACACCTTGCAACTGCATACTTTGTGTAACGGCCAATCCTACGACGTTAGACAACAGTGTTGGATTATTTAGGGCATTACCGATGTTTTCAGCAAATGTCTTTGGGCGTCGCTCAAGCATGGCTTGATATGCATCGTTGGACATGTCTTTTGGATCAGCACCAAAACCACTAATACCTTGCACGGTAGCTTTGTTCAATTCGTAAATTGTGGCCTCACGACCTTCAGCTTTAGCATCCATGATTTTCTGATCACGCATTTTAGTTGCACGAGTCAGCTTATCTGTGATGAATTTCCATGTTTCGGCAATGACATTAGAGATTGCTTCGATTTCTTGAAGTGTAGACTTAAACTCTGGTGAGAAGCCAACAGTGCCGGTTGCTTCGTTGATCTTACCAATCGCCGCACCAATATTATCGAACAACCCACTTACTTGACCTACAACTTCATGGAAGTTCTCAATCTCTTCTGGTTTGCTGAATAAATCATCAAATGCGCCCTTGTTGCCATTACCTAGCTGAATCAAGCGGTCAAGGGCATCAGCGCCAAGAGCCAAGTATTCCAGAAGGTGCCCAGCTGACTCACCTGCTTTATCCATAATTCCTTGCATATCTTCGGCAAGGAATTCCATTTGGCGATCAAGATCTTTACGAGCGGTTGCCAACGCACCGGACTTACCAAAGAGTGACGTTCCAGCAAAATTGGCACTTTCGTAGTTTTGATCGTAGATATTTTCACGGCGGTTAAGGCTGCTGCTGTGACTCTGGCGTGCGTTGTCTAAACGACCACCAAGGTTTGCGTTAGCTTTCAGAATACGCCCAAGCTCCAGCAAAACGGGCTTAACCATGGCACCTTTGATCTTGCCAAGCTCCATATCTTTCATAAGAGCAGCGATAGCGTCTTGGCCTGTTTTGCCGTTCTTGCTGACATTTGAATATGCTTCAGCAGCATACTTCATCGCTCCAGGCAGGCTGTCACCGAGTTGGTTTTTCAGCTCTTCCGCCATGATTTGGCCTTTACTTGCCATCTGTGTAATAGCTTTCAAAACAAGGCTATTGGTCGCTGTACTGCTGCCCGTGGCCTTCGCCATACTCAACGTACCTTCAAGTACGTCAGCGGATTCATTAGTAGTCATACCACTTCCAGCTAGCGCCAGTTGCGACTTGACGTAATCCGCTGCGGCATCCTTGGCACTCATGCCTAAGTAATCCATCAGCTTATAGAATCGTGACTCCTGCACCTTCCCGACTTCAGGATCTTTTTCGTCTAAGGCCCGAAACTGAAAACGTGTATTAACACGAGACTCTGTACGCTCTGTTGCAGCGTCCGCGAATCCTTTCAAAGCAGCCCCAGCAGCAATAACCAAAGCAGAGAATCCACTGACAGCCATAGAGCCTGTGCTTAGGTTACTGGCGAAACTGGTAAGCCCACCGCCGATCCCTCCACCAAACCCGCTACTAGCTGCAAGGCTTGTAAGGCCGCTGGTGATACGTTGATGCCCATTTGATACATTCGTATGTAAACGTTGCTGTGTACGCTGTAATTGACTCTGGCGACTATTACGGCGGTGTTCTTCAGTAGCTTGTATCGCAAGCAATCTAGCTTGGGCCTGCGTAGTTCTAATACCATGGATATGATCACGACGAGCAGTTAGGCGTTGAGCCTCTGCAAGTCGGGCAGCTTCACGACGAATAGAGAGTTGATTCTTTGCAGCAGATGTATCAGCACTATCTACAACCTTTCTTGCTGCTGCTTCTTTCTTGATTGCTGCAAGCCTCTGAGTTTCAAGTGTTGCGAGCAGCTTACCATTCTTAATCGCAGCTGTTTGCTGTGCTTGGAAAATCTTACTAGCTTGGGCGACGTTAGAGCTAGAACCAAGGCGTTTAATCTTGGCCTGGACCTGATCGAGCGACTTCATGAGTCGTTTTAATTCGCTGTCAGTTTTTACGAGTGACTGCTTAAAGACAAGCAGCGGACGATAATCCGCTTTAAACTGAAGCGTCCCGTACAACTTGGCAATTTCTTTTTCTAGCATGATGGAACATCCTTATTATGCTGGGAATTCTTCTACCAGCTCTTTTTTCAGAGCTTGAATACGTTGTCCGCGTTTAACTTCAGCTTTAGCAGTTATCGCTGCTAGGCGGTCAATCTCTTTCTGTTCTTCACGAGCTACTTCACGTTCAGCCAGGGCTTCAATGAAAGCTTCGTACTTGGCAGCTAGCTCCGCACGATAGACCACTTCAATCTCTGATTTGATTTCAGCTAACCGAGCATCAATAATGTGTTGTGGTTTACGCATAGTCATAGCAATTGTTGGTTGCGTACCGTAGCCTGTAATAACAGTTGGGAAGTCATGAGCGCTGGTGATTAGCGTGTAACCTTCATCGCGTCTATCTGCAAAAACTTGAAGAGCGTCAGCTAGGCTGTTTTCAAAAATGCGTATTTTGGCTGAATCAGTTACAACAACTTCTTTAGCAGCTTCGTGGTCATAACGGCGACTTCCTTGAATATGAGCCTCATAATCCACTTCGGCTTGAAATACACGGGAGTCTAGTTCTGCTTGGTTGAATTTGTAATCGATGGTCAGGCTATTGTTGTGTTTGCTTGTCATTTTTGTATTACTCCGAATAGTTGTCAGTTTTGCGACGTTGAATCGCACGAGAAATAGCAAGGGATTTGATATGCTGAATTTCAGCAATGAATTTTGGCAAGTGGTGACGTTTGAACTGTTGGCGGAGGTTATCGAACGTTGCCTCATCGGTGTATAGGAACAGCTCGCCTACGGCGTGTTCCAGGTCAGCGTAAATGCTTTGGGTCACCAGCCTGACTGGATTTTCTGGGTGTAAACTTGAATACATTATTCTGTACCTCTTCTAAACTTGGTTTCATATAAATAGTCCCTTTAGATACATTCACAAGACATTCACCTGAGAAAATGGCTTTGGATGCATCCATGTACAGTTGCTGTACTTCAGCTTCAGCCGCCAGTTCTTTTTCAATCTGACGTTGAATAGCGATGACAATACCTTCAGCGGCTGCTCTGTTCTCTGCTTTCTGTGTGGTTGTTAGAATGATTTTCTTTGGCTTGCGTGGCTTCCATATTCTACGAAGCTCCCTTTTATGTTGAAGCCTTTCTAGAAGCGTCATTTCACTCTCCTTAATGTTGGTGTCATCAGTACAACTGCAAGCGCTATTGATTTGAAATGATCAGCTTTATTCCACCATCGCAATGCCTGTCTTGGGGTAAGCTTGACCAACCTAACTTTGCAATCATTATTGGTAGACAATTCTTTTTCACCCCATTCCAGGCTATCTGGATGGGCTTCTTGAGCAGTCAGTTGCACTACATGAAATACGGTCTGCACACCATCAAGCTCGGTGACAGCGGCGTAATTAATCGTTTGCGTTTCTGGAACTGAGAAATTGAGCATTATTTACCACCTGTAAGCTTGTTAACGATTTTGATGAACCATGGTTTATTAGCTAGGGAGTGAACACTCAAAACGTTAGTACGATTCTGCTTGCGGAGGGCTGTTGCTACATAACCACCTTCACGCGAGTCAAGTAGGTGGTAACAGTGGCGCTTAGTATTGCGTGGCAGCCCACCGCCGTATGGACAAACTGTGACCAGCATTAGCTTGCGATCAATCATTAAAAAATGTTGAGTCATTATTTTCTACTCCTTTGCTCAAACTGTGCCCTTTGAATGGAAGCATCTGTGAAGCTTTCACCCTCACGAATACGACTAGCAATGTACTGATAGCGTTGTGGATTACTGGCTCCAAATACAGCTTCAATTGCATCTAGAAGTGGCTGGCGAGTGTTGTTCCACTCAACCATTACGGTGTCTTTTCGATTCCGTTGGTTTACGCTCGCTGGAACGTAACGCAAGTTGAACAAGGCGTTCAAAGCGCGATTACCGTTACGATGATCGAGCTGATAACCGTCTCTACGCTTGAAGAATGCGTCAGTCATAAGTCGAGCTATCTTCACGGGTTGGAATTTACCGAAAATGGCTTGGACCTGGACGGACAAGTAGCCCTTACAAGCTTGATATGGTTTGACTAGTTCTCTGGTGTGGGCTCTACGGACCCTGCCCACGGTAGATATTTCGTAAAGATGAAATTCTGAGCTTCTAACCCAAATCTCCGCAGCGAGCACATTTCTTGTGATTGGGCCGAGGATGACGGCGTTAGTCATTTGTTTGTTGTAGTAATGGGTCATGTATATTCCTTTCGTCAGGTTGTTGTTACTGTTGGGTTTGTTTTGCCTTTCGGCGTTTGTATTTCTTCTGACACGCCTGTGAACAGAATTCTTTCTTAGCGTTGCGTGTTTCCATGGGAACGTCGCAGCACTTGCAAAGGCGTATAGCAATTTGGGCCACGGGAAAATCTCCTTTCTAATGGATTAGTTTGAGTTGTTTTGAAAATGTACGAATTCTGACGTCAAGGCCAAAAAATACCATCACATGGATGGCTTCTTTGTTCCTGACGAAAGGAATGGGCTAAGTTCAGGCTTTTGCAGGCTTGAAATTTTTAGTACGAATAGGTGCCAGTGTAGTGAGCGCCACACTGGCGACGATGCAAGTTGGAATGACACAACTTGCCTCGCATGAGATTGTCACAGAACGGCAGTAGCTTCTGTGGGAGCCTTCAATGAGTATGCCAACTGCTAATATTTTTTAACCCAAGTAATCAGCTAACTTGACTCTACACACCAAACTATAAAGTTTGATTCTTGACTGGATTTGGTCGCTCCCCAGTCGGGAGCTAATGCACTTTGGAGTGCTGACCTGGAGAAGAAAGCTTACTGCTCTCTATCTACTACCTATAATAACACAATAATCTCAAATGTCAAGAAAAATATTACCCTATTATAAATTATTTCACACGATTGATTGGATGTAAACCTAATTCACAAGAAAGTAGATTTCTCGTTGAGACATGATCATCAGACTCATGGAAACAATCCTGGCGACGAACCCCAGCGAAGCCCCAAGATCAAGAGCTTTTGATTTTAAAAACAACAGCTCTTGATTTTAAGAGCTCTGAACCCCCAAGCCCTTGCTTTTGATATTGCGACACTAATTGCGTTGGGCTTGGGCACCCATCCTATCGGCGTTACTTCCCGCCCAACTCAACAAACCCATCCCCACCATCCCACTGCAAGTGCTGAGTAGTCGGCGTAGCTTCAAACTCTGCCAATGCAGCAGCAGCCTGTTTTGAATTGGGCATGTCCAACGCAAGCAACTGCCCATTCTCAAGCAGCCTGTACGTCTCTGTGGGTCGATGTGAGCCCTTGTACTCATACACTTGAACACTGCCCCCAGTTTCTATGTGAGGCTCGTTGACGGTGATCGTAGGGCCATCACAGACGATGGCGTACCCCACGCCCTGGAGCAATGCATTCAACCTTTGCTTATCGTCGTCAAGTAGAGCGTGTTGCAGATCTACCATGTCCTCCAACGTCGAAGGGGCAGGTGCCACCTTCAGCAGTACTTTCTCTTGTTCAAGCTCACCAATCTGGGCCAGTACCTTGTCGAGTACATCCGTAAAGACCTTCGACATTCCGTACTGCACGACCGCTTCAGCAGCATTCAATTCACGGCGACGGAGTTCGGTTAGCTCACCGTCAATCTCGATCATTCGTTTCTCGCCAGAAGACAAATTCTGACTAGCAGCAGCTCGTTGCATTGCCCCATACATCGTTTGGCTACGGATGTAGTCAAGGACGTGCATAGGGATTGATCGGCTGTTACTGCACCCAGCCTCACCCAACCTGTGACGCCCCATGCATAACATCACAGCTGGAGAACGCTTGACGTTAACCACACCGAAGTTCTTTCCACATCGACCACACCTTACCAACCCAGAAAGTAGGTAGACGGCTGATGCTGACTTGATCTTGGTACCAGATACCAAACGCTTCTGTACGCGGTGCCAGAGTTCCTTACTGACCACAGCGGGATACACATCTTCAATTGGAGCCTGCTCTACACGATCAACAGGCTGTGGCTGCCAACGACCTATAGCCGTTGGGTTCTTGAGCCACTTCTTGATGGTGCTGGGATTCAGATTATCCAGTAGCGGATGTTGTCCACGGACACGGGCTAGGATTCTTCGTTCGCCAATACCATCAGCGTAATCCTGAAAAATCGAAACGATCAAAGGCGCTAAGTCCTCGACCAGCTTCCCGTTAGCATCAAGCCACAGCGGTGTACGTCTGGTCGCACCCTCGCCCTTAGCAGCCTTTTCCCGTTTGGCCGCATATGCGGCTTTCACCCTTGATGAAAGAGCGGTGGAATACTGGTGTGCTTGCTGACACTTGGCTACGAGTAAAAATTGGTTGTTGGTATTATTTGGGTCGTCGTTGTACTCCAGGCCATCGTCTAGCGTAATCAACCTCACTCCAGCCCTGGTAATACCCGTGAGCGTGTGAAGCATGTGGTTTGGGTTGAAGCGCCCAGCCCTGTCAATAGCCTCGATCAACACAACGTCACCGCTGGCAATGTCGCCATGCTTAATAGCTGCCAGCAGCTTGCCGAATCCGTTTTGAAGAAGGTTTTCCTCTGTGAAGCCTGAGATACCCAAATCAGTGAATCTGGTACTACTCAACGTGTAATCAGGATGGGCCAGCAGCCACTTGGTCAGCATGTCCTGCTGACGCTTCAAGCTGTCGCCTGTAGCCTGCTGGGCACTACTGAAACGGATGTATGAATGGGCGACTTTTCTGGACATTTACACAGCCTCACAATACGCTAGTACACCGATCCTAACATTACCGACTTCATCCCGTTGATGGGTGTGCTGATTGGCGGGCTGTTCTTCAGCGAACGCCTGACACCGTCGAAAGTCGCGGGGGTAGCCCTGGGGCTGCTTGGCGTAGCCGTGCTCACGCGTGCGGGGCCGGTGGCCTTTGATCTGCAATTGTTGATGGGCGCACTGGCGTGCCTGCTGGCGACCACCTGCTATGGCTTTGCCGGTTTCCTGGCGCGGCGCTGGCTGGATCAGCGCGGCGGGTTGGACAGTCGCCTGTCGGCTCTGGGCAGCATGCTGGGCGCTACATTGTTCTTGCTGCCGTTTTTTGCCTACAGCGCCATCAGCCAGCCACCGGCGAGCTGGGGCGGCTGGCAGGTATGGGCGTCGTTGCTGGGGTTGGGGCTGGTGTGCACGGCATTCGCCTACATCCTGTACTTCCGCTTGCTATCGTCCATTGGCCCGGTCAAGTCGATGACCGTGACCTTTATGATCCCGCCGTTCGGCGTGCTATGGGGGGCATTACTGCTCGATGAACCGCTGTCCATGGCTCACCTGTATGGCGGGGTGTTGATTGCCGGGGCATTGTGGTTGGTGCTGCGCCCGGCCAAATAACCACCTCACTGTAGGAGCGAGCTTGCTCGCGAAAAACCCGAGAGCACCTCATTGATTCAGGATGCCCTCGTTATCGTTGACGTTCTTCGCGAGCAAGCTCGCTCCTACAGGGGTGGGTTTCAGTTTTTACGGAACACAAACACCAGGCCGACGATGATCAA
The DNA here is from genome assembly GCF_031931935.1 of Pseudomonas sp. rhizo25. Lineage (NCBI taxonomy): Bacteria > Pseudomonadati > Pseudomonadota > Gammaproteobacteria > Pseudomonadales > Pseudomonadaceae > Pseudomonas > Pseudomonas sp. rhizo25. The sequence goes on from NZ_JAUJXA010000006.1 coordinate 263,532, forward strand.
CCCCATCCCCAACAGGCTCAACACGGCCAGCCGGTTGCCGAAGATCAGGTAATCCATCACCGCCGTCACCGCCGGCACCAGATAGAACAGGCTGGTGACATTCACCAGGTTGCCGCGGGCGATCAGACGATACAACAGCAGCGTTGCCAACACTGACACCACCAACCCCATCCACAGCACCGGCAGGTAAAAGCTCGCATTGTGCTCGAAATGGAAGGGCTGGAACGGCACGAACACCGCGCACAACAACAGCCCGGCCAGGTATTGCAGCGGCAACGTGCCCAACGGATTGTCGGTGATGCGCTTTTGCATGATCGAGCCCAACGTCATGCTCGCCAGCGCCAGCAGCCCGAACAGCATCCCGGCCAGAGACATGCCGGCCAGCCCGATGCCTTGGTACACCACCATAATTAACCCGGCCAGGCCCAATCCCAGGCCGAATAACCGTCGCCAGGAGCGCTGGCGTTCCATCAGCACCACGGTGAGGATCGGCTGTACGCCCATGATGGTGGCCATCACCCCAGGGGGGACTTTGAGGTCCAGGGCCAGCAGATAAAAAATCTGATAGGCCCCCAGCAGCACCAGCCCCGTCGACACCGCATACAGCATGGGCTTGCCGGGACGTGGCAGCTGCAACTTGAGGATTGGCACCAGCACCACCAGCCCGGCCAGGGCGATGGCAAACCGGATCAGCAGAAAGGCAAAGGGTGAAGCATGAGCCAGGCCCAGCTTGGAGAAAATCGCCCCGCTGCTCCACAGCAGCACAAACAGGCTCGTCGAGGCCGCCGCGGCCACGGATTGTTTCGAAAGAACAGACATGAGTTACCACCTGTGATCAGGCAAACAAGCCGACTCGGTAAATACCGAATTTCAGTAGGTTTTTTTCAGGTAGGCACAGGGCTACAGCGAACAGCTGATCAGCCCGAAATGCCAACACCCGGCGGTGATACGACTGCGTACACCGGCGTGCTACTGACAGGTGGCGGGTAGTGACTGATCTGCGCAGGCTGCTTGGCGCCGCACGGCACGACCACAGCGTTGACCGCTGAATCGACTACCGCTATGCGCTGGGAAGCTGGCATGTGCTGATCTTTTTGAAGGGATAAAGACGCGTCGACTATAACCAGCCGCAAACTTACTTGGCAATCCTTTCCCTACAAGCCTTTTTGCGTGGAGGAGTTTTCATGCCGCCGAACCAGGCCGCTCGCTATAATGCCGCCCAGTTTTTTTAGAAGGATTTCACATGATTGCCCTGCCCTGGCTGTACCTCACGCTGCTTTCCATTGGCTATGTCGTGGCCCTGCTCTATGGCCAACTGGGCCTGCTGGCTGCGGTGTCCGTGGCGCTGCTGCTGGTGGCCGGTTACGCCGTACGCCAGCAACGCAACCCCTGGGCCCGCTACCTGGGCCACGGGTTGTTCATCGTCCTGGCCCTGGGCCTGGCGATGCACTGGCTGCCGGGTTTCTACAACGGCCGGGGCATCGCACCCCAGCGTTTTACCCCTGACGCCGTGCCCTTCTCGATGTACCTGAACCAGGACAAACCACTGATCGGCTTCTGGCTGCTATTGGCCTGCCCATGGATTGTGGCGCGACGGTCATTGCGCCTGTCGATCTGCGTCACTGCGCTGGCCCTGACCCTGACCGCCATCGCCGCCCTGGGTGGCGCTGCCCTGATGGGCATGATCAGTTGGGCGCCGAAATGGCCTGACCAGGCGTGGCTGTGGGTATTGAATAACCTGCTGCTGGTGACGCTGGTTGAAGAGGCGCTGTTCCGTGGCTATATCCAGGGCGGCCTGAGCCAACGCTTCAAACACCTGCCCTATGGCGAGAACCTCGCGCTGCTGCTGGCCTCGTTGTTATTCGGGCTGGTACACCTGGGCGCAGGTTGGCAGTGGGTGCTGCTGGCGAGTATTGCCGGCGTCGGCTACGGCCTGGCGTATCGCTTCGGCGGGTTGGGGGCGGCGATTGCCACGCACTTTGGCTTGAATCTGCTTCACTTCGGGCTGTTCACCTATCCGATGCTGGCCGGCTGAGCTCTAACCCGCTCGTCCGGATTGTTGCAAAAATAAGTTAAATAAATGCCCGCCATGGCCGATAACCCCTGAAAGCCTTGCGGATTGAACAATCATGCGTAATAACCAACCCGTTACCCAGCGCGAACGTACCTTCCCCGCTCAGCAACGGTTGATCTCCACCACAGATGCCAAGGGTGTCATTACCTACTGCAACGACGCGTTTGTCGAAATCAGTGGGTTCACCCGCGACGAACTGACCCGGGCTCCGCACAACCTGGTGCGTCACCCGGATGTGCCGCCGGCGGTGTTCGCGCATATGTGGTCAACGCTCAAACAAGGCTTGCCATGGATGGGCATTGTCAAGAATCGCTGCAAGACCGGTGACCACTACTGGGTTAACGCCTACGTGACACCGGTCTTCGACGGCAACCAGGTGGTCGGCTACGAATCGGTGCGCATCAAGCCCACCGCCGAGCAGATCCGCCGGGCCGAAGCGCTCTATCAACGTATCAACCAAGGCAAGTCGGCCATTCCCCAGCGGGACAAGTGGCTGCCGGTGCTGCAGGACTGGCTGCCATTTATCCTGGTCAGCCAATTGAGCTTCATGATCGGCGCCACCCTTACGTCCCAATGGGGCTTCGCCTTGGCGGCGGCGCTGTCGGTGCCGCTGGGCCTGCTGGGCCTGAGCTGGCAACAGCGCGGCCTCAAGCGTTTGCTGCGCCTGGCCGAGCAGACCACCTCTGACCCGTTGATCGCGCAGATGTACACCGACAGCCGTGGCGCCCAGGCGCGCCTGGAGATGTCGATCCTCAGCCAGGAAGCGCGTCTGAAGACCTGTCTTACACGCTTGCAGGACACCGCCGAACACCTCAACGACCAGGCGGCACGCTCCAACACCCTGGCGCACAACAGCTCCAGTGGCCTGGAACGCCAGCGTGTGGAGACCGAACAGGTAGCCACTGCGGTCAACCAGATGGCAGCGACCACCCAGGAAGTTGCCAGCCACGTGCAGCGCACCGCTGATGCTACCCAGGAAGCCAACCGCCTGACCGGTCGCGGTCGCGATATCGCCGGGGAAACCCGCGAGGCGATCCAGCGGCTTTCGGTGGCCGTGGGCGAGACCGGCGTAACCGTCACCCAATTGGCCAAGGACAGCGATGAAATCGGCGGCGTGGTCGATGTGATCAAAGGCATCGCCGACCAGACCAACCTGCTGGCCCTCAACGCCGCCATCGAAGCGGCGCGTGCCGGTGAGATGGGCCGTGGCTTTGCCGTGGTGGCTGACGAAGTGCGCCAGTTGGCCCAGCGGACTGCGGAGTCCACCGGGCAGATCCATACCCTGATCGCCAAGCTGCAACACACCGCGGCTGCGGCCGTGCAAACCATGGACGCCGGGCATCGCCAGGCTGAAGAAGGCGTGGCGCGGGTGATGGAAGCGGACCAGGCGTTGGTGGGTATCAGTGAAGCGGTGGCGAATATCACCGACATGACCACCCAGATTGCTGCGGCTACCGAAGAGCAAAGCTCAGTGGCCGAAGAGATCAGCCGTAATATCAGCACCATTGCGCTGTTGGCGGATCAGACTTCGGAACAAGCGATGAGCTCGGCGCAGTTGAGTGAAGAGCTGACTCATACGGCGAATACGCAGTATTCACTGGTGGAGCGATTTAATCGCTGAATATGGCTACCAAGAAAAAATCCTCGATAAGCATCGGGGATTTTTTTTGCCTCCGGCATCAAGGCCAACATTTGCCAAATCAAAAAAGGGCCGATGTCTACTGTCATTTTTGACAGTAGATGAAGTCTGGTTCGGGGTGTAGTTTTCAACAAACAAACTTGACCCCCAATGGGTCTTTATCGTTTGACTGAGAAGGAGTTCATCATGAGCATATATGACATCTACATCCCACCAGCCACTCATCGCCAGAGCTCTGAGTATTATTTTAAGTGGAAAATTGGCAACAATCCTGAGACGGAGGCGGAGCGCTTGGAATTTGGCTTGAGCAGAGATACACCAACCCACCGCTGGCTATTGTCGGGAATAACCGGAAGAACCGATGAACAAAACTATTATTCTTTTTCATTTCGGATTCCTTATATAAATGAAGATCCGATAGATCGGACTTACACACTTGCAAACGGCTTGTTGTTTTCCCATGCTCACAGCATCCCTCCGGTCGATGGCTGGGACGGTGTTCGCGTCATTCAAGCCGAGTGGGCCGAGGTCCATATCAAGCTTGATCCCCGTGCCGGTACGACTGAAGGAACCTTCTCCGCACGTTTCATAGCAGACGGCCTTCCTCTTGAACCCGAAGGAAGCTTCAATATGATCAGAGATGATGTACCAAACCAGCTCTGAAGTTATCAACCTACTGGATCAATCCTGTTGGCTAGGTAAAACCGTAGAAGCAGAGTAACAGCAGCAAACAGCTTTTATTGCACAGGTGCTCGCCGAGCGATGTAACTCAGCGAGCACCGCCAAACTTACCCCACCTGAAAATCAACGCCGCAGATACTCAACAACCTTGAGTGCCGCAGCCTCCAGATGCTGCTCATGACTGAACTCCGATGCCTTCAACGGCTTCAAGTCATGATCCCCCGCCACCAGCCACATCACCTCAATGCCCGGCGACAAGTCATAACCCTCCACCGCCGCCCTATTGCCCAGCGCATCGCGCTCGCCCTGCACAATCAATGTCGGTGTCTTCAACCCGGTCAGATGCTCAACCCGTGGCTTCTGCGGTTTACCCACTGCATAGAACGGATAACCCAGGCACACCAAGCCATCGGCCCCCAACTCGTCGGCGACCAAACTCGCCATGCGCCCGCCCATGGACTTGCCGCCAATCGCCAGCTTCCCAGCGACATGACGTCGCACCTCGCCATACACCTCGCGCCAGCACTCCAGCAGTTTCGGCGCCGGGTTCGGCGGGCGCTTGCCACCATCCACACGGCGCTGGGCCATGTACGGGAACTCGAAGCGCAATACGTTCACCCCATGCCCGGCAAGGCGTGCAGCCATGTCGCTCATGAACGCCGAGTCCATCGGCGCGCCGGCGCCATGGGCCAGGATCAACGTGACCGGCTCGCCCGAAGCCGTGCCCGTGGCGACATCCCACAGCCAGCCGCGTTCGCACACACACTGCGCCCATTGATCCCCGTCAATACTGGCCTTGTGCTCTTTGCCCATGCTTGCCTCGCTTTTTAGTCTGCCTATAACTCCAGCCCAAGTGCCGCATCTGCTTGGGTTGAACCGTGGATGGGGAACCATGAACACTACTTTAAGTACCGCCTATAACTACAAGGTGGTCCGCCAATTCGCCATTATGACGGTGGTGTGGGGCATCGTCGGCATGGGGCTCGGGGTTTTTCTCGCCGCCCAATTGGTTTGGCCTGCGCTCAATTTCGATTTACCTTGGACCAGCTTTGGAAGACTGCGCCCGTTGCACACCAACGCGGTGATCTTTGCCTTTGGGGGCTGCGCGCTGTTTGCCAGCTCGTTCTACTCGGTGCAGCGCACCTGCCAGACCCAGCTGTTCGCGCCGAAACTGGCAGCGTTCTGCTTCTGGGGCTGGCAGCTGGTGATCCTGCTGGCCGCGATCAGCTTGCCGCTGGGCTACACCAGCTCCAAAGAATACGCCGAGCTGGAATGGCCGATCGACATCCTCATCACCATCGTCTGGGTCGCCTACGCCATTGTGTTCTTCGGCACCGTGGCCAAGCGCAACACCAAGCATATCTATGTGGGTAACTGGTTCTTCGGCGGGTTTATCCTCACCGTGGCGATCCTGCACATCGTCAACAACCTGGAAATCCCGGTCAGCCTGACCAAGTCCTACTCGCTGTACGGCGGTGCGACGGATGCCATGGTGCAGTGGTGGTATGGGCATAACGCTGTGGGCTTTTTCCTGACCGCGGGCTTTCTGGGGATGATGTACTACTTCGTGCCCAAGCAGGCCGAACGTCCGGTGTATTCCTATCGCTTGTCCATCGTGCACTTCTGGGCGCTGATCACCCTGTACATCTGGGCAGGTCCCCACCACTTGCACTACACCGCGTTGCCGGATTGGGCACAGTCCCTGGGCATGGTGATGTCGCTGGTGCTGCTGGCCCCGAGCTGGGGCGGCATGATCAACGGCATGATGACCCTCTCGGGCGCCTGGCATAAGCTGCGCAGCGACCCGATCCTGCGCTTCCTGGTGGTGTCCCTGGCGTTCTACGGCATGTCGACGTTTGAAGGCCCGATGATGGCGATCAAGACCGTCAACGCCCTCTCCCACTACACCGACTGGACCATCGGCCACGTACACGCCGGTGCACTGGGCTGGGTAGCGATGATCTCCATCGGCGCGCTGTACCACATGATCCCGAAAGTCTTCGGACGCGAGCAGATGTACAGCCTCGGCCTGATCAACGCGCACTTCTGGCTGGCCACCATCGGCACCGTGCTCTACATCGCCTCGATGTGGGTCAACGGCATCGCCCAGGGCCTGATGTGGCGTGCAGTCAACGAAGACGGCACCTTGACCTACTCCTTCGTCGAAACCCTGGTGGCCAGCCACCCAGGCTTCATCGTGCGGCTGGTGGGTGGTGCGATCTTCCTCACCGGCATGTTGCTGATGGCTTACAACACGTGGCGCACCGTGCGTTCGGCGCAACCGGCCGAAGTCACCGCCGCAGCGCAGATGGCCTGAGGAGTCGATGATGAAACACGAAACGATTGAAAAGAACGTCGGCCTGCTGATGCTGCTGATGGTGCTCGCCGTGAGCATCGGCGGCCTGACCCAGATCGTCCCGCTGTTCTTCCAGGACGTGACCAACAAACCGGTGGAAGGCATGAAGCCCTACACCGCATTGCAATTGGAAGGCCGCGACATCTACATCCGCGAAGGCTGCGTGCAGTGCCACTCGCAGATGATCCGCCCGTTCCGCGCCGAGACCGAACGCTACGGTCACTACTCGGTGGCAGGCGAAAGCGTGTGGGACCACCCGTTCCTGTGGGGCTCCAAGCGCACCGGGCCAGACCTGGCCCGCGTCGGCGCGCGCTACTCGGACGACTGGCACCGCGCGCACTTGTACAACCCGCGCAACGTGGTACCGGAGTCGAAGATGCCGGCCTATCCATGGCTGGTCACCGCCGCCGTCGACAGCAGCCACACCGAGACCAAGTTGAAGGTGATGCGCACCCTCGGCGTGCCCTACACCGACGACGACATCAATGGCGCGGTCGCCAGCCTCAAGGGCAAGACCGAGATGGACGCGCTGGTTTCCTACCTGCAAGTGCTCGGCACTGCCATCAAGAGCAAGAGGTGAGCCATGGGATTTGAATTCGATGCAGGCACCATCCGCGGCCTAGGCACGCTGGTGGTCGCTATCGCCTTTATCGGCCTGTCGCTGTGGGTGTTCAGCCCACGGCGCAAGTCGGAGTTTGACGATGCGACCATGCTGCCGTTTGCCGATGAACCCTCCCCAACCGACGCTCAAGCAGAGCCAGCAACAAGGAGCACTCGGCCATGACTACTTTTTGGAGTACATGGATCTGCGTATTGACCCTGGGAAGCCTGATCGGCCTGACCTGGCTCTTGGTCGGCACCCGCAAGGGCGAAACCAAGGGCAGCGTCGACCAGACCATGGGCCACGCCTTCGACGGTATCGAGGAATACGACAACCCGCTGCCCCAGTGGTGGTTCATGCTGTTCGCCGGCACCCTGGTGTTTGCCGTCGGCTACCTGATCCTCTACCCGGGCCTGGGCAACTGGAAAGGCGTGCTGCCGGGTTATGAGGACGGCTGGACCCAGACCAAGGAGTGGGACAAGGAAATGGCCAAGGCCGACGCCAAGTTCGGGCCGATCTTCGCCAAATTCGCGGCGATGCCCGTGGAGGAGGTCGCCAGGGACCCGCAAGCGTTGAAGATGGGCGGCCGCCTGTTCGCCTCCAACTGCGCAGTGTGCCATGGCTCGGATGCCAAGGGCGCCTACGGCTTCCCCAACCTGGCAGACAGCAACTGGCGCTGGGGCGGTTCGGCCGAAGCGATCAAGGCCACCATCATGGCCGGTCGCCACGCAGCCATGCCGGCCTGGGGTGAAGTGCTGGGTGAGGATGGGGTGAAGAACGTCGCCGCTTATGTGCGCCACGACCTGGCCAAGCTGCCCTTGCCAGCGGACAACACCGCTGACCTGGCCGCCGGCCAAGCCGCATTCAGCACCACCTGCGTGGCCTGTCACGGCCCGCAAGGCCATGGCGTGGAAGCCATGGGCGCGCCGAACCTGACCGAACCAAGCGGGTTTATCTACGGCACCAGCCTGGCGCAGTTGCAGCAGACCATCCGCCATGGTCGCCAGGGCCAGATGCCGGCCCAGGAAGTGCTGCAGGGCAATGACAAGGTGCATCTGCTGGCGGCGTACGTGTATAGCCTGTCCCATAACGCTGATGGTGCAACGCCAGACAGCCCGACCAAGTAACCGCTCCGCTTTACTGTAGGAGCGAGCTTGCTCGCGAAGAACCTGAGGACACCGCATTTATCCGGAATAAACGCGGCGCTTTGGATTTCTTCGCGAGCAAGCTCGCTCCTACAGTGATCCAATGTCGTCTTCATTTGCGCGACCAAGTGTCGCACCCTCGCAACACCCAACTTCCCCCCCCTCATATTCGGGTCTACGCTTGTTCCCACAGTGGAGCAATTCTGGCGTAGGCGACGGTATTCGTCGCGCCCTCTAAAATTCCTGTCCACTTGATCAGCTTTCGATTTCGGATTTAATCCTTACGCCAAACATGGAAAGGGCGCAGAATCTGGCGTGGAACGCATTGATACAGGTCAGCCATTGCGTTGCAATGGCCCCTCGCTTTCTACATACTTGCGACCGATTTTACCTATAAAAAAACCTAAACCGTGGAACCTTAGAATGAGCACAGCAATCAGTCCGACTGCTTATAACTATAAGGTAGTCCGCCAGTTCGCCATCATGACGGTGGTCTGGGGGATCCTTGGCATGGGGCTCGGGGTGTTCATCGCCTCGCAACTGGTCTGGCCGCAATTGAATTTCGACCTGCCATGGACGACCTTCGGTCGCCTGCGCCCGCTGCACACCAACCTGGTGATCTTTGCCTTCGGTGGATGTGCGTTGTTTGCCACTTCCTACTATGTCGTGCAGCGTACCTGCCAGACCCGCCTGATCTCCGACAGCCTGGCTGCCTTCACCTTCTGGGGCTGGCAGGCGGTCATCATCGGCGCCATCATCAGCCTGCCCCTGGGCTACACCACCACCAAGGAATACGCCGAGCTGGAATGGCCGATTGCGATTTTGCTCGCGATTGTCTGGGTGACCTACGCAGTGGTGTTCTTCGGCACCATCGTCAAGCGCAAGACCAAGCACATTTACGTGGGCAACTGGTTCTACGGGGCATTCATCCTGGTCACGGCGATGCTGCACATCGTCAACCACGCGTCCTTGCCGGTCAGCCTGTTCAAGTCCTACTCGGCCTACTCGGGAGCGACGGATGCGATGATCCAATGGTGGTACGGCCACAACGCCGTAGGCTTCTTCCTCACCACCGGCTTCCTCGGCATGATGTACTACTTCGTACCGAAACAGGCCGAGCGCCCGATCTACTCCTATCGCCTGTCCATCGTGCACTTCTGGGCGCTGATCACCCTGTATATCTGGGCAGGTCCTCACCACCTGCACTACACCGCGCTGCCGGACTGGGCACAATCGTTGGGCATGGCGATGTCGATCATCCTGCTGGCCCCAAGCTGGGGCGGCATGATCAACGGCATGATGACCCTCTCGGGCGCCTGGCATAAGCTGCGCACCGACCCGATCCTGCGTTTCCTGGTGGTGTCCCTAGCGTTCTACGGCATGTCGACCTTCGAAGGGCCGATGATGGCCATCAAGACGGTCAACTCGCTGTCCCACTACACCGACTGGACCATCGGCCACGTGCACGCTGGCGCTCTGGGCTGGGTGGCGATGATTTCCATCGGCGCGCTGTACCACATGATCCCCAAACTGTTCGGCCGCGTGCAGATGCACAGCGTCGGGCTGATCAATGCGCACTTCTGGCTGGCCACCATCGGTACCGTGCTCTACATCGCCTCGATGTGGGTCAACGGCATCACCCAGGGCCTGATGTGGCGTGCGATCAACGATGACGGCACCCTCACCTACTCCTTCGTCGAAGCGCTGCAGGCCAGCCACCCGGGCTTTATCGTGCGGGCCCTGGGCGGAGCGTTCTTTGCCAGCGGCATGCTGTTGATGGCCTACAACGTCTGGCGCACCGTGCGTGCCTCTGACCCTGTAGAAGCCGAAGCCGCCGCCAAGATCGCCGTTGTGGGAGCCCACTGATGAAGCATGAAGTAGTCGAGAAGAATATCGGCCTGCTGGCCTTCTTCATGGTCCTCGCCGTGAGCATTGGCGGCCTGACCCAGATCGTGCCGCTGTTTTTCCAGGACGTGACCAACAAGCCGGTCGAAGGCATGAAGCCGCGCACCGCCCTTGAACTGGAAGGCCGCGACGTCTACATCGCCAACGGGTGCGTAGGATGCCACTCGCAGATGATCCGCCCGTTCCGTGCCGAAACCGAACGCTACGGCCACTACTCGGTAGCAGGCGAAAGCGTGTGGGACCACCCGTTCCTGTGGGGCTCCAAGCGCACCGGGCCGGACCTGGCCCGTGTCGGCGGGCGTTACTCCGATGACTGGCAGCGTGCGCACCTGTACAACCCGCGCAACGTGGTGCCGGAGTCGAAAATGCCGGCGTACCCGTTCCTCGTGGAAAACAAGCTCGACGGCAAGGACACCGCGAAGAAGATGGAAGTCTTGCGCACCCTGGGCGTGCCCTACACCGACGAAGATATCGCCGGTGCAGCCGCCGCCGTGAAGGGCAAGACCGAAATGGACGCATTGGTGGCCTACCTGCAAGGCCTTGGCACCATCATCAAAAGCAAACGGTGACCTACATGGATATCGGGATGATTCGTGGCCTGGGCACCGTTGTGGTGATGGTGGCCTTTGTCGGCCTGGCGTTGTGGGTGTTCAGCCCGCGGCGCAAGTCGGAGTTTGACGACGCGACCATGCTGCCCTTTGCGGATGACCCCGAAGCCATCAAGCACGTCGAGCAAGCTTCTAGGAGTAACAAAGAATGACTACGTTCTGGAGTCTGTACGTCACAGTCCTCAGTCTGGGTACCATCTTCGCCCTGACCTGGCTGCTGCTGTCGACCCGCAAGGGCCAGCGCACCGAGCAAACGGACGAGACCGTCGGCCACTCGTTCGATGGCATCGAGGAGTACGACAACCCACTGCCCAAATGGTGGTTCATGCTGTTTGTCGGCACCATCGTCTTTGCTCTTGGCTACCTGGTGCTGTACCCCGGCCTGGGCAACTGGAAGGGCTTGCTGCCGGGTTACAACTACCTCGATAACGACAAGCAAACCGCTTTCGCCAACGGCCAGACCGGCTGGACCGGTGTGCATGAGTGGGAAAAAGAAATGGCCAGGTCGGACGCCAAGTTCGGGCCGATCTTTGCCAAATTTGCCTCGATGCCCATTGAAGAAGTTGCCAAGGACCCGCAAGCCTTGAAGATGGGCGGCCGCCTGTTCGCCTCCAACTGCTCAGTGTGCCACGGCTCCGACGCCAAGGGCGCGTACGGCTTCCCCAACCTGACCGACGCCGACTGGCGCTGGGGCGGCGAGCCGGAGACCATCAAGCAAACCATCATGCAAGGCCGCCACGCGGTGATGCCAGGCTGGGCCGAAGTCATCGGCGAGCAAGGGGTGGCTGACGTCGCGGGCTTTGTGGTGACCAACCTCGACGGCCGCAAGCTTCCGGAAGGCGCCAAGGCCGACGTAGCCAACGGTGAGAAACTCTTCGCCGCCAACTGCGTGGCCTGCCACGGCCCGGCCGGTAAAGGCACGCCTGCAATGGGCGCGCCGGACCTGACTCATCCGGGGGCGTTTATCTACGGTTCGAGCTTTGCCCAGCTGCAGCAGACCATTCGCTATGGTCGCCAAGGCCAGATGCCGGCGCAGGAGCAACTGCAAGGGAACGATAAGGTGCATTTGCTGGCGGCTTATGTGTACAGCTTGTCCCATGGGGATAAGAAGGCCGAAGAACAGTAAAACCTCGAAAACAACAAAGCCCCGCGCAGTGAAAACTGGCGGGGCTTTTTTGTAGATGGCTGTTACAACTACCTGTTAATGCTAAGCAGCGGCCTTTATCGAGCGTCCGGGCCGGCAGTTCTTTCCTCATGTTCAGTGAACAGCGCATCCTGGTAATTATGGATATCCTGCCGATCAAACTTGCGGTTACTCTCACCTTTTTCGTCCAAGTCCAGGGAAGCCGCGAAGCCAGCGCGGTTGAGGACCTCAAGGACGAGGACCTGGTCCGCCAGGGTGAACTGGTTACCAGCCAAGCCCAAGGCTATGTACTGCAAATAATCCAGCGTCAAAAAACCCGGGGCTTCAGGGTCCACAAACCGCTCGAAGTTATCACCCAAGGTCCTGGCTAGCTCATACCGGTCCAGGCCGGCGTAAAGATTGGACATTTCACGCAACGTTGCACGTGTCTCGCTGGCAGGCAGGGGCGCAGGGCCTGGAACGTTATAAGTCGCAGGATTCGGAACGATAATCACGTGGTCACCTTACTGGTATGTAATCCCACTCCCACCATGGGCATTGGGTGATAAATGAGTGTTCATTTTCGTCGTTCCAGTTCCAGCCCATGCGTACAAGCCTACAGGGTGCTAAAAGGCGACCCCTGCCTATTCTATCAAAATACTACTGTTCTAAAAAACGCCCGCCGTGCGTTACGCAATGGCGCATGATAGATATCCAACTGCTCTAAAGTGCGCCTATCAATGATGCCATTCAAATTCTCCAAATCGACTTTATTAAAAACATTCATGCTATCAAGCTTACTCATAAGACCGGGCATTATAAAAATCATTTTGGCCAGTTCAATGTTGTCGGCTGAGATGCCAGATTTACGCCCGCTGACAATATCCATCAGCGTACCCACCGTAATAGTTCCCGGGGAGCTGGGCTCTTCAAACACATTGAAATTACGCAATAGTCTTTCCACTACCTCGCCCTCTATCACCTTGGAATCCTGAGGTACCAGATTCCCCCCAAACGATGGCTGAGTGCGAAAACTTTCTAGCGTATTCGCGTAATGTGGCACACCATGATCGGGAGCCGGCAGCCCCAACGGCAAGTCGGCCAACCCAGTTAAATTAGCTGACAGCCGAGCAGCGTCATCAATAATCATTTAACACCTCAACTAAAATAATTTAGCCCATCGCACTCGATGGACAGTGAATTAGTTAAAACCCCCACCAAACAGTTCCGCCAGAAAAACGAGAACCTGTAAGCGTGTTTGTATCCATTAAACCGAGAACGTCCGTGGTGGACGAAGTTCAAACACAGGTACAAGTTAATTAAAAGCATCAACCGCAACCAGTGCGCATTGTAAGTGCCGGAAATTTCGCTGATGAACTGCATACATATTGAATGTGTCAGGCCAAACCGACGAACGTGATGCGCTGACCGCCGCCAAAGCGCTGCTTCGTGGGCATCACACGCAACGTCAACGACCTCAGCTTCAGGGGGATACCGATTAATCCATAGACGAATGACCTGCCTGCCTGCAAAAAGCGTCCATACTTTACAAGTCAATTGATCCAGATCACGTACACCATCAATTGATTTCTCCCAACGCGACCAAAGGTCGCACCCCTTACATACCCTCGGGGGCGTATCATCAGGCCACTGCAACACCCCCCAATTTGACCCCGGCTGGCACGTACTGGCCGAGGCAAATCTCCACCGCCGTGGGATGCAATGATGAGCAACCAGATACCGGTACATGACGTTACCCCGCCTGCCAAAAACGCGAGCAACAGCGTCGACCTCTACGCCTCGCGAGAGAAAATCTACACCCGCGCCTTCACCGGGCTGTTCCGTAATTTGCGCATGCTCGGTGGCGCCGGCTTGTTCCTGCTCTACTTCGGCACGGTGTGGCTGAATTGGGGCGGCCACCAGGCTGTGTGGTGGAACCTGCCGGAGCGTAAGTTCTTCATTTTTGGCGCGACCTTCTGGCCCCAGGATTTCATCCTGCTCTCGGGCATCCTGATCGTTGCGGCCTTCGGGCTGTTCTTTATCACCGTGTACGCCGGGCGTGTGTGGTGTGGCTATACCTGCCCGCAAAGCGTGTGGACCTGGATCTTCATGTGGTGCGAAAAGGTCACCGAAGGCGACCGCAACCAGCGCATCAAGCTGGACAAGGCCCCCATGGGCGCCAACAAGTTCCTGCGCAAGTTCAGCAAGCACACGCTGTGGCTGTTGATCGGCTTCGCCACCGGCATGACCTTCGTCGGCTATTTTTCGCCGATCCGCGAGCTGGTGTTCGACTTTTTCACTGGCCAGGCCGACGGCTGGTCGTATTTCTGGGTGGGTTTCTTCACCCTCGCCACCTACGGCAACGCGGGCTGGCTGCGCGAACAGGTGTGCATCTACATGTGCCCGTATGCGCGCTTCCAGAGCGTGATGTTCGACAAAGACACCTTGATCGTTTCCTACGACCCACGCCGTGGCGAAGTACGCGGCCCGCGCAAAAAAGGCGTCGACTACAAGGCTCAGGGCCTGGGCGATTGCATCGACTGCACCATGTGCGTACAGGTGTGCCCGACCGGTATCGATATCCGCGACGGCCTGCAAATCGAGTGCATTGGTTGCGCTGCCTGTATCGATGCCTGCGACACCATCATGGACAAGATGGAATACCCCCGCGGGTTGATCAGCTACACCACCGAGCACAACCTGTCCGGGCAGAAGACGAATAAGCTGCGCCCACGGTTGATCGGCTACGCGCTGGTGCTGCTGGCAATGATCAGCCTGCTGGTCGGCGCATTTTTCATGCGCTCGCTGGTCGGCTTCGATGTCAGCAAGGACCGCGTGCTGTACCGCGAAAACGCCGAAGGGCGCATCGAGAACGTCTACAGCCTGAAGATCATGAACAAGGACCAGCGCGACCACACCTACGTGCTCGACGCCGCCGGCCTGCCGGACCTCAAGCTGCAAGGCCGACGCGAAATCAAGGTAGCTGCCGGCGATATCGTCAGCATGCCGGTAGAGCTGTCGAGTGCGCCGGAGCAGTTGCCGTCGAGCACCAACGAGGTGACGTTCATCCTCAAGGACGCCGATGACACCAGCGTTCATATTGAAGCCAAGAGCCGATTCATCGGCCCACAAGTCCGTTAACAGGGAATAGAACCAATGTCCTCAGCCACTGCCGCAAGCCCTTGGTACAAGCACCTCTGGCCCTGGATCATCATTGCGATCCTGGCCTGCTCGGTGACCCTGACCTTGTCCATGGTGACCATCGCGGTGAACAACCCGGACAACCTGGTCAACGACAACTACTACGAAGCCGGCAAAGGCATCAACCGCTCCCTGGACCGCGAACGACTGGCGCAGACCCTGCAATTGCGCGCCAGGCTGCACCTGGATGAACTGACCGGCGAAGTCGAACTGCAACTGACCGGCAACAGCGGCCCGGCGACCCTGGAACTGAACCTGATTTCCCCAACCCAGCCGGAGAAGGATCGCAAGATCGTCCTGGCCCGTAGTGACACTGGGCAGGGCCGCTATATCGGCCAGGTCGCCGACAAGGTCGAAGGCCGGCGCTTCGTGGAATTGCTCGGCGTGGAAGGTGACCAGACCTGGCGGATGTTCGAAGAGGAAGAGGTCAGCCATGACAAGGACTTGCTGCTGGGTGACGAGCCGTTGCAGGGTGCCGAAGACCTGAAGCAGTAAAAAAAGCCGCGTTACGCGCATCGCGGGCAAGCCCGCTCCCACAGGAGAACGCAACCGAATGTGGGAGCCGGGCTTGCCCGCGATGAGGCCCTCCCAGCCACCAAAGACCTTGAACCATGACCACCCCCTGCTACCACTGCGCCCTGCCCGTCCCCGCCGGCAGCCGGTTTACCGCCCAAATCCTCGGCGAGCGCCGCGAACTGTGCTGCCCGGGCTGCCAGGCGGTCGCCGAAGCCATCGTTGCCGGTGGGTTGGAAAGCTATTACCAGCACCGCAGCGAAGCCTCGGCCAACCCTGAGGCATTACCGGTGCAACTGGTGGATGAGCTGGCGCTGTACGACCGCGCCGATGTGCAAAAACCCTTTGTGCGCCACGAAGGCGACCTTGCCGAAGCCACCCTGTTGATGGAAGGCATCAGCTGCGCCGCCTGCGGCTGGCTGATCGAGAAGCACCTGCGCAGCCTGCCCGCCGTAGCCGAGGCCCGGCTGAACCTGTCCAACCACCGCCTGCAGGTACGCTGGGCCGATGGGCAATTGCCGTTGAGCCAACTGCTCAGCGAACTGCGCCATATCGGCTACGCCGCCCACCCTTACCACGCCGACCGCGCCGCCGAGCAATTGGCCAGCGAGAACCGCCTGGCCCTGCGCCAACTGGGCGTCGCCGGCTTGCTGTGGTTCCAGGCGATGATGGCAACCATGGCCACCTGGCCGGAATTCAATATCGACCTGAGCCCGGAGCTGCATGTGATCCTGCGCTGGGTCGCGATGTTTCTGACCACGCCCATCGTGTTCTACAGCTGCGCACCCTTCTTCAAGGGCGCCCTGCGCGACTTGCGCACGCGCCACCTGACCATGGACGTGTCGGTGTCCCTGGCGATTGGCGGCGCCTACGTGGCGGGCATCTGGACGGCGATCACCGGTGTGGGCGAATTGTATTTCGATGCGGTGGGCATGTTTGCGCTGTTCCTGCTGGCTGGGCGTTACCTAGAGCGTCGCGCCCGGGAACGCACCGCAGCGGCCACCGCTCAGTTGGTCAACCTGTTGCCTGCCTCCTGCCTGCGCCTGAAAAATGACGGCCAGAGCGAACGCATCCTGCTCAGTGAGTTGGCGCTGGGTGATCGCGTGTTGGTGCACCCCGGTGCGGTGCTGCCGGCGGATGGCGTGATTCTCGACGGCCAATCCAGCATCGATGAATCCCTGCTGACCGGCGAGTACCTGCCACAACCCCGGGGGATTGGTGACAGCGTCACCGCTGGCACTCTGAATGTCGAAGGCGCGCTGAGCGTCGAAGTGCGCGCCCTGGGCCATGACACACGGTTGTCCGCCATCGTGCGCCTGCTGGAGCGCGCCCAGGCTGAGAAGCCCCGCCTGGCGCAGATCGCCGACCGCGCCGCGCAGTGGTTCCTGCTGTGCTCGTTGATAGCCGCCGCGCTGATCGGCCTGCTGTGGTGGGAGCTGGACCCATCCCGGGCGTTCTGGATTGTATTGGCGATGCTGGTGGCCACGTGCCCGTGCGCGCTGTCCCTCGCCACGCCGACCGCCCTCACTGCTGCCACCGGCACCTTGCACACTCTTGGGTTGCTATTGACTCGTGGCCATGTGCTTGAGGGCCTGAACCAGATCGATACAGTGATTTTCGACAAGACCGGCACCCTCACCGAAGGGCGCCTGGCGTTGCGCGCCATCCGGCCCCTGGGCGCGCTGGACAGCGACCAATGCCTGAGCCTCGCGGCCGCCCTGGAGAACCGCTCGGAACACCCGATCGCCCGCGCCTTTGGGCGTGCGCCGCTGGCCGCCGACGAAGTGCTCAGTTCCCCCGGCATAGGCTTGGAAGGTCGCGTGGGTGAGCGGCACCTGCGTATCGGCCAACCGGCGTTTGTCTGCGCGCTCAGTGGTTGCGCGATGCCGGCGGCGCCGGATGAAGCCGGGCAATGGCTGCTGCTGGGCGATCGTAACGGCGCACTCGCCTGGTTCGTGCTGGACGACCGCCTGCGCAGCGATGCACCGGCCTTGTTGGCCGCCTGCAAGGCGCGCGGCTGGCGTACGCTGCTGCTCTCGGGGGACAGTTCGCCGATGGTCGCCAGTGTCGCCCTTGAGCTGGGCATCGACGAAGCCCACGGTGGCCTGCGCCCTGACGACAAGCTGCGGGTGCTACAGAATCTGCACAAGGAAGGTCGCAAAGTGCTGATGCTCGGCGATGGCGTCAACGATGTGCCGGTGCTGGCCGCCGCTGATATCAGCGTAGCCATGGGCTCGGCCACGGACTTGGCGAAAACCAGTGCCGACGCGGTGCTGTTGTCCAACCGCCTGGATGCCTTGGTGCAGGCCTTCAGCCTGGCGCGACGCACTCGTCGGGTAATCATTGAGAACCTGCTGTGGGCCGGGCTGTACAATGGCCTTATGCTGCCGTTTGCCGCCCTGGGCTGGATCACCCCGATCTGGGCGGCGATCGGCATGTCCCTCAGCTCATTGACCGTGGTGCTCAACGCCTTGCGCCTGACTCGCCTGCCGAGCGCGCCAGCCACCGGCACCACCTTGATAACCCGCCCGCTGCCGGCCTGAGCCGCGTGGGCATGGAGTGCAGATGCCAGCTCTATACGTGATGATTCCGGCGGCGCTGCTGTTAGTGGGTGTGGCGATCTACATCTTCTTCTGGGCCGTGGACAGTGGCCAGTACGAGGACCTCGATGGTCCGGCCCACAGCGTGTTGTTCGACGATCAGGATCCGAATCACCTGGCCGCCGTCGACGAAGCCAACGGCCCCGAGCAACCGCCCAAAGCCCCACCCAATGCTTGAGCTGGCGCCCCTGCTGGTCTCGGCGCTGATCCTTGGCCTGCTCGGCGGCGGCCATTGCCTGGGCATGTGCGGCGGGCTGATGGGCGCGCTGACCCTGGCGATCCCCAAGGCGCAACGCAGCCGCCGCTTTCGCTTGCTGCTGGCGTACAACCTGGGACGCATCCTCAGCTATGCAACGGCGGGGTTACTGATTGGCCTGGCCGGCTGGGCAGTGGCCAACAGCCCGGCGGCGATGTTCATGCGCGTGCTCGCCGGGCTGCTGCTGATCTGCATGGGCCTGTACCTGGCCGGCTGGTGGAGCGGCCTGACCCGTATCGAAAGCCTCGGGCGTGGCCTGTGGCGGCATATACAGCCTGTTGCCAACCGTCTGCTGCCGGTATCCAGCCTGCCGCGCGCCTTGCTGCTGGGCGCGTTGTGGGGCTGGTTGCCGTGCGGGTTGGTCTACAGCACCCTGCTCTGGGCGGCGAGCCAGGGCAATGCGCTGGACAGTGCATTACTGATGCTGGCCTTCGGGCTGGGCACCTGGCCGGTGCTGCTCGCCACCGGGTTGGCGGCCGAACGCGTGACCGCGTTATTGCGCAAGCGCAGCGTGCGTGTCGCCGGGGGCGTGCTGGTAATGATCTTCGGTATCTGGACGCTGCCGGGCCCGCATCAGCACTGGCTAATGGGGCATTAAAGGCCATGTGGCATAGCGCCGCTCCCCGTTGATGCAAATCAAGATGCCTGCCCAGCCCTGCCCCTAGACTCGGCCCACTAGCCATTCCCGGGGACCGCCCGCATGCTCGACGCCATTCGTTGGGACACAGATCTGATTCACCGCTACGACTTGGCGGGGCCGCGCTACACGTCCTACCCCACCGCCGTACAATTTGACAGCCAGGTCGGCACCTTTGACCTGCTCCACGCGCTGCGTGACAGCCGCAAGGCCGTGCGGCCCTTGTCGCTATATGTGCACGTGCCGTTCTGCGCCAACATTTGCTACTACTGCGCCTGCAACAAGGTCATCACCAAGGACCGCGGCCGCGCCCAGGCCTACCTGCAACGCCTGGAGCAGGAAATCCAGCTGGTGGCCTGTCACCTCGACCCCAAGCAAACGGTTGAGCAGCTGCATCTGGGCGGCGGTACGCCCACTTTTCTCAGTCACGACGAACTTCGCCAGGTGATGGCCTGCCTGCGCCAACATTTCAATTTGCTGGATGACGATTCAGGCGACTACGGTATCGAAATCGATCCACGCGAAGCCGACTGGGCCACCATGGGCCTGCTGCGCGAGCTGGGTTTCAACCGCGTAAGCATCGGCCTGCAAGACCTCGATCCCGACGTGCAACGGGCGGTCAATCGCCTGCAAAGCCTGGAAGAAACCCGCGCGGTGATCGATGCGGCACGCACCCTGCAATTTCGCTCGATCAATATCGACCTGATCTACGGCTTGCCCAAGCAGTCTCCGCTGAATTTTGCGCGCACCGTGGAGGAAGTCATCCGTTTGCAGCCGGACCGCCTGTCCGTATTCAACTACGCGCACCTGCCAGAACGCTTCATGCCGCAACGGCGGATCAACATCGACGACCTGCCCTCGCCGGCTGAGAAACTGCTGATGCTGCAAACCACCATCGAGCAATTGACCCAGGCCGGCTACCGCTATATCGGCATGGACCACTTTGCCTTGCCAGACGACGAATTGGCCATTGCCCAGGAAGAAGGCAGGTTGCAGCGTAACTTCCAGGGTTACACCACCCACGGGCATTGCGACTTGATTGGGCTTGGAGTGTCGGCGATCAGCCAGGTCGGCGACCTGTACTGTCAAAACAGCAGTGATCTGAACCAGTACCAGAATGCCTTGGCGGGCGCGCAGCTGGCGACCAGCCGTGGACTGGTCTGTACCACGGATGATCGTCTGCGCCGGGACGTGATCCAGCAGTTGATCTGCAATTTCAGCCTGGTATTCGAAGGGATCGAACAGACCTACAACATCGATTTTCGCGGTTATTTCACCGAGCTATGGCCGCAACTGGAGACGATGGCGACCGATGGCTTGATCGAGCTGGATGCCCTGGGCATTCGTGTGCTGCCGGCCGGGCGCTTGTTGGTGCGCTCGGTGTGCATGGTGTTCGATGCCTATCTGGAGCACCAGAACAGGCAGCGATTTTCGCGGGTCATCTGACGGTGGTTACTTCATCGCCAGCCCGGCAGTCTTGATCGCATCGGCGCCGCTCATGTCTTTCATGGCTTTGGCCAGCGACGCCTGAGCGCTGGTCAACCCGGCCTGCAGTGCGCTCAACGCCGATTGCAGGCCCGAAAGCCGGGCACGTGCCTGTTCCGGCGAGAGGTTTTTATCAGCCATCACCGCCGCCATCTCAGCCTGTTTCTCGGCAATCTGTTTCTTGATCTCGCGAATCATCTTCAGCAGATTCTTGACGTTGTCCGCCAGGCCACTGTCATCGATATCACTGTTTGAGGTTTTCTCCGCCGCTGCAGCTTTCATCGCGGCACCAGAAATGGTCACTGAAACGGCAGGCTTGGCTGCATCCGTCGACGGGATCGCGGCAACATCGGAGTCTACCGCCTTCTTGGCTTCGGGCAGTGCCTGGACCTGGGTGCGCGAGGCGAGTTGAGTACTGAGGGATAACATGGTTTGAGCCACCCGCGTTCATATTCGATGGCAGTGCTATCGGCCGCCTCGGGCAAATCTTTATATTCCGCCAGGTTTTTTGTACATGCTGGCTTCGGTGCCCCCCAGTGCGTTACCCTTACGTCTTATGTGTGTTTTCCCACAAGGATTTAAGAAATGTCTGAGCCAGCCAAACTGCGCGCTCACAGCCAGGTTCACTGCAAGGATTGCAGCCTGGCTCCCCTCTGCCTGCCACTTTCGCTGAATCTGGAAGACATGGATGCGCTGGACGACATCGTGAAACGCGGGCGCCCGCTAAAAAAAGGCGAGTTCCTGTTTCGCCAGGGCGACAAGTTCGATTCGGTCTATGCAGTACGTTCGGGCGCGTTGAAGACATTCAGCCTAAGCGATGGCGGTGAAGAACAAATCACTGGCTTCCACTTGCCCAGCGAGTTGGTCGGGCTGTCGGGGATGGACACCGAGGTTCACCCGGTGTCGGCCCAAGCGCTGGAGACGACCTCGGTGTGCGAAATCCCTTTCGAACGCCTCGATGAATTGGCCCTGCAATTGCCGCAGTTGCGTCGCCAGCTGATGCGCGTGATGAGCCGCGAGATTCGTGACGACCAGCAAATGATGCTGCTGCTGTCGAAGAAAACCGCCGACGAGCGCATCGCTACATTCCTGGTCAACCTGTCGGCGCGCTTCCGTGCCCGTGGTTTCTCGGCCAACCAGTTCCGCCTGAGCATGTCGCGCAATGAAATCGGCAATTACCTGGGGCTGGCCGTAGAGACCGTGTCCCGCGTATTTACCCGCTTCCAGCAGAACCAGCTGATTGCCGCCGAGGGCAAAGAAGTGCATATCCTTGATCCGATCCAGCTGTGCGCACTGGCCGGCGGTTCACTGGAGGTCTGATCCAGACTGCGGCCGCGCCAATCGGCGAGGCCGCAGGTATACTTCGAGTCCGTTT
Source organism: Pseudomonas sp. rhizo25 (assembly GCF_031931935.1). Classification (NCBI taxonomy): domain Bacteria; kingdom Pseudomonadati; phylum Pseudomonadota; class Gammaproteobacteria; order Pseudomonadales; family Pseudomonadaceae; genus Pseudomonas; species Pseudomonas sp. rhizo25. The sequence continues at coordinate 285,731 of NZ_JAUJXA010000006.1, forward strand.
TCCGCCCAGGACTCTGCGACGATGACTTTCGATTCGTTCGACATCAAATCCCTGATTCGCCCCGTCATCGACTTCCCCAAGCCTGGGGTTATCTTTCGTGACATCACTCCCCTGTTCCAATCGCCCCGCGCCCTGCGCCTGGTCGCCGACAGCTTTGCACAGCGTTACGTCGAGGCCGACTTCAGCCATATTGGCGCAATGGATGCGCGTGGTTTCCTGATTGGTTCGATCATCGCCTATCAGCTCAACAAGCCGCTGATCCTGTTTCGCAAGCAGGGCAAGCTGCCGGCGGACGTGCTTGCCGAGGGTTACCAGACCGAATACGGCGAAGCCTTCCTGGAAGTGCACGCCGACAGCCTGTGCGAAGGGGATTCGGTGCTGATGTTCGATGACCTGATCGCCACCGGAGGTACCTTGATCGCTGCGGCTAACCTGGTGCGGCGCATGGGCGCGAAGATCTTTGAAGCCGCGGCGATTATTGATTTGCCTGAGCTGGGTGGGTCGCAGCGGTTGGAAGACATGGGGATTCCGACGTTTTGCCTGACGCAGTTTGGGTTGACTGAAAGATAGTCTTTGTCAGGACTGGCCTCATCGGCAGCAAGCCCCCTCCCACATTTTGACTTGTGAACACAATCAAGAATGTGGGAGGGGGCTTGCTCCCGATGGGGCTTGCTCCCGATGGGGCCCGAAAGAACACCGCCGGTCAAAGCCCCATCTGCTTGCTGATGATTTCGTTCATCACCTCCCGCGTCCCCCCACCAATCGACAGAATCCGATTATCCCGATACAGCCGCTCCACCAGGCTGCCACGCATATACCCCTGCCCACCCAATATCTGCACTGCGTCATAGGTCACCCGATCAGCCGTGTCAGTGGCCAGGTTCTTGGCCATGGAAATCTCCTTGATCACGCTCTTGCCAGCGGCCATCCTGGAGGCCTGGCGATAGGTGAACTCCCGGGAGACTTCCACGGCGGTGGCCATTTCCGCCAGCCGATGCTTGAGCACCTGGAATTTGCCGATGGGCTTGCCGAATGCTTCGCGCTGGGCGGCCCACTTGAGGCTCTCCTCCAGGGCCAGTTGCGCGGTCATGTTAGCCATCAAGGCCAGGGCTAGGCGCTCGCTCTGGAAATTGCCCATGATGCAGGCAAAGCCCATATTTTCAGCGCCGATAAGGTTGCCGGCGGGTACGCGGCAATCGTCGAAGAACAGTTCGGCGGTGTCCGACGCCCACCAGCCCATCTTTTTCAGCGGCTGGCCGACAGTGAACCCGGGCGTGTCTTTCTCAATCATCAGCAGGCTGATGCCGCCAAAGCCCGGGCCGCCGGTGCGCACCGCCACGGTATAAAAATCGGCACGGATGCCACTGGTGATAAAGGTCTTGGTGCCGCTCACACGGTAATCTTCGCCCTCGCGTACGGCACGGGTCTGCAGGTTGGCCACATCCGAGCCGCCGCTGGGTTCGGTGACGGCCAGCGCGATGATCTTCTCGCCGCTCAACACCTGGGGCGCCACGCGCTCACGCACCTCGGGCCTGGCCCATTTGACGATGGGGGGCAGGCCGATATCCAGGGAGCCCAGCCCCGCCACCACACCACCGGAACCACAGCGCATCAATTCTTCGCTGGCGGCCACCTTGGCGAACAGATCACCTTCGTGGCTGCCGCCTAGCGATTCCGGATAACCAATCCCCAGAATGCCCGCCGCGCCCGCCTTGAGATAGAGCTCGCGGGGAAAGCTCTCAGCCTCCTCCCATTGCTCAATACCCGGCAACATTTCGCGCTCGACAAAACGACGCACGCTGTCGCGGACCAATTGGTGGCTGGGATCGAAGTATTCCTGATAGGCAGACATCGGCAAGCTCCATGGCGAGATGGAGCGAACTTACCAAGCGCTTGCTTGGTTATCAAGCCATACACAGTTATCACTGACACCACAAAACTACTGTGGGAGGGGGCTTGCTCCCGATAGCGGTGGATCAGCCAATAACTCTGTCGACTGACACACAGCAATCGGGAGCAAGCCCCCTCCCACATTTGATCCTGCTGCGGATGTTAGAGCGCGATCGGCTTACGACCCGCGAACGAGTGGGCCAAGGTGCCACCATCGACCAGCTCCAACTCGCCACCCAACGGTACACCATGGGCAATACGCGAGGTGATCAAGCCTTTATTGGTCAACAACTGGGCAATGTAATGCGCCGTGGCTTCACCTTCCACGGTCGGGTTGGTCGCCAGGATCACTTCGGTAAAAGTGCCCTGCGCTTCAATTCGTGCGACCAGTTGCGGAATACCGATAGCCTCCGGCCCCAGCCCGTCCAGCGGCGAAAGATGGCCCTTGAGCACGAAGTAGCGTCCGCGATAACCGGTCTGCTCCACCGCATACACATCCATCGGCCCTTCCACCACGCACAGCAAGGTGTCGTCACGGCGTGGGTCGGCGCATTGCGGGCAGAGCTCTTCTTCGGTGAGGGTGCGGCATTGGCGGCAGTGGCCCACGCCTTCCATGGCCTGGCTCAGGGCCTGGGCCAGGCGGGTGCCGCCGCTGCGATCACGCTCCAGCAGTTGCAGGGCCATGCGCTGGGCAGTTTTCTGGCCGACACCGGGCAGCGTGCGCAAGGCGTCGATCAGTTGGCGAATCAGGGGGCTGAAGCTCATGGGCGAAGGGTCCGACAAAACAACGAGACGCGGTTTATACCCGCGCCCCGGATTAGCGTCAAATACTCAATCCTGCGCGACGCGCACCACCAACTTGCCGAAGTTGCGCCCCTCGAGCAAGCCGATAAAGGCTTCGGGCGCCTGCTCCAGGCCATCGACCACGTCCTCGCGGAACTTGATCTTGCCATCGCGCACCCACGGCGCCATGGCGCTGAGGAACTCCGGCTGGCGGTCGCCATAGTCGTCGAACACGATAAAACCCTGGATACGCACGCGCTTGGTCAGCAAGGTACGCTGCAGCGCCGGCAGGCGATCAGGGCCGCTGGGCGCTTCGTGGGCGTTGTAACCGGCAATCAACCCGCACAGCGGCACGCGCGCCTTGGGGTTGAGCAGAGGCAGCACCGCATCGAAGACTTTACCGCCGACATTTTCAAAGTAGATGTCCACGCCTTTGAAACAGGCCAGCGCCAGTTCCTGGGCAAAGTCCGCGCTCTTGTGGTCGATACAGGCATCAAAGCCCAGCTCATCCACCACATAGCGGCACTTGTCCGCACCACCGGCGATGCCCACCACACGCAAGCCCTTGAGCTTGGCCACCTGGCCCACCACCGAGCCCACCGCGCCGGACGCAGCGGCCACCACCAGGGTTTCCCCGGCCTTGGGCTGGCCGATGTCCATCAGGCCCATGTAGGCGGTCATGCCCGGCATACCCAGCACACCCAACGCCATCGACGGACTCGCCAGGCCCTTGGGCACTGGCATGAGGTTGCTCCCATCGCAAATGCAGTGGCTCTGCCAGCCGGTTGCGCCCACCACCAGGTCGCCTACCTCAAATTTCGGGTGACGCGATTGCTCGACACGGCTGACAGCACCACCGGTCATTACCTCGTCGATTTCCACGGGCGCGGCGTAGGACGGTGCGTCGCTCATGCGCCCACGCATATAGGGGTCCAGCGACAGATACAGCGTCTTCAACAACACCTGACCGTCTGCCAGCTCCGGCAGGCTCACACGTTCAAGGCGAAAGTTCTCCGGCGTGGGTGCGCCTTGAGGGCGTGAGACCAGGACGATGCGTTGGTTGAGCGTCATTTCTTGAGGCATCAGCGGGGCTCCTGTTATCGATGAGAATTCAACGGTATAAGGTGCAGACCATGGGTAACGGGTTGGGGTTCGATGTTTCGTCGGCCCAAAAAAAATGCCAGGCGCAATGCCCGGCATTTGAATCTAGCCAAAGTCTGTATCAGAACGGCAGCTTCATGCCCGGTGGCAATTGCATGCCAGCGGTCACGCCGGACATTTTGTCCTGGCTGTTGGCTTCGATCTTGCGCACGGCGTCGTTGACGGCCGCGGCGAACAAGTCTTCGAGCACTTCGCGGTCGTCGTCGCTGACGCCTTCCAGCAGGCTCGGGTCGATGCTCACGCGCTTGATGTCGTGACGACCGGTCATCACCACGCTGACCATATCGCCACCGGCTTTACCGGTGACTTCGGCGTTGGCCAGTTCTTCCTGCATCTTGGCCATCTTTTCCTGCATCTGCTGCGCCTGCTTCATCAGGCCGGCCATGCCACCTTTCATCATGGGAATCACCTCAAAAGTACGTGGATCAAGTTAGTAGCCCGGAGTCATGACGCCTGGGACACCGGGGCTTCGACAGGTTCAATAGTATCGTGACGGACGACCGCACCGAACTGTTGCATCATTTGTTGGATCAGCGGATCAGCGTGGATCGAATCCTCGGCCTCGCGTTGACGGTTAAGGCGCCGACGAGTCGCCGCCTGGGCCGGAGTTTCCTGCTCGGGCTTGATCAGCTCGATGGCGATGGTCAGCGTGCGCCCATGGTACTGGTTGAGCGCATCGTTGAGCCGACGCTGCTGGGTGGCATTGAACAAGGCGCTATGGGCCGGGTCCAGGTGCAACAGCCAGTGGTCGCCCTCGATGGAAATCAGGGTGCAGTTGGCGGCGATACTGCCGGTCATGCCGGAGATCGGCAATTTCGGAAACAATTCCAGCCATTGCAGGGCCAAGCCGGTGGCCGGGGCCGCAGCCGGTTCTGCCTCGGGCTCGGGCGCTGGCTCGGCGGTATGCTCACTGGCCAATTCGTCCAGGTAGCTGTAGGCCGAGTCCATGTCCGGCTCGATGTAGTCTTCATCCAGCGGCGGTTCATCGTCCAGGTCAATGCCTGGGGTTGCAGCCTCGACCTGGGCGACCGTCGGCTCGGGGACCGGTGCCGACACCCATTCAGGGGCATCCGGCACGACGCTGTCCGGGGTCGGCGCCGGCATCGGCGTCAGCTCGGGCTGCTCGCCGGCGGTTTCCAGCACGGGCTCCACGGCGGGTTGTTGCTCAGGCTCTGGCTCGGCTTCGGCTTCGACCGGGTCATTCCAGGGCAGGTCGACCACAGGCTCTGGCTCGACAACCGGCGCAGGTTCAACCACAGGCGCTGCTGCAACCGGCTCAGGCTCAGGCTCAGGCGTCGGCGCAACCGGTACGGGTGCAGCGACTACTGACGCGACAGCTGCCGCGCCAGCCACTGGTTTGGCGGAATCAACTGTGGCCTGGCTGATCCCCACTGGCTTTAGCGGCTGTCTCGGTGCGTCTGCCGAATCCGCCGGCCGGAACGCCAGCATACGCAGCAGCACCATTTCAAAGCCGCCGCGCGGGTCCGGCGCCAGGGGCAGGTCCCGGCGGCCAATCAGGCCCATCTGGTAGTAGAACTGCACATCCTCGGCCGGCAAGGCCTGGGCCAGGGCCAATACGCGATCGCGGTCGCCATGGCCGTTGTCGACGCCTTCCGGCAGGGCCTGGGCGATGGCGACGCGGTGCAGCACATTGAGGATCTCCGAGAGCACGCCGTTCCAATCCGGGCCTTGCTCCGAGAGGTGGCGCACCGCTTCGAGCAGCGCCTTGGCGTCGCCTTCAATCAGCGCATGAAGCACATCATATACCTGGCCGTGGTCCAGGGTGCCGAGCATGGCGCGCACATCGGCAGCCATGACCTTGCCTTCGCCGAACGCGATGGCCTGGTCGGTGAGGCTCATGGCGTCACGCATCGAACCGTCGGCGGCGCGGCCCAACAACCACAGCGCGTCGTCTTCGAACGGTACGTTCTCGACGCCCAGCACGTGGGTCAAATGCTCGACCACGCGCTCGGGGGTCATGTTTTTCAGGGAGAACTGCAGGCACCGCGACAAAATCGTTGCAGGAAGTTTCTGCGGGTCGGTGGTGGCCAGGATGAACTTAACGTAGGGCGGCGGCTCTTCCAGGGTTTTCAACAGGGCGTTGAAAGAGTGGCTGGACAGCATGTGCACTTCGTCGATCAGGTAGACCTTGAAGCGGCCACGGCTCGGTGCGTACTGCACGTTGTCGAGCAGCTCGCGGGTGTCTTGGACCTTGGTGCGGCTCGCGGCGTCGATCTCGATCAGGTCGACAAAACGCCCCTCGTCGATCTCGCGGCATACCGAACAGGTGCCGCAAGGCGTTGAAGTGATACCGGTTTCACAATTCAGGCACTTGGCGATGATGCGCGCAATCGTGGTCTTGCCCACCCCGCGGGTACCGGTGAACAGGTAGGCGTGGTGCAGCCGTTGGCTGTCCAAGGCATTGATCAGAGCCTTGAGCACATGGGTCTGGCCGACCATTTCGCGGAACGAGCGCGGGCGCCATTTACGTGCAAGAACCTGATAACTCATCGAAAACCGTCGCAACTGGGAAGCGGAAGCCGGTAATGCTAGCGGAGCAAGGGGGAAATTGCATCCGGCACGCTCGTCTAATCTGACGAAGGTCGCCCGATTGGCCCCACAGCGGGCTTTTGCACACGTCCTGCATGAACGATTGAACGCCAGTGGCGCTCCAGGCTAATGGCGGCCACGCTGGCCAGCACGATCACCGCGCCCAGCACCACCTGCAGGGCCACATGCTCGCCGAGCAGCATTGCGGCCATCACCATGGCCACCGGTGGGATCAGGTACATCGCCACCGAAGCACGGCTGACCTCGACATGCTTCAACACATACCCCCAGGCCAGGTAGGCCAAGGCGCTGGGGAAAATGCCCAGCACCAGCACCGCGAAGTTCTCCGGTAACGGTGCCTGTACGATGGCGGCGGGCAGGCCCGGCAGGTTCACGCAAAGCATCAAGGTGCCGGACCACACCATGTAGCACGCCAGGGTCAGCGGGCTGTAGCGATGGGCGTAATGCCGCGCGATGGCGAAATACACACTCCACGAGCACGCCGCCAGCAGGATCAGCAAGCCCCGAGGGTCGATGTCGCCCACGCCGTGGTCGCCCCAGATCACCACCAGCACGCCGGCCAGGCCCAATAGCACACAGGCCCAGCGCCAGGCACTGACCCGTTCCTTCAAGCAGAAAAACGCGATCAACACACTGAACAACGGCGCCGACTGTGCCAACACGCTGGACGCCGCCGCCGTCACCCATTGCTGACCGCTATTGATGCTGGTGTGGTGCAGGAACACCCCAAAGAAACCTAAGACCAGCAGCCAGGGAAGATCGCGCACCTGCGGGCGGCCGATACCGACCACCACCGCCACGCCCCCCATGAATACCGATGCAATCAGGAACCGCAGCAACGCCAATTGACCGGGGCTGTAGCTGTGCAGCCCCATGTGCACGCCAATCGGCGAATAGGCCCAACAGAGGATGACGCTGGCAATGACTAGCGTAAGCTTTAGAGGTGACGGGGTATTCATCGACGGCATCCACGCATTGAGAAGGCATGCCGTCAGTCTTGGCCCAGGCCGGGCCTAGGACAATTAAGTGTTTCTGACTTCTGAAATCACGGGAACTGAGCAATGGAACTGGCCCAACTGAAAATGGTGCGCGCCGTGGCACAAACCGGCAGCGTGGCCCAGGCTGCCTTGCAGTTGCACTGTGTGCCGTCCAACATCACCACGCGCATCAAGCAGCTGGAAAACGAGTTGGGCACGCCGCTGTTTATCCGCGCCGGCCGCGGGTTGGCGATCAGTGCTGCGGGTGAGATCTTCCTGGATTACTGTGAACGCATCCTGGCGCTGGTGGATGAGTCCAAACGTGCGGTGGATGCCAACGCCATTCCCCGTGGCACCTTGCGCATCGGTGCGGTGGAATCCAGCGCCAGCGGCCGCCTGCCACCGCTGCTGGCGGAATATCACCGACGTTACCCCGAGGTCAGCCTGGAATTGGTCACCGGCGCCTGGGCGCAATTGCTCGACGACCTGCAACACCATCGCCTGGACGTGGCCCTGGTGGCCGCCGGTGGCAAACGTACGAAGCTGGAACAGAGCGTGGTCTACAGCGAGCGCCTGGTGTTGATTGCCAGCGCCTCCAGTGCACCTATCAATAGCGCCGAGGACCTGGCCGGCCGCACGCTGCTGGTATGGCCGCCAGGCTGCCCCTATCGCGCCGCCCTGGAAAACTGGCTCAAGCCCCATGACTTCAAGCCAGCGATTGCCAGCTACGCCAGTTGGGGCACGATCATCGGCTGCGTCAGCGCGGGGATTGGCGTGGCGCTAGCGCCCGAGGGCATTCTGGCGCGCTATGAGCAGGCCAATCAGCTGGCGTCCTATCGGTTCGACGAACTGGCGGCGGTGGACAACCTGCTGTTTTGGCACAAGGACACCCAGCGACACCTGGCACGGGATGCATTCGCCGGGCTACTGCGCGAGACCTTTGGCTGACACATTCCTAAATGTGGGAGGGGGCTTGCTCCCGATAGCGGTGTGTCAATCAATATAGGTGCTAGCTGACCCTTCCTCATCGGGAGCAAGCCCCCTCCCACATTTCAGAGCTTCTCAGAGCTTCGGCGCAACCAACCGTGCGTACTGGCCCTGGCTGATCCACCCCGTGAACGAACGGTCGTCAGCATTGATAAACTCCACCTGCGCCCAGCCATCCTTGAACGCCAGCACACCCACCACATCATCCTTGACGATGTAGGGACGCTTGGCGGCCTTCGCACCCGGGGTTTTCAACAGGTAAGCCTTGTCGGCGGATACGGTCACCAGGCCGATCCACTTTTTGCTGGCGGTCTGGGTCAGGTCCAGGCCGGTGGCGATTTCCGGCATCAGCACGTTGATACAGCCGGGGTGTTGACGGCCCTGCTCCACCGTCAGGATCACGCCGTCGGACGCCACAGCCACACTGCCAGGGTAGGCGGCGTCCAGCCAGGTGGTCAGCGCCTCAGGCTTGCCTTGCAGGTAGAAGCTGCAACGGCGGCTCACGCCCTCGCCCATCGCCTCGGCGTAGAAACCCTCGACCTGATGCCCAGGCGTTACCGCCAGCATCAACCCTTCGTACTTGCCCGAATGCAAGGTTGGCGAGCCAGCCAGTGCCGACGCCACCGTGCATAACGACAACACGCCCATCGCCAGAAAACGAATCATCTTATTTCTTCCCTTCAAAGGCTTCGTAGGCTTGTTTCATCAGCACGTCATAGTTGCCGTAGTCATCGCCGTTATAGTTGCGGGCCATGGCTGTGAAATCCTTGTTTTTCATCGCACTCATCAACGCCGTGCTCTTGCTGCAAAAGCTGATGTAGGCCTTGAGTTGATTACCGGCGTTCACTTTCAACGCTGCGACTAACTCAAACACCGTCTTGAAACCGCAGGATGCGAAGTTGAATCCCATGACCTGAAACATGCCCCAGGACGCCGACATCAATGCCGCCTCCTGGTCCAGGGCGAATGCGGTAGCCATGGTTTCCCAGGCCTTGACCTGGTCCTTGTTATTGGTCTGCCACTGCGGCCCGGCTTTTTTCTTGTAGACATACGACAGCAGCGGGTGCGACTGGTCGTAGATGTGATTGGTGTACTTGCGAAAGTGGTGCCCTTCGAAGGCGATGATCGGTAACTTTGCCGGCCCGAAACCCACCTTCCCGCCCGACTCCACGGTCGCAAAAGCCTTGACCACATTTGTCGAAATGCCGTTGCCCAGTTGCTTGGCGGCATTCTGGAAATCCGTATCGCTGAGCGTTGTGCCGCCGTCACAGGTGGCCTGGAGCATTAACTGGCGGTTGCGCCGCTCGGCCTCGATCACTGCACGCACCTGGCTCAGGTAGACGTTGACCGTGGCTTGCACCGCATCGACGTTGTTATTGCCCAATGCGTTGAGAAAGCTCGGAATGCGCATGGCCGGGAAGGCCCTCACGGGCACCTTCACCGCTTCTTCGATCAAGCTGTTGAACGTGCGCCCCGTGGGGTCGATCACACCATCGGGATGGGCGTATTTGAGATGGCGGAACTGATACTGGCTGATGCATTGCACCAACTGGCCGTCGCACTTGCCGTTTTCCTGCAAGGCAAAGCCCATCTTGGGAATGATCAAGTTAAATAGGTACTGGATGCACTGAACATCAGCGGGCAAGTTGCGGGCTTTACCGGGAGCGCCTACTGAAGCACTGATAAGACGAGGCAACCCTTGCAGGCTCTTCATGACAGACATCCTTGTGAGTGAAAGAAGTGATAGCACTTCAATATCAAATCCGTGCCCTTGTCATACTCTGAAACAAGTGGCTGGCGCAAGCTAGCAAGGCGGTATGCGAATTGTCCAGAGGGCGTTTTGAAAGTTGTGAAATGGCTCGGTTAAATCCGTCAGTAACCGTGCAACTCTCGGGTTTTCTGATACTTGTGATAGTCGATCCATTCAACCACATCGTAGGGCAGATACAATTGCTGAGTCGCTCGGGAAATCGCGATATACACCGCACACAGTCGCTGGTCGAACGCATAGGCGTCTTGGAACTTCACATTGGTCAACAACTCGGGGGTAAGCAGCACCCGTTCGAACTCCAGCCCGCCCGCATCTTGCGCCAGCATCAGCAGGCAGCGCTCGTGCGGATGGCCGCTTAGCCGGTTCAAACGTGTAACGTCAGCCAGGTTAAAGCCTTTTTCCAACTCGGCCTCAACCCAAAGAAACGCCTCATCGAACTGACATGCCTCGCGCACTTGCTGCCAATCGGCCATATCGCTGAAAAAAGGATGAGGGCCACTGTCATTGAACTCGTTGCTATAGAAATCTGGCTTGAACAACGCGATGACCGTGTCCATGAAATACTTGAGTGACTGCTGCGCCTCTTTACTCGCCAGGCCGAATGCACAACGGGCGTCACTTAGTTGCATGGCCCACTTCATGGTGTCCCAATAGGACGCGGTCAGCACCACGCAACCTTGCGGCGGCACGAAACCCTGCGGATAAAACTCAATACCGACGTCGGCGTCCCGCGCGCCCTCAAAGAGCACTTTGCTTTTATCCGAATGCTGGCTGATCAAAGGGTTGACCAGGCGCTCGACGTTGCGTCCGGAACGCACGGAGTAGCAAATGTCCGTGTGGCGAACCTCACGGGCACGTTTGACCACCCCACCACTGGCCTGCTGGTACTCGTCGCCCAGGGTGACCAGCACCTGGCGGCCGCGCTCGATCATCTGCAGCAGCGGCGCCGGAATGTCCTGGCTCTCGTCGATGAGCACGTGGGTATAGCGCTCGGGCACCACACAGCCGGCAAGGCTGGCGCGCTTGATCATCAACAAGGCTTCAAATCCGGTCTGGCTGCCCCAGGCCGGATTCGCCTCAAGGTAGCTCCACAACCGGCTGGCGTATTCGAGCAGTGCCCGCGAGTCGACGACGGACAGCGGCTGCTTGAAATGCGGCAAATGCTTCGCCGACAGGCTGTATTCCCAGGAGCGGCAGTAGGCTTCCAGCACTTTGAGACAGACATCCACCACCGCTTGCCCCTCCAAACGCCGGAAACCGAAGATATTCAGCTCCTGGGCCAGTGCCTGCTTGCTCAGCGCCCTTGCTTGGGTATCCAGTGGTTTGGGCCTTGGGCCATGCAACAAGGTATGCGCAAAGGCGTAGAAGGTCTGGCCGGCCTTTCGCTCGCGTACGCCCACCATGCGCGCGCGCAGGGTTTCCAGTTTTGCCGGGGTACGCGCCAGCAACAAGGTTTTTTCCGGACGCAGGTGCTCCATCAAGGCCACCAGCAGATGACTCTTACCGATGCCCGCGTAGCCTTGGACATGCAGGTCTTCGTTCAAGTTGGCGCGGAAGGTCCTGACCAGCTTGTCTTGCTCGGCGCTCAACCAGCGTTCGCGGTGCCGAGGCGTGACCATCTGTTTGCTGAACGGGTCATTTGCCTTGAGGTGGCGCACTTTATATTCGACGTCCCACTTGCCGCTGGGCAGCAGGTAGTCTCGCGCCTGTACCTCCTCCGCCAGCAGAAAGCGCAGCTTGAGGCTTTTGACCACATTAAGACCGAAGTACAGCTTCCTTTGGTCGAACAGCCGCTGTGCTTCCGACAACAGAGACACGCTCGTCGAATGGCTGGCCTCTACCGCCCAGTCAATGAGCTTGGCCAAGACTTTTTCAGCGCCACTGGCGCTCAGGTCGCTTTCCGGCACCTGCGCCAGATTCTGGATAACCAGCACGGCCGCCAGCTCCGGCTCACTCAGGGCGACGAGCGCCCCTGCACCGTCGCCAGCCAACAAACCCGCACAGGTTTCATCGGTGATCGGCAAGAACACAGGGCTGGATAAATCAAAATGTTCCGAGTGCATATAGCCTCGTAGCCAGGGGAAAGAGACGCTTGGGAGTATGCCACTGGTCGAGAGATGACCGTCATGCGCTGTGCAACCGGCGTCACAGATGACTGGCAGGGCAGCAAATATGAATTGGAATCGAAGAAGGGACCGCAGGAGGGAGCGTTATGGAGGCAACCCCACCAGCCACACCCCGGCACACAATGTTCCCGCTGTGGCTGCTGCCTTCCGGCTCTGACCAGGTTCACGGGTAATCGTTGCGGGGGGACCGATGGGGTCACCATAACGACGCTGGCCTCTCGGCAAGCCGCGCCATTGTACCGTTCTCATCGGAAGTTACAACCGTAAAAAATGAGAAGCTTCAAGTACTTGCCATGGCGTTCAACAATTGCGCTATCCAATGTGGGGGCTTGCCCCCTCCCCACAGGGGTTAATCATTGTGCATGCAGGACCGCATCGGCCCTGCCGCCCTCTTCCTGGATGACCAGGTGAATAAAGTGCAACTTGGCAATCACCGCCGACGGCAGCACGAAGGGGTAGAAATCCGGCTGGCCCATGGCACGGGACAGTTCGTTGAGCATGCCGGCCAGTTCGATCCAGGCGTTGACGAACGAGAGGAATGCCGGGCCGCCTGGGTGTTCTGGATCGTACAGCGTCGTCAGGGCAAACGGCTGGTAATCCAGGTCCATCTCGCGGGCGCTCATACCAAAGCCCAGGGCAGTGTCCACCGCATCCATCATGTGCAGGTAGTGGGCCCAGGTTTCGGCCCAGTCTTCCCATGGATGCATGGTGGCATAGGCACTGACGCAGTTTTGTTGCCAGTCAGGGCGCGGGCCGTTCTGGTAGTGCTGGTCGAGGGCGTCGGCGTAACTGGCGCGCTCGTCGCCGAACAAGGCTCGGAACGGTTCAAGCCAGTGGCTGTCGGCGATCAGGCGATCCCAATAGTAGTGGCCGACTTCATGGCGAAAATGGCCAAGCAAGGTGCGGTACGGCTCGTGCATCTGTACGCGGACTTTTTCGCGGTGGGCATCGTCGGCTTCCTTGATGTCCAGGGTGATCAGGCCGTTGGCATGACCAGTGGTGGGCGCGTTGCCTTGCAGGTCGATGCCGATGAAGTCGAAGGCCAGGCCAGTGTTTTCGTCGACACTCTTGGGCACCACTTGCAGGCCCAGGCTAATCAGCTGTGCCACCAACCGGCGCTTGGCGGTTTCGACCTTGCGCCAGCGTTCGGGGTTTTGCGCAATCGACAGGTCGGGAATGGTGCGGTTCAGGCTGCAGGCCAAGCACAGCGTCGCGGTACTGTGGGCCGGGACCAGCCAGTTGCAGGCGGCCGGGGTGTCAAGGTTGGCGCAGCGTCGAAAAGCACCGGCGTCGAGATGATCGTCCGCCAGCCAAGTGCCAACCACAGGGCCAGGTTGCAGGGAGGACAGGCGGCTTTGCTGCGGCAGGTAACCCAACACCGCCTGGCAGGCCAGGCACTGGCTGTTGCGGAAGAACAGCGACTGGCCGCAGCGGCATTGCCACACCTTGCTGTTGCGCGAGGATTGGGCCATGAACGGCGCGGCGATGCGCGAACTGAGTTGCTCGAAGTAGCGAAACATCGCGGGTTCTCCCTGGGGTGACAGAGACTAGATCATTTCTCGCTCGGGATCGTTCAACACGCAAGGGATGACACCACTGCTCTTTGTAGGAGCGAGCTTGCTCGCGAAGATCGTTAACGATAACGCGGGGGGCCTGATTCACAGCGGGGCACTCCGGTTCTTCGCGAGCAAGCTCGTTCCTACAGGGGGCAAAAGCGTTTCAGACGCTGATGTTGTGCCCGGCCAGGAAGGCCACGAAAGCTTCTTCGTCCAGCACTTTGATGCCCAGCTCACTGGCCTTGGCCAATTTCGATCCAGCGCCCGGCCCGGCCACCACGCAGTGGGTTTTCGCCGAGACGGAACCGGCCACCTTGGCGCCTAGGCTTTCGAGCTTGTCCTTGGCCACATCGCGGCTCATCAGCTCCAGGGAGCCGGTGAGTACCCAGGTGTGCCCGGCTTCCGGCAAGCCTTCGACCACCTTCTTCTCGCTCTGCCAGTGCATGCCGAAGTCCTTGAGCTGTTGCTCGATGGCCAGGGCACGATGGGCGTTGTCGGCATTATCGAAAAAGTCGCGCACGGCCTTGGCCTGCTTCTCGGGCAGCGCCTGGCGCATGTCGAGCCAGTCGGCCTTGATTACGCCTTCAAGCGTGCCGAACTTGTCCGCGAGTTTCTGCGCGGCGCCCGGCCCTACGGAAGGCACGTGCAGCTTGTCGAGCAAGCCGCCCAAGGTGGTGCTGGCAGCGAATTCGGCGCTCAGGTCGCCCTGGTCCTGCAATTGCAGGCCGCATTCGTCCGCTGCCAACAGCGCACCGATCACTTCCTGGTTGTGGTCGTCTTCAAAGAAACTATGGATCTCATGGGCCACTTCCAACCCCACATCCGGCAAGTACGTCAGCACTTCCGGCAAAGCCTTCTGCACACGCTCCAGCGAAGCCAGGGAGCGCGCCAGCACCTTGGCGGTCTCCTCGCCCACATCGGGAATGCCGAGGGCATAGATAAAGCGCGCCAGGGTTGGCGCCTTGCTGTTTTCGATGGCGCTGATCAGCTTCTTGCTGGAGATGTCGGCGAAGCCTTCCAAGTCAATGATCTGTTCATACTTGAGCTTGTAGAGATCCGCCGGCGAGCCGATGAGTTTTTCATCCACCAGTTGCTCGATAGTCTTGTCACCCAGGCCGTCGATATCCATGGCACGACGCGAGACGAAATGGATGATCGCCTGCTTGAGCTGCGCGCCACAGGCCAGACGCCCGACACAACGGTACACCGCGCCTTCACTGACGGTTTCCTTGCCCTTGCTGCGCTTGACCAACTGCGTGCGCTCGACATGGGAACCGCACACCGGGCAACTCTCGGGGATCTGCACCGCACGGGCGTGTTCCGGGCGACGCTCGGTGACTACCGAGACCACTTGCGGGATCACATCACCGGCGCGGCGGATGATCACCGTGTCACCGATCATCAGTCCCAGGCGCGCCACTTCGTCCATGTTGTGCAAGGTAGCGTTGGCCACGGTCACACCGGCCACCTTGACCGGTTTCAAGCGCGCCACTGGAGTCACGGCGCCGGTACGGCCGACCTGGAATTCCACGTCGAGCAACTCGGTCAACTCTTCCATCGCCGGGAATTTATGCGCGATGGCCCAGCGCGGTTCACGGGCGCGGAAGCCCAGCTCACGCTGGGCGGCGATGCTGTTGACCTTGAACACCACCCCGTCGATCTCATAGCCCAGCGCATTACGCCGCTCGCCAATATCGCGGTAGTAGTCCAGGCATTCCTGGATGCCCTTGGCCAGCTTCAGCTCGTGGCTGATCGGCATGCCCCACTTCTGCAACTGCTTGAGGTTACCAATATGGGTGTCACTGATATCTGCGGTCACCTGGCCGATGCCATAGCAGCAGAATTCCAGTGGACGGCTGGCGGTGATCTTCGAATCCAGCTGGCGCAGGCTGCCGGCCGCAGCATTGCGCGGGTTGGCGAAGGTCTTGCCGCCGACTTCCAGTTGCGAGGCGTTCAGGCGCTCGAAACCGGCCTTGGACATAAACACTTCGCCACGCACTTCCAGGGTGGCCGGCCAGCCGCTGCCGTGCAGCTTCAAAGGAATATTGCGCACGGTGCGCACATTGACGCTGATGTCTTCCCCCGTGGTGCCATCGCCACGGGTAGCACCGCGCACCAGTTCGCCATCCTGGTACAGCAGGCTGACCGCCAGGCCATCCAGCTTCGGCTCGCAGCTGTACTCCACCGCCGCGCCAGCGCCGAACAGATCGCCCACCGGCAGGTCGAGGCCCTCGGTGACCCGGCGATCAAATTCGAGCATGGTGGCTTCATCGAAGGCGTTGCCCAGGCTGAGCATCGGGATCTCGTGCTTGACCTGGGTGAACGCCGACAGCGCCGCACTGCCGACCCGCTGCGTCGGAGAATCGCGCGTCACCAGTTCCGGGTGCTCGGCTTCCAGGGCCTTGAGCTCGTGGAACAGGCGGTCGTACTCAGCGTCCGGAATGCTCGGCTCGTCGAGCACATGGTAGCGATAGTTGTGCTGATCCAGTTCAGCGCGCAGTTCGAGAATGCGGGTAAGGGCGGCGGTCATGGGTGTTCTCTCATAAAGCAAAAGAGCAGCCGAAGCTGCTCAATATGTTAGTGCATGGATTCTACAGACAACGCTTATGATCGAACCTCAGCGTTTCTGTGTCAGGGCGCGACGCTCGAACTCGACGATGCGCTGACGGTAGTGTTCGATGGTCTGGGCGGTCAGGACGCTGCGTTGGTCGTCCTTGAGCTCGCCGTTGAGTTCCTGGGACAGCTTGCGGGCCGCCGCCACCATCACGTCGAACGCTTGTTTCGGGTGACGCGGGCCCGGCAGGCCGAGGAAGAAACTCACCGCCGGGGTGCTGAACAGGTCGATATCGTCCAGATCGAAGGTGCCCGGCTTGACCGCGTTGGCCATGGAGAACAGCACTTCGCCATTGCCGGCCATGCTTTCGTGGCGGTGGAAAATATCCATTTCACCAAAACGCAGGCCGCTTTCAAGGATGTTCTGCAACAGTGCCGGGCCTTTGAAACCACCGGCATCGCGGCAGATCACGCTGATGACCAGCACTTCTTCGGCAGCCGGCTGATCGTTTACCGATTGGCGCGCTGCGCTCTTGGTCGGGGTCTCGTCGGGGAAATCGTTGTCACGGCTGCTGAAGCTCGGGCCATCATCGACGTCGAGGTTCAGGTCGCCCTGGTGCGGTTCGGCTACCGCTGCACTGCCACGCTTGCCGCGCTTGGACGACGGCTCGCGAGCTTCACGCACCGGCGCGCTCATCGACGGCAAGTCGTGCTCGTCCAGTTGCGGCTCTTTATGGGTATCCAGCACACGGGGCGGCCCCAGCAGCTCGGCGCTGCCGTCGTCGTCGGGCAGGTTGGACAGGTTTCGGTCCAAGCGGAACTTGAGCTTACCCTTGCCACCGCGCATACGGCGCCAGCCATCAAAAAGAATACCGGCAATGACAATAATGCCGATGACGATCAGCCACTCGCGCAGACCGATTTCCATGTAATCCCGTGCCTCTATAAAAAATGCTGAAAAATAAGGGGTTTAGCACCGTGCAAACCGCTTTAAAACGTGGCGCCAACTCTATGTTCTGGCTGACGTTTTGCCCACGCACACGAAAAATTGACATTAAACTAGCACGACCAAAGACAACTTTACACCGTCTGTCAAAATGCCTTGAACAAATATGTCCATTTGCCACTTTCGTTAGACCGGTAAACCGCCCTACATCGTGCTGAAAATTCTCTCTGCTGGCGTGGCTCAGGATTCCACCATCGCCATCGCTTCTTCCACATCCACCGCGACCAATCGCGAACAACCCGGCTCGTGCATCGTGACCCCCATCAACTGATCGGCCATTTCCATGGCGATCTTGTTGTGAGTGATATAGATGAACTGCACGGTCTGGGACATCTCTTTGACCAACCGAGCGTAGCGTCCCACGTTAGCGTCATCCAGCGGTGCGTCAACTTCGTCGAGCATGCAGAACGGCGCCGGGTTCAACTTGAAGATGGCAAATACCAGGGCCAATGCGGTCAGGGCCTTTTCGCCGCCGGACAACAAATGGATGGTGCTGTTCTTCTTGCCCGGAGGCCGCGCCATGATCGTTACCCCTGTATCGAGTAGATCTTCGCCCGTCAGTTCCAAGTAAGCGCTGCCACCACCGAAAACTTTTGGGAATAACGCCTGTAAACCGCCATTAATCTGATCAAAGGTATCTTTGAAGCGGTTGCGGGTTTCCTTGTCGATCTTGCGGATCACGTTTTCCAGGGTATCCAGCGCTTCCACCAGATCGGCGTCCTGGGCATCCAGATAACGTTTGCGCTCGGACTGCTGCTGGTACTCATCAATGGCCGCGAGGTTGATCGCGCCCAGGCGTTGAATGCGTGCGGCAATCCGTTCAAGTTCTTCTTCGGCGTCTTTCTCGTTGGCCTGAGCGGTCAGGGTGTTGAGCACGCCGTGCAGGTCATAGCCGTCTTCAAGCAACTGGTCTTGCAAGGTCTTGCGTCGCACAGTCAAGGCTTGCCATTCCATGCGTTGCTGTTCGAGCTGGCCGCGGATCAACTGGGATTGCTGCTCGGCCATAGTGCGGCGTTTTTCAGCATCGCGCAGTTCGCGGTCGGCATCCTCGAGGGCGATCTGCGCGGTCTTGAGTTCTTCGTCGACGGTCATGCGCTTATCGAGCAACTCTTCGAGCTTGAGGCGCAGCTCTTCCAGTGGCGCCTCGCCCTCCTCCAGGTTCAGGCTCAGTTGCTCGCGTTTTTCGGTCAGGCGTTCGGACTGCATCTCCAGGCGCTCGAGGGCCTGACGCGTGGAGTCGTGCTGGGCGCGCAACGAGCCGAGGCGCACCGCTAGCTGGTGGGCATGATCCTTGTGCTGGCGCGCTTCCTGGCGCACGCGGTCGAGGCGTTCGCGCAGGCTGTCGCGCTGGGCCAGCAGCAACTCGCGCTGCTCGGTGTCCAGGGCCATGCTGTCGAGGGCTTCCTGCAATTGCAGGCGTGCTTCGCCGATCTGCTCGTGTTCCAGGGCGCGCTGCTCGCCCATTTCGGCCACTTCTTCATCGAGGCGGGTGCGGCGCAGGGTCAGTTGTTCGACCTTGGCCTTGCTCGCCGACAGTTGGGCTTTCAATTCGCCCTGCTGGCGCGCTTCGTCCTGCAACAGCCGGCGCAGGTGTTCGCGACCGGTCTCCTGCTGGCGCTGGGTGGCGCGCAGGGTTTGCAGTTCGGTTTCCAGGCTTTCGAGGGTGGCTTCACGCTCTTCACGCTCGGCGGTCAAATTGACGATTTCCTGGCCACGGGCCAATACGCCGCTTTCGGCTTCACTGGCACGCCGTACCCGCAGGAAGTGGCGCCCGACCCAATAGCCATCACGGCTGATCAGGCTCTCACCGGCCCCCAGTTGAACACGCTGGGCCAAGGCCTGCTCAAGCGACTCCACCGGCTTGACCTGGCCCAGCCACGGCGACAAGTCAATCGCCGCTTCAACCTTGTCCAGCAGACTGCCCGGCACCCGCGTGCCATCGGCGGCGGGGCTGAGCAGGCGCAAGTCGCCCTGGGCAAAGCCGGCCAGGTCGAAGCCGCCAAAATCGTCCACCAGCACGGCTTGCAAATCGGCGCCCAAAACGGTTTCCACCGCCAGCTCCCAACCGGCTTCTACCTTCAAGCCTTCGGCCAGGCGCGGGCGCTCGGCCAAATGCTGGTCGCGCAGCCATTCGGCGGTACCGGTGCCAGGGTCCAACGCCGCTTGCTGGAGCGCTTCAAGGGATGCCAGGCGACCATTGAGACGCTGCAAATCCCCCTGGGCCTGCTGCTGCGCCTGGGTTGCCGTGTGCAATTGCTGACGCAGTTGCTCCAAGCGCTCCACTTGCTGTTCTTCGCTGGCCTCCAGCTCCTCGAGGGTCATTTCGCTTTCGGCCAGTTGCTCGCTCAACTGCATGATCGCCGCGTCTTCCGGGTCGGCGGCGAGCAATACGCGCTCTTCCTGCAAACGGCGCTGGCGCTCGGCCAGGCGTTCCATGCTGGTTTCCAGCTGCTGGATGCGTGACTGCTGCACCTCAGCCTGGCGGCGTGGCTCGGCGGAACGCAGGTTGAAGGTGTCCCACTGTTCCTGCCAGGCGTGCATGGTGGTTTCGGCTTCTTCCAAGGCGGCAGCGGCTTCTTCGGCGGCAGCGTTGGTGATTTCCTGCTCGGGGGTGAGCATGTCCAGCTCTTCGCCGAGGGTCAGCAGCAAGGTGCGGTCATGGCCCAGATGCGATTCGGTTTCCAGGCGCGCGCGTTCGGCTTCCTTCAGGTCATCCTGCAACTGGCGCAGGCGCTGCTGACCGTGCTGAATGCTCTGCTCGACCCGGGCGATATCGCCGCCCACTGAATAGAAACGGCCCTGCACCAGATTGAAGCGTTCGGAGAGTTCATGGTGGCCGTCACGCAAGCGTTCGATGCTGGCATCGGCATTACGCTGCTCGGCCACCAGCGCTTCAAAGCTGATTTCCTGGGTGCCAATGATCGCTTCGCGCTGGCCCACCTGATCATTCAATGCTTGCCAGCGCAGGGCCGAGAGTTGCGCCTTGAGCTGGCGTTCTTCGCCCTTGTATTCCTGATACTTCTCGGCGGCCTGGGCCTGGCGGTGCAGGCGCTCCAACTGGCGCTCCAGCTCTTCGCGCAGGTCGGTCAGGCGGGCGAGGTTTTCATGGGTGCGGCGGATGCGATTTTCGGTCTCGCGACGACGCTCCTTGTACTTGGAGATACCCGCCGCTTCTTCGATAAAGTTACGCAGGTCTTCGGGCTTGGCTTCGATCAGCTTGGAGATCATGCCCTGTTCGATGATCGAATAACTGCGCGGGCCAAGCCCGGTGCCGAGGAAGATGTCGGTGATGTCGCGACGACGGCACTTGGTGCCATTGAGGAAGTAGCTGTTCTGGCTGTCGCGGGTGACTTTGCGGCGAATCGAGATTTCCGCATAGGCCGCGTACTCACCGACCAGAGTGCCGTCGGAGTTATCGAACACCAGCTCGATGCTGGCCTGGCTCACCGGCTTGCGGCTGGTAGAGCCATTGAAGATGACGTCGGTCATCGACTCGCCGCGCAGGTTTTTTGCCGAGCTCTCGCCCATCACCCAGCGTACGGCGTCGATGATATTCGACTTGCCGCAGCCATTGGGGCCCACCACTGCCGCCATGTTGCTGGGGAAGTTCACCGTGGTGGGGTCGACGAAGGATTTGAACCCCGCCAACTTGATGCACTTGAGCCGCACGTCTAGGCGTCCGCCAACGCAGCGATCACCAGCGAGCTGCTGCGCTGGCAGTAAGCCGACAGCACCAGGCGAATTTGCACCAGGTCACGGGCCAGTACGGCGGCCAGTAATTGCTCGAACAACGCCAGGTATTCGCTCATGGACGCCTTGCGTTGGTCCAGGGCCAGGTAATAAGCGCGGTTCATCGCCGGTTGCAGGTTCTCGACGGTTTCCTGCAGATACGGATTGTTGGCGAAGGGGTAGGCGGCGCGCATCACATTGAAGCTTTCTTCGACGAAGGCGCGGATATCCTCACGCTCGTAACTGGCTTGCAGGCGTTGCTGGATCTGCAGGAACGGCGCCATGTCGGCCTGGGTCTGCCAGCCTTCGGCTACCGCATTGCCGAGCAGGATGTACATCTCGCCCATCAAGGTGCACAGGCTCTGCACCTTGTGCGCGGTGAGCTCGGTGACATGGGCACCCCGACGCGGCAGGATCGCGATCAGGTGGCGGCGCTCGAGGATCAGCAAGGCTTCACGCACGGAACCACGGCTGACGTTGAGCGCCAGCGTGACCTTCTGTTCCTGGATCCGCTCCCCAGGCTTGAGATCGCCGCGAATGATACGTTCGGCGAGGTGGTGAGCAATTTGCTCGGCGAGACTGTCCGGCGCCTTGAACGTCATGTTTTCCCTTCAAAATCTTCTATCGGTACAAGCGCGGCAGTGTAGCGCATTGGCCCGCTGATGGCGCTACGCCCACCGTGGCGAATTTGGCATGAAATAAGCAACGATGAAAGCCTGTACGCCGCCCAAAACGCTGGTTCCAGAAGACTGGACCATAATTGAAAGTGTTGCGATCGCATTTTCTTGACCCTTAAGTCAGAAAACCATTGACCGAAAAGTCAGACATGACTAGATTCGGCGCAAAGCGGTTAACAACAATAATGAGTCTGCGAGGCCTTCCGTGATCCAGTTTTTACTTAACCAGGAACTCCGTAGCGAGCACGCCCTGGACCCCAACCTGACAGTGCTCAATTATCTGCGTGAGCATGTGGGCAAGCCCGGTACCAAGGAAGGCTGCGCCAGTGGCGACTGCGGTGCGTGCACCGTGGTGGTCGGCGAATTGCACACCAACGATCAGGGTGCCGAGCAGATTCGTTATCGCAGCCTCAACTCCTGCCTGACCTTTGTCTCGTCGTTGCACGGCAAGCAACTGATCAGCGTCGAAGATCTCAAGCACCAGGGCCAGCTGCACAGCGTGCAACAGGCCATGGTCGAGTGCCACGGCTCGCAGTGCGGCTTTTGCACCCCGGGTTTCGTGATGTCGCTGTTTGCCCTGCAAAAGAACAGCGATGCCCCCGACAGCCACAAAGCCCATGAAGCCCTGGCCGGCAACCTATGTCGCTGCACCGGTTATCGCCCGATCCTCGCCGCCGCCGAACAAGCCTGCTGCAACAAGCCCCAGGACCAGTTTGACAGTCGCCAGGCCGACACTATCGCCCGTCTCAAAAGCATCGCACCGACCCAGACCGGCGAACTCAACAGTGGCGACAAACGCTGCCTGGTGCCGCTGACCGTCGCCGACCTGGCGGACCTCTACGATGCCTACCCCCAAGCCCGCCTGCTGGCCGGAGGTACCGACCTGGCACTGGAAGTCACCCAGTTCCATCGCACCCTGCCGGTGATGATCTACGTTGGCAATATTGAAGAAATGAAGCGCATCGAGGACTTCGACGACCGCCTGGAAATCGGCGCGGCCACTGCCCTCTCAGACTGCTACGCCGCGCTGCACCACGAATACCCGGACTTTGGCGAACTGTTGCACCGCTTCGCTTCCCTGCAGATCCGCAACCAGGGCACCCTGGGCGGCAATATCGGCAACGCCTCGCCGATTGGTGATTCGCCACCGCTGCTGATTGCCCTGGGTGCGCAGATCGTCCTGTGCAAAGGCAACACCCGTCGCACCCTGGCACTGGAAGACTATTTCATCGATTACCGCGTCACCGCCCGCCAGGACAGCGAGTTCATCGAGAAGATCATCGTGCCCAAGTGCCATGCACTGTTTCGTGCCTATAAGGTGTCCAAGCGCCTGGACGATGATATTTCCGCAGTCTGCGCCGCCTTCAACTTGAAGATCGACAATGGGGTAATCAGCGAAGCCCGTGTTGCCTTCGGCGGCATGGCCGCCACGCCAAAACGCGCAAAAAGCTGCGAGGCCGTGTTGGTGGGCGCTACCTGGAATAGCGCCACCGTGGAAAAAGCCTGCGTCGCCCTGGCCGAAGATTTCACGCCGCTGTCGGACTTCCGCGCCAGCAAGGAATACCGCCTGCTCAGCGCGCAGAACCTGCTGCGCAAATACTTCATCGAGCTGCAAACGCCGCACATCGAGACTCGGGTGACCGCATATGTCTAACCATCACGCCGTCGTAAAAACCCAGGCCGAACTTGCCGAGCTGTTTGCCCGGGACTTGACCTCCGGGGTCGGCCGCAGCGTCAAGCATGACAGCGCCGCCAAGCACGTCAGCGGCGAAGCGCAGTACATCGATGACCGCCTGGAATTTCCCAACCAGTTGCACCTGTATGCGCGCCTGTCCGACCGCGCCCACGCCCGCATCCTCAGCATCGACACTGCGCCCTGCTACGCCTTTGACGGCGTGCGCATCGTCATCACCCACGTAGATATACCGGGCCTGAAAGACATCGGCCCATTGATGCCCGGCGACCCGTTGCTGGCCATCGACACCGTGCAGTTCGTAGGTCAAGTGGTGCTGGCCGTGGCGGCCCGCGACCTGGAGACTGCGCGCAAGGCGGCGATGGCGGCAGTGATTGAATATGAAGACCTGGAGCCGGTGCTGGATATAGTCGAGGCCTTTCGCAACAAGCATTTCGTGCTCGACAGCCACACCCACCAACGCGGCGATTCGGCCGCGGCGCTGGCGAGCGCCAAGCACCGTATCCAGGGCACCCTGCATATCGGCGGCCAGGAACACTTCTACCTGGAAACCCAGATCTCCTCGGTGATGCCCACCGAAGACGGCGGCATGATCGTCTACTGTTCCACGCAAAACCCTACCGAAGTGCAGAAGCTGGTGGCCGAAGTACTCGACGTGTCGATGAACAAGATCGTGGTCGACATGCGCCGCATGGGCGGCGGTTTTGGCGGCAAGGAAACCCAGGCCGCCAGCCCGGCCTGCCTGTGCGCGGTGGTGGCGCGCCTCACTGGCCAGCCGACCAAGATGCGCTTGCCTCGGGTCGAAGACATGCTGATGACCGGCAAGCGCCACCCTTTCTATATCGAATACGACGTGGGCTTCGACGAAAGCGGTCGCCTGCACGGCATCAACCTGGAACTGGCGGGTAACTGCGGCTGCTCGCCGGACCTGTCCAACTCGATTGTCGACCGCGCCATGTTCCACGCCGACAACTCGTATTACCTGGGCGATGCCACGGTCAATGGCCATCGTTGCAAGACCAACACCGCGTCCAACACCGCCTACCGCGGCTTCGGCGGCCCCCAGGGCATGGTCGCGATCGAGGAGGTGATGGACGCCATCGCGCGTCACCTGGCGCTGGACCCATTGGCAGTACGCAAGGCCAATTACTACGGCAAGACCGAGCGCAACGTCACCCATTATTACCAGACCGTCGAGCACAACATGCTCGAAGAGATGACCGCCGAGCTTGAAGCCAGCAGCCAATACGCCGAGCGCCGTGAAGCGATCCGCCTGTACAACGCCCACAGCCCGATCCTGAAAAAGGGCCTGGCGCTGACCCCGGTGAAATTCGGTATTTCCTTTACCGCCAGCTTCCTTAACCAGGCTGGTGCGTTGATCCACATCTACACCGACGGCAGCATCCACCTGAACCACGGCGGCACCGAGATGGGCCAGGGCTTGAATACCAAGGTTGCCCAGGTGGTGGCTGAAGTGTTCCAGGTGGACATCGACCGCGTACAGATCACTGCCACCAACACCGACAAGGTGCCCAACACCTCGCCCACTGCCGCCTCCAGCGGTGCGGACCTTAACGGCAAGGCCGCGCAGAATGCCGCCGAGACCATCAAGCAGCGCCTGGTGGAGTTCGCCGCGCGCAAGTACGACGTCAGCGAAGCGGACGTGCAGTTCCGCAACGGCCATGTGCGTGTTCGCGAACAAATCCTGACGTTCGAAACGTTGATCCAGCAGGCGTATTTCGCCCAGGTCTCGCTGTCGAGCACCGGCTTCTACAAGACCCCGAAAATCTTCTACGACCGTAGCCAGGCGCGTGGTCGGCCGTTCTACTACTTCGCCTTCGGCGCCGCCTGCTGCGAAGTGATCGTCGACACCCTGACCGGCGAATACAAGATGCTGCGCACCGACATCCTCCACGACGTGGGCGCCTCGCTGAACCCGGCCATCGACATCGGCCAGGTCGAAGGCGGCTTTATCCAGGGCATGGGCTGGCTGACCATGGAAGAGCTGGTGTGGAACGACAAGGGCAAGCTCATGACCAACGGCCCGGCCAGCTACAAGATCCCCGCCGTAGCGGACATGCCGCTTGACCTGCGAGTCAAGCTGGTGGAAAACCGCAAGAACCCGGAAGACACGGTGTTCCATTCCAAGGCCGTGGGTGAGCCGCCGTTCATGCTCGGGATTGCTTCGTGGTGTGCGATCAAGGACGCGGTGGCGAGCTTGGCTGACTATCGCCAGCAGCCCAAGATCGATGCGCCGGCGACGCCGGAGCGGGTGTTGTGGGGGTGTGAGCAGATGCGGCAGGTTCAGGCGGTGAAGGCCATTGAGGCTGAAACTGAGATGGCTTCGCTCTAGACCGCGGCGCTGCCATCGGGAGCAAGCCCCCTCCCACATTTGAAGGTATTCACAGAGCAAATGTGGGAGGGGGGGCTTGCTCCCGATGACGACCGAACTGACAACAGTAATGTTGAGGTGAACATGAACAACTGGATCAGCGCCCTCGCCACCCTGCAAGACCAGGGCGAACCCTGCGTCCTGGTAACCATCATCGAAGAGCTCGGCTCCACGCCGCGCAATGCCGGCTCCAAGATGGTAATCAGCGCCGCCCATACGTTCGACACCATCGGCGGTGGGCACCTGGAATACAAGGCGATGCAGATCGCCCGCGACATGCTCGCCCGCGGCCAGCAGAACACCCATCTGGAGCGCTTCAGCCTCGGTGCCAGCCTCGGACAGTGCTGCGGTGGCGTGACCGTGCTGCTGTTCGAACCCATGGGCCAGGTGCAGGCGCAGATCGCGGTGTTTGGCGCCGGCCATGTGGGGCGTGCGCTGGTGCCGTTGCTGGCGAGCCTGCCGTGCCGGGTGCGCTGGATCGACTCCCGCGATCAGGAATTCCCAGAGAATGTCCCCCAAGGCGTGCGTAAAATCGTCAGCGAAGAGCCGGTCGATGAAATTGCAGACCTGCCAGCGGGTAGTTATTGCATCGTCATGACCCACAATCACACGCTGGACCTGGAACTGACCGCCGCCCTGCTCAAGCGCAATGACTTCGCCTACTTCGGCCTGATCGGTTCGAAGACCAAGCGCGTGAAATTCGAACACCGCCTGCGTGACCGCGGCTTCGACACCGCGCAGTTGCAACGCATGCGCTGCCCCATGGGCCTCACCGAGGTAAAGGGCAAGTTGCCCGTGGAGATCGCCATTTCCATCGCCGGCGAAATCATCGCCACCTATAACGCCAATTTCGGCCAGCACACTGCCGGCGCCGAACCCATTGCCAAATTGCTGCCGGCTTCGCGCCGCAGCCAAGCTATCTAAATTGAGATAACCATGCCTTTGACTCGCAAAGCCTACCGTGCCGCCATCCTGCACAGCATCGACGACCCTGCCGTCGTTGGCATCGAAGCCTCCTACGAGTATTTCGAAGATGGCCTGCTGGTGATCGATAACGGTCAGATCAGCGCGCTCGGTCACGCCAGCGATCTGCTGCCGAGCCTGCCTGCCGATATCGACATCACCCACTACCAGGACGCGCTGATCACCCCCGGCCTGATCGACACCCATATCCACCTGCCGCAGACCGGCATGGTCGGTGCCTATGGCGAACAGTTGCTGGACTGGCTCAACACCTACACCTTCCCGTGTGAAAGCCAGTTCGCCGACAAGGCCCACGCCGAGGAAGTCGCGGATATCTTCATCAAGGAACTGCTGCGCAACGGCACCACCACCGCGCTGGTGTTCGGCAGCGTGCACCCGCAATCGGTGAATGCATTCTTTGAAGCGGCCGAGAAGCTCGACCTGCGCATGATCGCCGGCAAGGTGATGATGGACCGCAATGCGCCGGACTATCTGACTGACACGCCCGAATCCGGCTATCAGGAAAGCAAGGCGCTGATCGAGCGCTGGCACGGCAAAGGCCGCCTGCATTACGCGGTGACGCCACGCTTTGCCCCCACCAGCACACCAGAGCAATTGACGCTGGCCGGGAAACTGCTGGGGGAATACCCGGACCTGTACATGCAGACCCACATCAGTGAGAACAAGCAGGAAGTCGAGTGGGTGAAGGAACTGTTCCCGGAGCGTAGCGGCTACCTGGATGTGTACGACCATTACAAACTGCTGGGCGAGCGCTCGGTATTTGCCCATGGCGTGCACCTGTGTGATGACGAGTGCGCACGCTTGGCAAAGGCCGGCTCGGCAGTCGCATTCTGCCCGACGTCGAATCTCTTTCTCGGCAGTGGTTTGTTCAACCTGCCGATGGCGGAGAAACACAAACTCAACGTGGGCCTGGGCACCGACGTGGGTGGCGGTACCAGCTTCTCGCTCCTGCAAACATTGAATGAAGCCTACAAGGTCATGCAGTTGCACGGGGCACGGTTGAGCCCGTTCAAATCGCTGTACCTGGCGACCCTGGGCGGTGCGCGGGCGTTGCGTCTGGAAGACAGGATCGGCACGTTGCAGCCTGGCACGGATGCGGACTTTTTGGTGCTGGACTACAACGCCACGCCGCTGCTGAGCTATCGCTTGAAACAGGCCAATAACATTGCCGAGACGCTGTTTGTATTGATGACGCTGGGGGATGATCGGACGGTGTTGCAGACCTATGCAGCCGGACAGTTGGTGCATCAACGCTGAACCCAGCCACAACACAAAACCAATGTGGGAGGGGGCTTGCTCCCGATAGCGGTGTGTCAGTCAGCCTATCTGCTACTGACACTCTGCTATCGGGAGCAAGCCCCCTCCCACATTTTTATCCCCCAGTGAATCAGGGAGATTACAGTTTTACCGACGAGCGCCCGGGCTTTTTGGTCTGCAATAAATGCGAGAACACCGCATGCAAGTCATCCGACGCGCTCTCTTCATCGAGGTTGAGCTTGCTGTCGATATGGTCCATGTGATGCATCATCAAGTTCACCGCCAGCACCGCATCGCGGGCTTCGATCGCGTCGATCAACTGGGTGTGTTCATCATACGAACAGTGCGAGCGGTTGCCGCTTTCGTACTGGGCGATGATCAATGAGGTCTGGGACACCAGGCTGCGCTGAAAGCTGATCAGCGGCGCGTTTTTTGCTGCCTCAGCCAATTTCAGGTGGAATTCGCCCGAAAGGCGGATACCCGCACCGCGATCGCCACGGGAAAAGCTGTCGCGCTCGTCGTTGACCATCTGGCGCAACTCGGCCAACTGCTCGGCGGTGGCGTGCTGCACCGCCAATTCAGTGATCGCCCGCTCCACCAGGCGCCGGGCCATGAACACCTGGCGCGCTTCTTCCACGCTTGGGCTGGCAACCACCGCGCCGCGATTGGGCCTCAGCAGCACCACACCCTCATGGGCCAGGCGCGACAGCGCACGGCGGATGATGGTGCGGCTCACGCCGAAGATCTCGCCCAGTGCCTCTTCACTCAATTTGGTTCCGGGCGCCAGGCGTTGTTCGAGGATCGCCTCGAAGATATGCGCGTAGACAATATCGTCCTGGGTTCCGCTGCGACCGGTCTTGCCGGCTCGCGGTTGTTTCTTGAGAGGTTGCAACTGTTCGTTCATGGGCACTCGGGTTTGGAGAACGGCGGCGAAATAACGGTAATACGGCAACGACGCTACGCTGGCAAGTATCACCTAAAAACAGGGCACATTGTACACAACCCGATGCGCCAACACACTGTACGGCTGTTTGCGGCCCCGGCTGTATTGCAATGACTCGTTACGTTTGAGTTTAGGCTTGATTCCACGATTTCCCATAAACGATATCGCACTGTAGGAGCGAGCTTGCTCGCGAAAACCCCGAGAGCGCAGCAATCCTCCAGAAACCGCGCGTCATCGTTGGCGTTTTTCGCGAGCAAGCTCGCTCCTACACTGTGCGTAGTCAGGTAAAAGGAATACCCCTCCATGACCGATGCCACCCAAGCGCCCTTGCGCCCGCTGGCCGACACTTCTGCGTCGGCCGTCGTCGCCGGCTTTATCGCCATGATGACCGGCTACACCAGCTCCCTGGTGCTGATGTTCCAGGCTGGCCAGGCCGCCGGCTTGACCACGGCGCAGATTTCCTCGTGGATCTGGGCGATTTCCATCGGCATGGCGGTGTGCAGCATTGGCCTGTCGTTGCGCTATCGCACGCCTATCACCATCGCCTGGTCCACACCGGGCGCCGCGCTGTTGATCACAAGCTTAGGCGGCGTGAGTTATGGCGAGGCCATTGGCGCCTACATCACCTGCGCGGTGCTGGTAACGATTTGCGGATTGACCGGCAGCTTTGAAAAGCTGGTCAAGCGGATCCCGGCGTCGCTGGCGGCGGCGCTGCTGGCGGGGATCCTGTTCAAGATCGGCAGCGAGATTTTTGTCGCCGCGCAGCATCGTACCGGACTGGTGCTGGGGATGTTTTTCACCTATCTGGTCATCAAGCGTCTGTCCCCGCGTTATGCCGTGCTCGCCGCGCTGCTGATTGGCACCGCGCTGTCTGGGCTGATGGGGCTGTTGGATTTCAGCGGCTTCCACCTGGAAGTGGCGACGCCGGTGTGGACCACGCCGCACTTCTCACTGGCGGCGACCATCAGCATCGGCATCCCGCTGTTCGTGGTGGCCATGACCTCGCAGAACATGCCCGGCGTTGCCGTGCTGCGGGCCGACGGCTACAACGTCCCAGCGTCGCCGCTGATCACCACCACTGGCCTGGCCTCGCTGGTGCTGGCTCCGTTCGGCTCCCACGGCATCAACCTGGCGGCCATCAGCGCGGCAATCTGCACCGGGCCCCATGCCCATGAAGACCGCAACAAGCGCTACACCGCAGCGGTGTGGTGCGGGGTGTTCTACGGGATTGCCGGAGTATTCGGCGCAACGCTGGCGGCACTGTTCGCGGCGCTGCCCAAGGAGTTGGTATTGTCGATTGCAGCCCTGGCGCTGTTTGGCTCGATCATCAATGGCCTGAGCATCGCCATGAATGAGCCGAAAGAGCGGGAAGCGGCGCTGATCACCTTTATGGTCACGGCGTCAGGCTTGACGTTGTTTTCCATCGGTTCGGCGTTCTGGGGGATTGTGGCGGGGGTGTTGACGTTGCTGATTCTGAATTGGCGCAAGGCATAAAAAAACGGCGACCCTCAGGTCGCCGTTTTATTTAGTATCACTTGGCCGCGTTGATCGGCTTTTCCGGATACCACACGTCCAACAGCGGGCTGACTTCAGCCTTGGTCAGCTCGGAACGGGTTTTCAGCCAGGCTTCAACAGCAGCGCGCTGCTCTTCGGAAACCGAGCCACGCTTCTGCAGGCAAACTAGACCGTAGTCGTCGCCGCCGACATAGCCCAGACCGTTGGCTTCCATGGCTTCTTTGATGAATGCTTCGAGGAAAGCGTCGATAGCTTCTTCACTCAGGCCTTCGTTGAAGTCCAGGTTCAGTTCGAAACCCAGCTCTTGAAATTCATCAACGCACAGTTTTTTGCGCAGACGCTGGGAACGGTTAGTCGCCATTGGAACAATCCTCATAAGTAATAACGGGCGGCACTTTAGCAGTTTAAGGCGGCAATTGCCCGACTCTCTGGGACGGGCGGGCAAAAGCCGACAAAAAACCACAATTAGCAGCTATCGTTGAGCTACAAGTGGTTCCAGCTTGGGGCATAATGCCGACACTTTCGTGACCATTGAGGGATTTTCTTTCATACCCCTCACCTTTTCACCCTCCTCAGCAGTAGGGTTTTACCTCTTATGATCAAATCTTTACGTTCAGTGTTATTCGCCGGTTTCCTCTTGCCACTGGCCTTCTGTGCCACTGCTGCTCCTATTAATACCACCCTGCCGCCCAGCGTTGCCCAGGCCCTGCAGAAAGCCAAGCTGCAAAACACC
Source organism: Pseudomonas sp. rhizo25 (assembly GCF_031931935.1). Taxonomy (NCBI): domain Bacteria; kingdom Pseudomonadati; phylum Pseudomonadota; class Gammaproteobacteria; order Pseudomonadales; family Pseudomonadaceae; genus Pseudomonas; species Pseudomonas sp. rhizo25. The sequence continues at coordinate 317,035 of NZ_JAUJXA010000006.1, forward strand.
GCGCTGTCCCTGGTAATGCTGCCGCTGAACGGCCCCGGCACCCCCACTGTGTTCAATGCCGATGTTTCAGTGAACCCGGCCTCCACTATGAAGCTGGTCACCACCTACGCGGCTCTGGAAATGCTCGGCCCCAACCACCAGTGGAAGACCGAGTTCTACACCGACGGTACCCTCAGCGGCGGCGTGTTGCGCGGCAACCTGTACCTCAAGGGCGGTGGCGACCCCAAGCTGAACATGGAAAAACTCTGGTTGCTGATGCGCGACCTGCGCGCCAATGGCGTGCAGCAAGTCACTGGCGACCTGGTACTGGACCGCAACTTCTTCAATCAGCCGCAATTGCCTGAGTTCAATGACGACGGCAACGACGAAAACAAGCCGTTCCTGGTCAAGCCCGACGCCTTGCTGGTCAACCTCAAGGCCCTGCGCTTCGTGACCCGCAATGATTCTGGAAGGGTGATAGTGTCAGTCGAGCCGCCGATTGCCAGCATTCGCATCGACAACCAAGTGAAGGTCACCAACGCCAAGCAGTGCACCGGTGACGTGCGCTACAGCCCCGTGACTGCCGCCGACGGCAGTGTGACCGTGACTGTCAGCGGCCAACTGGCGGATGGCTGCAGCTCGCAGACCTACCTGTCACTGCTTGACCACGCCACCTACACCGCCGGTGCCGTGCGTGCAATCTGGAAGGAATTGGGCGGCACCATCCAGGGCCGTGATATCCAGGCGCCAGTGCCCAAGGATGCCAAGGTACTGGCCCGCGCGTTCTCGCCGGACCTGGCGGAAATCATCCGCGACATCAACAAGTACAGTAACAACACCATGGCCCAACAGTTGTTCCTGAGCCTGGGCGCGCAGTTTCGCAACGATGCCGATGGGGACGATGCCAAGGCCGCGCAACGCGTCGTGCGCCAGTGGCTGGCGAAGAAAGGCATTACCGCGCCGCACCTGGTGATGGAGAACGGCTCTGGCCTGTCCCGCGCCGAACGGGTCAGCGCCCGCGAGATGGCGGCCATGCTGCAAGCGGCCTGGAGAAGCCCCTATGCGGCGGAGTACATCAGCTCGATGCCAATCGCCGGCACCGATGGCACCATGCGTAAACGTTTGAAGACCACCGCCATGCGCGGCGAAGCCCATGTGAAGACCGGCACATTGAATACCGTGCGTGCCATCGCCGGGTTCAGCCGCGACAACAACGGCAACACCTGGGCGGTGGTGGCGATCCTCAATGACAACAAACCATGGGGTGCATCGTCGGTGCTGGACCAGGTGTTGCTGGACCTGTATCGCCAGCCGAAGGCGGTGGCGGCCGCGCCGGTTCTCTAAACCCTGTAGGAGCGAGCTTGCTCGCGAAAATCGTCAACGTTAACGCGTGTTTCCTGAGTAAACGCGGCGTCTACGGCTTTTTCGCGAGCAAGCTCGCTCCTACAGGCATTAGGGCTTGCCCACTCCCACACGCCTCGACCCGGTCCCTGCCCGCCTGCTTGGCCACATACACCGCCGAATCCGCACGCAGCAGCAACCCATCTATATCCTCATCGGCCCGCCAACTGGCCACGCCAAAGCTGGCGGTGACGATACCCACCGGTTCCATCGACGTATTGCGCAACGACTGCCACAACTGCGTCGCCAGGCTGTAAGCCTGGGCGCCATCGGTGCCGGGGCACAGCACCGCGAACTCTTCGCCGCCTACCCGGCAGAAGACATCGGTACGCCGCAAACGCTGGCCAATGCGCTTGCACAACTCCTGCAATACGCGGTCACCCATGGCGTGGCCGTGCTGGTCGTTGATCCGCTTGAAGTGATCGATATCGAGCATGATCAACGACAGAGTACCGGCGCTGCGGTTAAGGCGGAGCATCTCGACCTTGAGGCGATCCTGGAAATAACGGCGATTATAAATGCCCGTCAATGAATCGGTGATGGACAGCGCACGCAGTTCTTCCTCGACCCGCTTGAGATCGGAGATATCCGATACATAACCGTGCCAGAGCGTACCGCCTCCCGGTAATTCCTCCGGCGTCGCCTCGCCGCGAATCCAGCGCAGGCCTCGCTGCGGCAATTGCACGCGGTACTCTTCGCGCCAGTGGCTCAATTGCAGGGCCGACAAACGAATCGACGCCCGCACCCGCTCGGCGTCCAACGGGTGAATGCGCTCGAACACCGTGCGCGCATCCTGTTGCAATACGCCGAGTTCAATTTCATAGATATCGCGCATGCCTTGGCTGGCGTAGATGAAACGCCAGTTGTCCTGGGGTTCCAGGGTGAACTGGAAGATTCCGCCAGGCACGTGACTGCTGAGCTTTTTAAGCAAGCGGTCCCGCGCGGCAAGGGCTTCGTAGGCGCCCTTCTGCGCGGTGATGTCCAGGTAAATCGCCAAATGCCCGACCCATAGGCCGTAGTCGTCCAGCAGTACCGTTACCAGCATGTTGACGGTCAGCTGGCTGCCGTCCTTGCGTACCAACGTCCACTCCCGGGCTTCATGTTGGCTGTCAGGGCTCTCCACCAGCATCGCCTGGCTCGGCGGGATGCGCTTGCCCAACGCCGCGCTCAACGGCACAGCGCGTGCTTCAAGTTCCGAGGCCAGGTGCAGGCTTTCCAATTTCAGGCGGCCCAGCACCTCTTCGCTCTTGAACCCCAGCATGCGTTCGGCGCCAGCGTTGAAGGTGTTGATCACACCACGCAAGTCGGTAGCGATGATCGCCACTTGGGTCGCCGCGTTCAGCACACTGCGCAGCTGACCATGAGCCCCACGTAACTCCTGCTCTCGCAAGCGCAACTGCACGGTACGCTGCTCCACCAGTTTCAACGCGCGCTGGCGCTGGCTGACCAACACGTAGAGCAAGGCACTGAGCAAGGCACTGAGCAGCACGCCCATGGCCAGAACGGTGTTCATGGACGAGTGATTCGCCATGTCGAACACCTGGCTCGCACGCACGCTCAGGGCGTAGACATGGTCACCGAGGGCAAGACGGCGCGTAGACGACAGGTCACTGTTGCCCAGTGCATTGCTCGACGCATATAACTCCCGCTGCTGGCTGTCGGAAGTATCGACGATCTGCATCACCAGGTTGTCGCGGTTCGGTTTGGGTAAACCGTCGGTCACCAGCTGGCGCATGCTGATCACCGCCATGACAAAACCGTAGGGCTCGGTATCGCCAGCTTTGCTGACCGGCGCTACCAGCAATACTCCGGCTGCATAGGCAGGCTCGACGCCCACCAATTGCATGGGTTGTGACACCGCAGGCTTGCCGCTTTGTTGTGCACGTTCCAGGGCTGAGCGGCGCAAAGGCTGGGCCAGCAGGTCAAAACCCAAGGGGGCGCCCAGCAGGCTTTGCGTCTGGCTGTAGAGTACCGGGACGTATTCATCGCGCTCGGTGGCCGGCGCCAACTCGCCCAAGGCATTCAGTTCACGGATCGCAAAAGGTACGCCGCGCTGGCGTGAGATTTGTTGTTCAAACTGGCTGCGCTGCTCGCGAAATACCCGCGGCGCCCAGGAATAGGCACGGGCATGCAGCAGCAGCGGCTGGGCAAAACCGTCGAACTCGCTACGGGACACATCAGCGGAATTGGCGAAGAAACGCTGCAAGCTACCCAGGCGTTGTTCCTGATCTTCGAAACGTTCCTGGATACGAGTGAAGCGTTCATTGACCAACAATTGGAAACGCTGGTGCACCTGCTGCTGATACAGGTCGGCCGCCGCCCACGCGACAACCACCGTCAACGCGCTACCGACCGACAGTACGACCAACGCCACCAGCCAAGCCGACGCCTGCTCACTGATAAAACCAAGGATTTTCGGGCGACCGGCTTGCATCGGCATGGGCAACACTCGCAACGCCAGCGTGCGGGGGCGTCACTATGGCTAGGCTTTCAGTTATAGCCATTGGCCCAGGGTTTGACCAGCGTAAAAACTGCGGGCGCTTGATGTTGGAGAGGGTTTGCTCCCGATAGAGGTGTATCAGTCAATACATCGGGTGACTGACACTTTGCTATCGGGAGCAAGCCCCCTCCCACACTGGATACTCAACGCATTCAGAACTTCTGATGTTTAATCAGCGTGCGGTGATTTTCCAGGCCCGGTGGATCTTCGCATTGCGCGCAAAATCCGGATCGATGGTCTTGTCGCTGATCTCCTCGACCGCATAGCGTTCACTGAGGTTGGCTTCCAGCTGGAACTTGCGGAAGTTGTTGGAGAAGTACAACACTCCACCCGGTGCCAGGCGGGCCATGGCCAGGTCGAGCAACTGCACGTGGTCGCGCTGCACATCGAAGATGCCTTCCATGCGCTTGGAGTTGGAGAAGGTCGGCGGGTCGATGAAAATCATATCGAACTCATCGCGGCTGGCCTCCAGCCATGCCATGACGTCACCCTGCTCCAGCCGGTTTTTGTCGGAGAAACCGTTGAGCGAGAAGTTGCGACGCGCCCAGTCCAGGTAGGTCTTGGACAGGTCGACGCTGGTGGTGCTGCGCGCACCGCCCTTGGCGGCGTGCACACTGGCGGTGGCGGTGTAGCAGTACAGGTTGAGGAAGCGCTTGCCCGCCGCTTCCTTCTGGATACGCATGCGCATCGGGCGGTGATCGAGGAACAGGCCGGTATCCAGGTAGTCGGTGAGGTTGACCAGCAACTTCACGCCGCCTTCACTGACTTCGGTGAACTTGCCCTGGGCGCTCTGGCGTTCGTATTGCTTGGTACCGCTCTGGCGCTCACGACGCTTGACCACCACGCGGCTCTTGTCGACGTTGAGTGCCTGGGGAATCGCTGCCAGGGCATCGAACATGCGGGCCGAGGCTTTTTCCGGGTCGATGGATTTCGGCGCGGCGTACTCCTGCACGTGCACCCAATCGTGGTACAGGTCGATAGCCATGGAGTATTCAGGCATGTCAGCGTCATACACACGGTAGCAATCCACGCCTTCACGCTTGGCCCATTTGCCCAACAGCTTGAGGTTCTTTTGCAGGCGGTTGGCAAACATCTGCCCGCCTTCACTCAAGCGCGCCTGCTCTACCACGGGCGCCGGGGCCGGCTTGATCGGGTTGCCGTTCTTGTTGTACTGGCGCTCTACCGGCTCGGTCGGGGCCTGGTCGTAAGCCGCTTGCTCACGCTCGGCCTGGCGCTGTTCCGGGGTACGGCGTTCGCCGGTGACGAACTGATCCGGGTTGACCTTGATCAGCAGCAATTTGCACGGCAATGCGCCGTTCCAGAAGGAATACTGCTTGTGACTGCGGATGCCCATGCGCTTGCCCAGGTCCGGCGCGCCGGTGAACACCGCCGCTTCCCAGCCCATGCAGGCCTGGCGCAGGCGCTCGCCGAGGTTCTGGTAGAGGTACAACAGGCTGGCTTCGTCACCCAGGCGCTCGCCGTAGGGCGGGTTGCAGATCACCAGGCCTTTCTGGTTCTGGTCCGGGCGCGGCTCGAAGGTGCCGACTTCGCCCTGGTACACCTTGATCCAATGGCTCAGGCCAGCGCGCTCGATGTTGTTGCGTGCCGGCTGGATCAGGCGTGGGTCAGCTTCGTAGCCTCGTACCCACAACGGCGGTTTGTTCATGCCGATGGCCGCGCGTTCGGTGGCCTCGCTGTGCAGCTTCTTCCACAGCGCCGGGACGTGGCCCAGCCAGGTGGTGAAGCCCCACAGTTCGCGGTTGAGGTTGGGGGCCATGTCGGCGGCGATCATCGCGCCTTCGACCAGGAAGGTGCCTACGCCGCACATCGGGTCAGTCAGCGCGCCGCCTTCGGCGGCGATGCGTGGCCAGCCGGCGCGGATCAAAATCGCTGCCGCCAGGTTCTCCTTCAACGGTGCCGCGCCCTGCTGCAGGCGGTAGCCGCGCTGGTGCAGGCTGTGGCCGGACAGGTCCAGGGACAGGATCGCTTCGCCACGGTCCAGGCGCAGGTGAATGCGCAGGTCAGGGTTGATTTTGTCGATGGACGGACGTTCGCCGGTCGGGGTACGCAGCTTGTCGACGATCGCATCCTTGACCTTCAGCGCGCCGAAGTGGGTGTTGTCGATGCCCGAGCCATGACCGCTGAACTCCACCGCCAGGCTGCCATCGGGCACCATGTGGTCGGCCCATTCGATATCCAGCACACCATGGTAGAGGTCTTCGGCGTCCTTCATCGGGAAGCGCTTGAGCACCAGCAGCACACGGTTGGCCAGGCGCGACCACAGGCACAGGCGGTACGCGGTTTCCATGTCGGCCATGCCGCGCACAGCCGAGGTGTGCTCGCGGGCTTCCTCAAGGCCAAGCCCGACGGCTTCCTCGATCAGCAGGCCTTCAAGGCCCTTGGGGCAAGTGAGGAAGAGTTCAAAACGGTCCGACATGGGGCATTCCAGGCTTTTCAGCAATAAATGAACGGGCGACGCATCGCCGGCTCGGTTTTCAATCAAGCACTTTTCTTGAAGAGTGCTCGCGTGGCACGAATGTGCCGTTCCACCCCGTCTGACGGGCCCTCGGGCCTTTATTGACGGGGCAGAGAGAACTTTTTAGCGATTACATCCGCAACAAAACGAAATATTCTGACCCTTCGTCGAATAATAACCGACTGCAACAGGCGGAAATTCTCACTAAAGGATTAAACCCTTTCTCTTTGCAGGGCACATCATAGCTGGCTTTGCCCAATAAAAGGGACGAAAAGCCATCCCAGCTTATGGCTATAGCATCGTTATCGTTACGTGCTTATGACAAAACGATCATTGAATCCATGTGACCTATTGGTTAGAACTCAACACAGGTTGGCGCCGTAACGACGCCGACACATCGGCTCGCCACGCCGGCAGCGAGCCCACCAACGGCAGAAAAACTCTGCCCGGCCTTGGACAAGGCCGAAGGATATCTAGACAGTCAACAAGTGAGGGAAACACCCTATGAGAAGACTTAAGCGTGATCCGTTGGAAAGAGCATTTTTACGCGGATATCAATATGGTGTTCATGGAAAATCCCGTGAGCTTTGCCCATTTACTCTACCGTCGGTACGCCAAGCCTGGATCAATGGCTGGCGAGAAGGACGCGGCGACAACTGGGACGGTATGACTGGCACTGCGGGCATACACAGACTCAACGAACTTCACGCCGTCGGCTAATCAGGGCACTTAAATTCCGACACACACCTCTGAATATGTAACGACTTAACCACGCGCGCCCCATCCGGGCGGCGGGCTTCGGCCCAGGGGCTCCTTTATGGAGCCCTTTTTATTACCTGCCGATTAGCGTTTACATCAGCGCAAGGCAGCGATGGCATCCACCGACTGGCGTATCAGCGCCGGTCCCTTGTAGATAAACCCTGAATACAACTGCACCAGGCTCGCGCCAGCCGCGATCTTTTCGGCAGCGTGCTTGCCTTCGGTGATACCGCCCACCGCGATGATCGGCAACCGCCCAGCCAACTCGGCCGCCAGCACCTTGACGATATGGGTGCTCTTGTCCCGCACCGGCGCGCCCGACAGGCCGCCCGCCTCGTCACCATGGGCCAGGCCTTCGACGCCCACGCGGCTGAGGGTCGTGTTGGTTGCAATCACTGCGTCCATCCCCGACTCCACCAGGGCCTGGGCCACCAGCACGGTTTCTTCATCGCTCATGTCCGGCGCGATCTTGATCGCCAATGGCACGCGCTTGCCATGGCGCACGGCCAGATCTTCCTGGCGTTGGCGCAAGGCTTCGAGCAGTTGCTTGAGGGAGTCACCAAACTGCAGGCTGCGCAGGCCCGGCGTATTGGGCGAGCTGACGTTGACGGTGACATAGCTGGCGTGCGCATAGACCTTGTCCAGGCAGATCAGGTAGTCATCCACCGCGCGCTCAACCGGCGTATCGAAGTTCTTGCCGATGTTGATACCAAGGATGCCTGTGTACTTCGCCGCCTGGACCCGCGCCAGCAGATGGTCGACGCCCAGATTGTTGAAACCCATGCGATTGATGATCGCCTCGGCTTCCGGCAAGCGGAAAATGCGTGGTTTGGGATTGCCCGGTTGTGGCCGCGGGGTCACGGTGCCGATTTCGACAAAGCCGAACCCCAGCTGCGCGAACCCATCGATGGCCGCGCCGTTCTTGTCCAGGCCGGCTGCCAGGCCGACCGGGTTAGGGAAATCCAGCCCCATCACCGACACCGGCATTTTCGCCGGGGCCTTGCATACCAGGCCATTGAGTCCCAGGCGGCCACCGGCACCGATCAGGTCCAGGGACAGATCGTGGGAGGTTTCCGGGGAGAGTTTGAACAACAGCTGGCGGGCCAAGGTATACATGGGCGGGCTAGACTCGGATGGCGGCAAAAGGTGGCGCCGATTATAGCCGGGGTGGCGGGCCGCATGCGAGGCGCGCCGCGCTGATCTCATTGACGCTGCGAAACCAGCGCTTCATAACGCACCCAGATCCTTTCCGCGTACCGCAGGCGTAGTGCCTCACGTTGCGGGCCTGGCCCCGGCCCGACGTTGTAGGCACCCACCGCCGTCCAGTTATATCCGAAACGCTGGATAAACTCAGCCAGGATCGAGGCACCGACCTCCACTGACAGGCAAGGCTCGTTCAGCAGACGCTCTTCGGTAATGCCCTGCTTGAGCAAACGCGGCAGGTGGATGCTGTTGATCTGCATCAGGCCGATATCACGCGTGCCGTTGCGGTTGGTGTAGTTCATTGCCTGGGAGCGGTAACCCGACTCTACTGCAGCGATGGCCTGCAACAACTCAGGTTCCAGATCGTATCGCCGGGCCATTTCGTCCCAGCAATAGGCCAGTGCCTGGTTGCTGCCCATCAGCAAGCCGAGCAGCAGGCTCCTGCTCCCCCCCTTAAGCATTGCTGGCCTGACCGCAGAATGAGCACACGTGCACAACGTGCCTTGATGGGTCGCTAACCACCCGCACCGGGCAGGTAAAGCGATACCCCTTGCCGTAGATCGTCTTGATAAATCCTTTGTCAGCACCCAGGTGCTTGCGCAGGGAGTAAATGCATCGCGTCAGTGACTCATCGGCCACCTCGCCCCGGGACCAGGCCAGTTCCAACAAACGGTCCTTGGTCATCAACGTGCCACCGGAGGCCAGCAGCAGACGCAGAACCTGCCCCTCCTTGGGTGGCAACTGAATATCCGCGTGCCCGCCCGTCAACCGGCCATCGCCATGCAAAGTCCAGCGAGCAAAGACCAGGGAAGTCGCAGGTTCAGCAGTCACGACGACCATACACACCTCTGCATTCGACTACTGCCATTCAAAATCCTTATTTCCTGTGCCAGCTCGCGCCAATGTCACAACTATAGAAATCGGCACTTCTGCCCGCGCTAGGACAAAACCCATTCAGCCGACTTTTTTTTGCACCCTCCGGTAGGACAATTCGCTACCCGCTCTTATTGAGAGATCCACTCCTGATAGGTCTCCTGCAACTCCACCCCCAGCCGGTCCTCCAGTTGCACCAGCTCACCCAATGCCATCAGTTGCCCATTGACCCGCACCTCCACACATCGGGTTACCCCTGGATCCAAGGGCAGCACCTTCCCCGGTGCGAACGCAGCCAGACGCTTGCGGCTGATCAGTTGTTCCTGCAACAGTATTTCCAGGTGCATGGACAAAGGCCTTTTTCAGGGGGAAAACTCAGGATCTGTTTGCAGGAACGCACGTTGCACAGGCTCAAGTTGCGCAGTGGTCAACTGCGCCAGCACGGTCGTGGGCGGCAATGGGGCACGGCTGAAGGTGTGCAAGCCTTCATCCCGTGCCAGGTACGCCTCGCACCAGGCAGCTCGACTGCCCAGCAACAACACGCCACAGATCAGCCCGAGGTACAGCCAGCGGTATTTGATCGTTACAGATGAATCAGGGTGCACCGTAGATATTCCCGGGCTGTATGGCTTGAAGAAGCGGCCATACTGCGAGGCGCACGAGGTTCAATCATGATGGAAAGCTGACGGCAGAACCCACCTTCCAGCCCATGGCATGTGCCTTGCTATGCACTCTGTAACAGGCCCGCGCCAAAGACTCGGCGAGCCTACGTACATAGGCGTGGTTACCCTGCAATGGCCTGCACCGCCACCCCAGGGAATCACGGCTTTCCTGGAAAAAGGCAGGTGTTGATGAACGATCCACTGGCTTGGGTAAACGGCAGTGACGCCCCGGAAAAAAGCAGCCTCGACCTGGGCTTCATGGCATTGACCGATTGCGCCTCGCTGGTAGTTGCCGCCACCCAGGGCTTTGCCCAACCCTATGGCCTCACGCTGAATCTCAAGCGCCAGTCGTCCTGGGCCAACCTGCGTGACAAGCTGGTCAGCGGCGAACTGGACGCCGCCCACAGTCTCTACGGGCTGATCTATGCCGTGCATCTGGGCATCGGCGGTGTCGCACCCTGCCCCATGGCGGTGCTGATGGGGCTGAACCAGAACGGCCAGAGCATCAACCTGTCCCGCGGCCTGCAAACCCAGGGTGTGGTCACTCCTGAGGCACTGGAACGCCATGTGCACCAAAGCCGGACGAAACTGACCTTCGCCCAGACATTTCCCACCGGCACCCACGCCATGTGGTTGTATTACTGGCTGGCCAGCCAAGGCATTCATCCGTTGCGGGATGTGAACAGCGTAGTGGTGCCGCCACCGCAGATGGTTGCGCACCTGCAAGCCGGACGCATCGAGGGGTTTTGTGTCGGCGAACCCTGGAGCGCCAGCGCAGTGAAGGAAAATCAAGGCTTTACCCTGGCGACCAGCCAGGCGATCTGGCCCGATCATCCGGAAAAAGTCCTGGGCTGCACCCAGGCCTTCGTCGACGAGTATCCCAATACCGCCCGCGTGCTGGTGATGGCGATCCTCGAGGCCAGCCGGTTTATCGAACAGGGCAGCGAAAACCGCCGCTCCACTGCGCAACTGCTCAGTGCCCCTGAGTATCTGGACGCCCCACTGGACTGTATCGAGCCGCGACTGTTGGGCAACTATGACGATGGCCTGGGCAACCAGTGGCAAGATCCCCACGCATTGCGTTTTTTTGCCGGTGGCGAGGTGAACCTGCCCTACCTCAGCGACGGTATGTGGTTCATGACCCAGTTCCGACGCTGGGGCTTGTTGCGTGAAGACCCTGACTACCTGGGCGTCGCCCGGCAGGTGCAGCAACTGGCGCTGTATCGCCAGGCGGCCGAGACGCTGGGCATTGCCGCCAGCGACTCAGAGATGCGCAGCAGCACGTTGATCGACGGCAAGACCTGGGACGGCTCCGACCCTGCCGGCTACGCCCGCAGCTTTCGCCTGCATGCCCTGGCCGATGACGCCAGCCGCCAAGCGCTGCGCTGAAAGGGGTAAGACAATGCTGCGAATCCTGTTGATCAATGACACTGCGCGCAAGGTCGGGCGCCTCAAGGCTGCGCTGACCGAGGCTGGTTTCGAAGTGATCGATGAGTCGGGGCTGACCATCGACCTGCCCGCACGCGTCGAAACGGTGCGCCCGGACGTGATCTTGATCGATACCGAGTCACCCGGTCGCGATGTGATGGAGCAAGTGGTGCTGGTCAGCCGCGACCAACCCCGGCCCATCGTGATGTTTACCGATGAGCACGACCCGCACGTGATGCGTCAGGCAATCAGGGCCGGGGTCAGTGCCTATATTATCGAAGGCATCCAGGCCCAGCGCCTGCAACCGATTCTTGATGTGGCCATGGCCCGCTTCGAGAGCGACCAGGCCCTGCGCGCCCAGCTTCACGCCCGCGACCAGCAGTTGGCCGAGCGCAAGCGCATCGAGTTGGCCAAGGGCCTGTTGATGAAAATGAAGGACTGCAATGAAGAAGAGGCCTACACCCTGATGCGCCGCCAGGCCATGAGTCGCCAACAGAAACTGATCCAGGTGGCGGAGCAGATTATTGCCATGAGCGAGTTGCTCGGCTGATCTGGCTCAGCTCTTGCTAAACAATCCTGACAGGTAGCCAACGGCGGTTGCCCCTCCACGACAAAGACGTCGCCCATCCGGTTTGCCCCTCGCGAACCTGGTGGCGGCGTTTTTTGCGTTTTGGTCCCCTAGCCCCCAACCGTTGAGGTGCATGATGAAATCAAGCTTTTGGAAATCCGGGCATACCCCGACCCTGTTCGCCGCGTTCCTGTATTTCGACCTGAGCTTCATGGTCTGGTACCTGCTGGGCCCGCTGGCGGTGCAGATTGCCGCCGACTTGCAGCTGACCACTCAACAGCGTGGCCTGGTGGTGGCGACACCGATCCTGGCGGGCGCGCTGCTGCGCTTTCTGATGGGCATGCTGGCCGATAAGCTATCGCCCAAGACCGCAGGTTTGATTGGTCAGGTGATTGTGATCGTGGCGCTGTTCTGTGCCTGGAAACTGGGGATCCACAGCTACGAGCAAGCCTTGCTGCTGGGCCTGTTCCTGGGCATGGCTGGTGCCTCCTTTGCGGTCGCCCTGCCCTTGGCGTCCCAATGGTACCCGGCGGAACACCAGGGCAAGGCCATGGGCATCGCCGGCGCCGGTAACTCCGGGACCGTGTTCGCCGCATTGCTGGCACCGGTGCTGGCGGCCGCGTTCGGCTGGAGCAACGTGTTCGGCTTTGCGCTGATTCCGCTGGTGCTGACGCTGATCGTGTTCGCCTGGCTCGCACGCAATGCCCCAGAGCGGCCGAAAGCCAAATCCATGGCCGACTACTTCAAGGCCCTGGGCGACCGCGACAGCTGGTGGTTCATGTTTTTCTACAGCGTGACCTTCGGCGGTTTTATCGGCCTGGCCAGCGCCCTGCCCGGCTACTTCAACGACCAGTACGGCCTGAGCCCGGTGACTGCCGGCTACTACACCGCCGCCTGCGTGTTCGGCGGCAGCCTGATGCGGCCCTTGGGCGGCGCCCTGGCGGATCGATTCGGCGGGATTCGCACCCTGCTCGGCATGTACGGCGTGGCGGCGGTGTGCATCGCTGCAGTAGGTTTCAACCTGCCGAGTTCTTACGCGGCATTGGCGCTGTTCGTCTGCACCATGCTCGGCCTCGGCGCCGGTAATGGCGCGGTGTTCCAACTGGTGCCCCAGCGTTTTCGGCGCGAAATCGGCGTGATGACCGGACTGATCGGCATGGCCGGCGGCATCGGCGGCTTCGCCCTCGCCGCCGGAATGGGTGCGATCAAACAGAGTACCGGCAGTTATCAACTGGCCCTATGGCTGTTCGCCAGTCTCGGTGTGGTGGCCTGGTTCGGCCTGCATGGCGTGAAGCGGCGCTGGAGAACCACTTGGGGTTCGGCCGCCGTGACCGCCGCACGCGTCTGATGAGCCTGCAACTGAGCGTCGCCCAGGCCAGTGCCATCGGCCCGCGCAGCGAAAACCAGGATGCGCTGCGCGTGGTCACGCCCCTGGCGGAACTGGCGGCGAGCAAAGGCTACCTGTGCGCTCTGGCCGATGGCGTCAGCCAATGCGCCGACGGTGGCCTGGCCGCACGCTCGACCCTGCAGGCCCTGGCCCTGGACTACTACGCCACACCGCAGACCTGGGGCGTGGCCCAGGCGCTGGAGCGTCTGCTGCTGGCGCAGAACCGCTGGTTGCAGGCCAATGGCGGCGGGCAACCGTTGCTGACTACCTTGAGCGCCCTGGTGTTTCGCGGCCGGCGTTTCACCCTGGCCCATGTCGGCGATTGCCGGGTATATCGCTGGCTCGACGGCGAGTTGCAACGCATCAGCGAAGACCATGTGTGGGAACAGCCGGGCATGCAACATGTGCTCAAGCGCGCCCTCGGCCTGGATCAGCACCTGGTGCTGGATTTCCTCGACGGCGAACTGCGCGAAGGTGAATGCTTCCTGCTGCTCAGCGACGGGGTGTGGGCCACGCTGGGCGACGCCAGCATCGGCACGATCCTGCGTGAACAAAGCGACCTCGACCTGGCCGTCAACACCCTGGTCAACGCTGCGCACCTGGCCGGCAGCCAAGATAACGCCAGTGCGTTGCTGGTGCGCATCGACCAACTCGGCGCCGCCACCCTCGGCGACGCCCTGGTGCAGTTACAGCAATGGCCGCTGCCGCCAGTGCTGAAGGCCGGCCAGACCTTTGAAGGCTGGCGAGTGGAGAGCGTGCTGGCCGAGAGTCGGCAGTCGCTGCTGTATCGGGTCCGCGATGCCCAGCATCAACCCTGGCTGCTCAAGACCCTGCCACTGAGCCACGACGACGACGACACCGAAGCGGCCCAAGCCTTGTTGTCGGAAGAATGGTTCCTGCGCCGAGTCGCCGGCCGCGCCTTTCCTGAAGTCCACGCCGCCAGTGGTCGTCAGCATTTGTACTACGTCATGCGCGAATATCCCGGGCAGACCCTGGCCCAGCTGTTCCAGCAGCAAGGCCCGTTGCCGCTGGCGCAGTGGCAGACTATCGCCGAACGTTTGCTGCGCGCCGTAGGCCTGCTGCATCGCCGACAGATCCTGCACCGCGATATCAAGCCGGAAAACCTGCTGCTGGGGGACGATGGCGAACTGCGGGTGCTGGACTTCGGCCTGGCCTACTGCCCTGGGCTGTCTGAAGACCGCGCCCATCTGCTGCCCGGCACCCCGAGCTTTATTGCACCGGAAGCCTTCGGTGGCGAGCAGCCTACGGCGCAACAGGATTTGTATGGCGTTGGTGTGACCTTGTATTACCTGCTGACCGGGCATTACCCCTACGGCGAAATCGAAGCCTTCCAACGCCCGCGCTTTAACCAGCCGGTCAGCGCCAGCCGCTATCGTCCCGACTTGCCGGATTGGTTGCCCCTGAGTCTGGAACGTGCCGTGGCCGTCCTTCCCGCCCAACGTTATGAAACCGCCGAAGAATGGCTGCTGGTACTGGAACAGGCCGACCGCCGCGAACTCAATGTACGACCACGGCCTTTGCTGGAGCGCGAACCGCTCAAGGTGTGGCAGACCCTGGCGGTGGCTTCGCTGCTGATCAATCTGGTGCTGATGTACTGGCTTTTGCACCACTAACGAGCAAAATCCGTCGAGGCGCTATTTAAACGCCCAATAAAACAGGGGGCATGGGAACTTGGCACAGCTGCTGCATTAGCTTCCCCAACAACCCACATACAGCCGCCCCTTCAACGACGAAGGCGCGTGCTTCCCGAGAGAACGGGACCAGGACAAAGGCGTCCTCGCTAGCTGACTAGCGGGGACGCCTTTTTTTGTTTGCGCGTGTTTGGTCGGAGAGCGACATGAAAAAACTCAAGCTGGTGATGATCGGCAACGGCATGGCCGGGGTGCGTACCCTGGAAGAACTGCTCAAGCTCAGCAGCGACATTTATGACATCACCGTGTTCGGCGCCGAGCCCCACACCAACTACAACCGCATCCTGCTGTCGCCGGTGCTGGCCGGTGAGCAAACCTTCGAAGAGATCGTACTCAACGACCTGGACTGGTACCTGGACAACAACGTCAAGTTGCTGCTCAACCGCAAGGTGGTGCAGATCGACCGGGTCAAGCGCAGAGTCATCGCCGAAGACGGTACTGAGGCCGAATATGATCGCCTGCTGGTCGCCACCGGTTCCACGCCGTTTATCCTGCCGATCCCCGGCAACACCCTGCAGGGCGTGATTGGCTACCGCGATATCGCCGATACCCAGGCCATGATCGACACCGCCAAGACCCACAAGCATGCGGTGGTGATCGGCGGCGGCCTGCTCGGCCTGGAAGCTGCCAATGGCCTGATGCTGCGTGGCATGCATGTAACCGTGGTGCACCTGGGCGAATGGTTGCTGGAACGCCAGCTGGACAAAACCAGCGGCCAACTGCTGCAGACCGAGCTGGAAAGCCGTGGGCTGGTGTTTCGCCTGTGCGAACAGACCCAGGCCCTGCACGACGCCGGCAATGGCCGGGTCGGCTCGGTGCAGTTCAAGAATGGCGACATCATCCCCGCCGACCTGGTGGTGATGGCCGCCGGTATCCGCCCCAATACCGAACTCGCGGAAAAGTCCGGCATCCCCTGCAACCGTGGGATCCTGGTCAATGACACGATGCAAACCTACGATCCGCGCATCTACGCCATCGGCGAATGCGCCAGCCATCGCGGCATCGCCTATGGCCTGGTGGCGCCCCTTTTCGAACAGGCCAAGGTCTGCGCCAACCATCTGGCCCAGCTGGGTTTTGCCACCTACAAGGGCTCGGTCACCTCGACCAAGTTGAAAGTCACCGGCATCGACCTGTTCTCCGCCGGCGACTTCATGGGCGCAGAAGGTACCGAGACCATCACCCTCTCCGACCCGATCGGCGGCGTGTACAAGAAGCTGGTGATCAAGGATGACATCCTGGTCGGTGCCTGCCTGTACGGCGACACCGCGGATGGTGGTTGGTATTTCCGTCAGATTCGCGAGAACCACGCCATTGGCGAAATTCGCGATCACCTGATGTTCGGTGAGAATGCGCTGGGCGACGTCGGCCACCAAGGGCAGGACAAGGCCATGAGCATGGCCGACAGCGCCGAAGTCTGTGGCTGCAACGGCGTGTGCAAGGGCACCATCGTCAAGGCGATCCAGGAACAAGGCTTGTTCAGCGTCGACGAGGTGAAAAAGCACACCAAGGCCGCCAGTTCCTGCGGCTCCTGTGCTGGCCTGGTGGAACAGATCCTGATCAACACCGTGGGCGGTGCCGCCGACGTTAAACCCAAAAGCGAAAAGGCCATCTGCGGCTGCAGCGATCTCAATCACGGGCAGATCCGCCAGGCCATCCGCGAGCAGCACCTGCTGACCATCGACAGCACCCTGCGTTACCTCAACTGGCGCACGCCCAATGGCTGCGCCACCTGCCGCCCGGCCCTCAACTATTACTTGATTTCCACCTGGCCCGGCGAGGCCAAGGACGACCCGCAATCGCGGCTGATCAACGAGCGCGCCCACGCCAATATTCAGAAAGACGGCACCTACTCGGTAGTCCCAAGGATGTGGGGCGGAGTGACCAACCCCTCGGAGCTGCGCCGAATTGCCGACGTAGCCGACAAGTACAACGTGCCGATGGTCAAGGTCACGGGCGGCCAGCGTATCGACCTGCTCGGCATCAAAAAGCAGGACTTGCCGGGCGTATGGAAGGACCTGGATATGCCGTCAGGCCACGCCTACGGCAAGTCCATCCGCACCGTGAAAACCTGCGTGGGCAGCGAGTTCTGCCGATTCGGCACGCAGAACTCCACGCAACTGGGCATCGAGCTGGAGCATGACCTGTTCAATATGTGGTCGCCCCACAAGGTCAAGCTGGCGGTCTCCGGCTGCCCACGCAATTGCTCGGAAGCGGGGATCAAGGATGTCGGAATCATCGGCGTCGACTCTGGCTGGGAGATGTACATCGGCGGCAATGGCGGGATCAAGACCGAAGTCGCGGAGTTCTTCGTCAAGCTGAAAACCGCTGAAGAGGTGCGCGAATACAACGGCGCGTTCCTGCAGCTGTACCGTGAAGAAGCTTTCTACCTGGAGCGCACGGTGCACTACCTGCAACGGGTTGGCATGGAGCATATCAAGAAGGCGGTGCTTGAGGACCCGGCCCGCCGCAAGGCCCTCAACGAGCGCCTGCAGTTCTCGCTGTCATTCGAGCAGGACCCGTGGAAAGAGCGTCTGGAACAGCCGCTGCTGAAAAAGGAATTCGACGTTATCGCTGTCAAACAGCTGGAGGTCTCGCTATGAACTGGCTGGATATCTGCGCCCTGGATGAAATCAACACCCTGGGCTCGCGCATCATCAGTGGGCCGAAAGGCGACATCGCGATTTTTCGCACCAGTGACGACGAAGTCTTCGCCCTCGACGACCGTTGCCCGCACAAGGGCGGCCCGCTGTCCCAAGGCTTGATCTACGGCAAGCGCGTTGCCTGCCCGCTGCACAACTGGCAGATTGACCTGGCGTCCGGCGAAGCCCAGGCCCCGGATATCGGCTGCGCCCACCATCACCAGGCCCGGGTGGAAAACGGTCGGGTGATGCTGGCCCTACGGGACGCTGGTTGATGAACCGCCAGACCACCGCGTCCACCTGCTGTTATTGCGGGGTGGGCTGCGGCGTGCTGATCGAGCACGACGGCGTGCAGATCCTCGGCGTGCAAGGCGACCCAAACCACCCGGCCAACTTCGGCAAGTTGTGCAGCAAAGGCGCGAGCCTGCACCTGACCGGCGACTTGAGCGCGCGCGCCCTGTACCCGCAATTGCGCCTGGGCAAGGACTTGGCACGCACGCGCACCGATTGGGGCACCGCCCTGGAACACGCGGCCACTGTGTTCGCCGACACCATCGCCGAACATGGGCCCGACAGCGTGGCGTTCTATATCTCGGGGCAGCTGCTGACCGAGGATTACTACAGCTTCAACAAATTGGCCCGGGCCTTGGTTGGCACCAACAATATCGACAGCAACTCACGGCTGTGCATGTCTTCGGCCGTGGTCGGCTACAAACGCAGCCTGGGCGCCGATGCACCGCCGTGCAGCTATGAAGACCTGGAAAACAGCGACTGCGTGATGATCGTCGGCAGCAATATGGCCTACGCCCACCCGGTACTGTTCCGACGCCTGGAGCAAGCCAAGGCGCAACGCCCGCAGATGAAAGTGGTGGTGATTGACCCTCGGCGTACAGACACCTGCGATTTGGCTGACCTGCACCTGGCAATCCTGCCGGGGACGGATGTGGCGTTGTTCCATGGGATCTTGCATCTGCTGCTGTGGGAAGGCTGGATCGACCACGCCTTTATCCAGGCCCACACCGAGGGCCTGGCCGAGCTGAAACGCCTGGTGCATGACTACACGCCGCAAATGGTCACGCAGCTGTGCGGCATCAGTGTCGAGCAGTTGCGCCTGTGCGCCCAGTGGATAGGCACTTCCAGTAGTTTTTTGTCGCTGTGGTGCATGGGGCTTAACCAATCCACTGCTGGCAGCGCGAAAAACAGCGCATTAATCAACCTGCACCTGGCCACGGGCACCATTGGCCGGCCGGGCTGCGGGCCGTTTTCCCTGACTGGACAACCGAATGCCATGGGTGGGCGCGAGACCGGCAGCCTATCCAACCTGCTGCCGGGCCATCGTGACGCAACCAACCCAGAACATCGCGCCGAGGTCGCGCGTTATTGGGGCGTGGATCAACTGCCGGCGCCCACCGGCCTCACTGCGATCGAACTGTTTGAACAGGTGCAGGCCGGCAAGATCAAGGCCCTGTGGATCGCCTGCACCAACCCTGCCCAATCCCTGCCAGACCAGAGTGCCGTGCGCGCAGCCTTGGCGGCGTGCCCGTTCGTGGTGCTACAGGAGGCGTTCCGCACCACCGAAACCGCCGCCTATGCCGACCTGCTGCTGCCGGCAGCCAGTTGGGGCGAAAAGGACGGCACCGTGACCAACTCCGAACGGCGCATTTCCCACGTACGCCATGCCATCGACCCACCGGGAGAGGCGCGGGCGGACTGGGCAATCACCGTGGATTTCGCACAGCGCCTGGAACAGCGCCTGCGGCCCGGCGCGCCCAGCCTGTTCGCCTTTGAAGAGCCGGCGCAGTTGTTTGATGAATTCAAGCAACTGACTCAAGGCCGTGACCTGGACTTGTCGGGGATCAGTCATGCCCTGCTCGACCAGCTTGGCCCACAGCAATGGCCATTTCCCGAGGGCGCGCAGACGGGTACGCCGCGCCTGTACACCGACGGTATTTTCCCCACGGACGATGGCCGGGCGCGGTTTATCGCCGACCCTTACCGCGCCGCCAAGGAACAGCGTGACGCACGATTCCCCCTGACCCTGATCACCGGGCGCCTGCGCGACCAGTGGCATGGCATGAGCCGCACCGGCACGGCCGCGCAGTTGTTCGGGCATGTCAGCGAGGCATTGTTGGGCCTGCACCCGGACGAACTGCGTCGCCATCGTTTCAAAGAAGGTGACCTGGTCAACCTGAAAAGCCGTCGAGGCAATGTGATCGTCGCCGTCAGCAGCGATGACAGCGTGCGCCCCGGCCAGGCGTTCCTGCCTATGCATTGGGGCGACCGCTTTCTCAAGGGTGGCGTGAACGTTCTCACCCAACCGGCGTTCGATCCACTGTCCAAGCAGCCGGAACTCAAGCACAGCGGCGTACGCCTGGAAGCGGTGCAACTGCCGTGGCAGCTGTTTGCGCTGATCGAGGGCGATGTGCAGCAACACTTCGAAGCCCTGCGCCCGCTGTGTGAGGGCTTTGCCTACGTGAGCCTGAGCCTGGCCGGACGTGAGAGACCAGCGCTGCTGGTGCGGGCGGCACATACCGAGGCACCCGACCTGCAACAGCTGAACCGCATTGACCAACTGCTGGGACTGGACGACGGGCCGGTCATGGCCTACGACGACCCGCGCCGCTCAATCGGCAAGCGCGTGAAGATCGAGAAGGGACGCATCACCGCCCTGCGCCTGGCCGGCGAAACCCTGGCCCGTCACTGGCTGCAAAGCCTATGGCTGGAAGGTCGCGCCGACGAACAGCTGCGACGCTGGCTCCTGGCGCCATTAAGCGCGCCACCAGGCGGTGCGGCGGCCAGCAGCAAGATTTTGTGCAACTGCAAGAACGTCAGTGAAAACGCCGTATGCGCAAGTATTGCCCAGGGCCTGGACCTGGACGGCCTCAAGCAGGAACTGGGCTGCGGCACGCAATGCGGCTCCTGCGTACCGGAAATCAAACGTCTTTTGGCCAGCACCCCGCAGCCAATCGCAATTAGTGTGTGAGGGAACAACATGAGCGCAAAAGTGTGGCTGGTAGGCGCCGGGCCCGGTGATCCGGAATTGCTGACCCTCAAGGCGGTCAGGGCCCTGCATGAGGCGGATGTGGTGCTGATTGATGACTTGGTCAACCCGGCAGTACTGGAACACTGTAACGCTGCACGGGTGGTGACTGTCGGCAAGCGCGGTGGCTGCCGCTCCACGCCCCAGGAATTTATTCACCGCCTGATGCTGCGTTATGCACGCCAGGGTAAATGTGTGGTGAGGCTCAAGGGCGGCGACCCGTGCATCTTTGGTCGCGGTGGTGAAGAGGCGCTGTGGCTGCGCGAGCACGGCGTTGAAGTTGAATTGATCAATGGCATCACAGCAGGGCTGGCGGGTGCGACCAACTGCGATATTCCGTTAACGCTGCGCGGTGTCAGTCGCGGGGTGACATTGGTCACCGCCCATACCCAGGACGACAGCCAACTGAACTGGCGCGCGCTGGCAGAAGGTGGGACCACCTTGGTGGTGTACATGGGAGTGGCGAAGCTGGAGGAAATTCGTCAACAACTGCTGGACGGTGGCATGGCGGCTGATATGCCCGTGGCGATGATCGAAAACGCATCGCTGCCCCGGCAGCGCGAATGCCGCAGCGAGCTGGCGCGGATGCATGAGGACGCGCAGGCATTCGCCTTGAAAAGCCCGGCGATCCTGGTGATTGGCCACGTTGCTGCTGCCGCACAGACGGCTTGTGTCGCTGCAGCGGCCAGCGCCTGAGGCAAATTACAGGCGAAAAAAACCCGGCCTAAGCCGGGTTTTTTTATAAAGCCAGGCTAATTACTTAGCAGTGGCTTCAACAGCAGCTTCTACGCGACGGTTAACAGCGCGGCCAGCTTCAGTTGCGTTGTCAGCAACTGGGCGGGACTCACCGTAACCTACGGAAGTGATGCGGCTTGGAGCTACGCCATCTTTAACCAGGACTTGCTTAACAGCGTCAGCACGACGCTGGGACAGCTTCTGGTTGTAGGCGTCTGGACCGATGGAGTCAGTGTGACCAGCAACTTCTACGTTGGTGTCTGGGTACTGAGCCATGAAGTCGGCCAGGTTTTTCACGTCGCCGTAGCTGTTAGGCTTAACAACCGACTTGTCGAAGTCGAACTTAACGTCCAGCTCAACACGAACAACCTGAGCAACCGGAGCTTCTGGCTCTGGAACTGGCTCTGGAGCTGGTGCTGGGGTAGGAGCTGGAGCAGCTGCGCCAGCGTTACCGCCGAAGTTCACGCCCAGGCCAACCAGTGCGGAGTAGTCCCACTTGCCGTTGTCCAGACCGTAGTCAGCTTCAACACCAGCACGTGCGTACAGGTTGTTGGTGAAGTAGTACTTCACGCCGGTACCGATGGTAGCGAAAGTGGTCTGGTCGCGACCGCTGTGGCCATCAGCCTTGACGTTGGTACGGCTCTGGTGGCCGAAACCGCCTTCAACGTATGGACGCAGGCTATCAACGCCAGCCTGACCGAAGTGGTACTGGGCAACGAGGCTGCCAGTGTCACCTTTGATCTTCTGGTTGCCAGTGCCGTCGTTCGAACGGGTGTGGTTGGTCTTGTCGTACGACAGATTCAACGACAGATCGTCGGTCAGGAAGTAACCAATGCGAGCGCCTGGGTTGAAGCCGTCTTCGATGTGCTTGACGCTATCGTTGTACTGCTTCTTGTAGAACAGCTCGCCTTCAACTGCGCCTTGGCCTTGTGCCAGAACGCCGAAAGAAGTAGCGGCAATAAGAGAACCAATGGCCAAGCCCAAGGTGTTTTTCAGTTTCATCCGTTAAATCCCCATCTGGTGATTGTAAAGCAGTCCCACAAACCGGGGGACAACTCGGCGACAAGTCTAACAGAACTTGCCTACACGTAAGAGATATTTGCTACGCACTAAGTTTCAGTCTCGCCCGCAAATTTCTCACGTAATTTATCAAGAGCACGTTTGTAACGCATTTTTGTAGCACTCAAGCCCATATGCATGATGTCAGCGATTTCCTGAAATTCCAGCTCTGCGACAAAGCGAAGCACCAGAATTTCTCGGTCAATCGGGTTCACATGCACCAACCAGCGATCAAGTCCGCCCTTCTCCTCGGGTGCCGGCGCCTTTTCCTCAGACGCCTCCTCAAGGGGGTCCAGACTCAAAGCGTCCATCAAGCGACGCTTTCGCCGTTCCTTCCGATACTGCGTGATGCACTCGTTGTACGTGATGCTGTACAGCCATGTCTTGAACTTCGATTTGCCCTCGAAGTTCTTCAGGCCGTAGAGCACCTTGAGCATCACTTCCTGACAGACATCATCCGCATCTCTATCGTTCCCCAAATACCTTGAACAAACGTTGAACAGAGTGCGTTGATACCTGCGCATCAATTCTTCGTACGCACGTGTTACGTGAAACAGCTCCGTGTGCGAGCGCGCGACCAACTCCTCATCAGAGAGCTCACGTGGGTCATAGCGCGTGGACAGCGTTTGGGCTTTATTCAAAACAAGTCGTGCCGACAGTCAGGTCAATGTCCGTTGCAACCCGGTCACCCGGGTTCGCGGCGGCGTACATTAGCAGGGTTTTCCGGATTAGCGGCTACTGACCTGCTGCTCAAGGAGAATCCTGTTGGACAGCGACACCAGTTCCCCGTCATCGGTCAGCACGGTTGTCTTGACTGTGCCGATCTCCTCGATTTGCCCTTCGACCTCGCCCACACGCACCTGTTGCCCAACTTGATACAGCTCACGCACATAGATTCCCGCAAGAATCTGGCCGGCAATTTCCCGGCTTCCCAAGCCCATGGCCAGCGCAACGGCCAGACCAACGGTAATCAAAACAATCACAATCACGTGGTTGAGCAGGTCAGTCTTGACCTCCAACTGGCTGATCGCGACAGAAATACTGATGATGATCACCAGCCCCTGGGCGATTCGCCCCAAGCCTGCCGCATAGTCCAACCCCACGCCTTCGGCGGCCCCGCGCACCAGCCCGTTGGCCAGTTGCGCCAGTAAAACCCCCACCAGCAGCACCAGCGCGCCACCGAAGACTTTCGGCAAATACAGCGCCAGCATGTCGAGCGTAGCTGAAACTCGCTCAAGTCCAAGGGATTGAGCCGCAGAAACCAGAAAAATAAGTAGAACGAACCAGTAGACGATCTTGCCGATCAGGGTCGAAATCGGCACTTGCAACCCTGCCCGGCCCAGCAACTTGGTAAGGCCGGTGCCGGCCATCAGGCGATCCAGCCCCAGTTTCGCCAGCAACTTGGACAGCAGGGTATCGAGCAACTTGGCCACGACAAAACCCAGCAATACCAGGACCAGGGCGCCAAACAGGTTGGGAATGAAATTCGCCACCTTGGTCCACAATGCGGTCATCGCGGTGACCAGGCTCTGGGTCCAGAGATCAAGTTCCATATTCAATCAGCCTTATCAGCAGTGCGAGCAAGAGGTTTACGACGGGAAACCGGTGAAACATGGGCCGAACCGTTGTTCAGGGCCATCATCAATGCCGGCAGCCAGCGCCCGAGCAGACCGAACAGATCTCCCGCCCCGACCTGACGGTTGGCGGTTTTCAGTACGCGACCCAGGCAAGCATCGTCATCACGGTTGGATGGCGAGGCATTGAGCATGTCACGCAAAGACTGTTCGAACGGATCGTGCATAAGAGACCTCTCGCAAGTGTTTTAAAAGACGAGGGTAAATTTCATGGGGTCACATCGGCCCCTTCTTACGTTCAGCTCATATTCAGGTCAAACCCAGCGCAATCGTCGAAATAACCACCACTGCCCCAGTGCCACAGAGACCATCAACAGGCAGGCAATCATGAATCCATAAGGGCTGGCAGAGAACGGAATACCCCCCACATTTATACCGAGCAAACCGGTGAGAAAACTCATCGGCAAGAAGATCCCGGTAATGATCCCAAAGCGGTACATGGTGCGGTTCATGCGCACGCTCAAGCGCCTATCTTCGGCCTCAAGCACAAGCCCCACGCGCTCTCGCGCCAATTCCAGCTCTTCCAGGTAACGGGTCAGGCTGTTGTGCAATTCATTCCAATAGTCGGCATCGTCGTCACAAAACCACGCCAGTTTGATCCGCGTCAGCTGGGCGAAAATATCCCGCTGCGGCGCCAGGAAACGCTTGAGCCCTGCCGCTCGCCGACGGATCTGCAAAACGCTGCCGTGCTCCGGGGTATACCGTTCGTCGGCATCGAGTTTTTCTTCCTCGGCATCGACGATTTCAGATAAGGACGTGACCAGATCCTGCACTTTATTGGTCAGGTACTGGGCCATATAAAGGATGAGTTCAGACGCAGTCCGTGGGCCCTTACCCTCCGCCAATTGCACCAGCAGCTCATCGGTCGCACGCAGCGGGCGCAAACGCAGGGAAATCACCCGGTTGGCGGCGGCGAAGATGCGTACCGAGACCATGTCCTCGGGCTCGGCGCCTGGGTTGAGGTTGATCCCGCGCAGAAACAACAGCAATTCGGCGTCCGGCAGCGGCAACAGCCGTGGGCGAGTGTTCTCTTCCAACAGCAGGTCGCAGGCAAACTCGCTCAGGCCGCTGGATTTGCGCAGCCAGGTCTGGGTCTGGGGATGGCTGCGATCCCAATGCAGCCACAGGCTTTCATGGGGCTGCACTTGCAAATCGTCGAGCTCAGTCCGGGCAATCGAACGCGCACCGCCTTTACCGTCCAGCACCAGGGCATGTACCAGCCCCCATTGCGCGTTCTCTTCCTCGAACATCCTCACCCCTATCGGCTACTGCGGTTTATTCAGGCATTTTCAGCGGGCTGGGCGATACGATCACGCCGTTGTTATCGGCATAGATGTACTCGCCCGGGCGGAACGTCACGCCTGCGAACGTCACCACCACGTTCAGGTCACCCAGACCACGCTTGTCGGTTTTCATCGGGTGCGAGGCCAGCGCCTGCACGCCCAGGTCGGTCTGGGCGATAACGTCGACATCACGGATGCAACCGTAGATCACCAGCCCTTCCCAACCGTTTTTCGCGGCTTTCTCGGCGATCAGGTCGCCCAGCAACGCACGACGCAGGGAACCGCCGCCATCGACCACCATGACTTTGCCGGCGCCAGGCTGGTCCGCCTGCTCCTTGACCAGGGAGTTATCTTCGAAGCATTTGATGGTGACTATCTCGCCACCAAAGGAGTCTCGGCCACCGAAGTTGCTGAACATCGGTTCCACTACCTGCACCAGCTCCGGGTAGGCGTCACACAGGTCGGGGGTCACGTAATGGTTCATCGAGAAACTCCTGTCGTCAAAGAAGAGGTCAAACATCCACGCTGTACATCAGGAAAACGCGCCGCGACAGGCATTCTTTAAGTGCGTGTCGGTCAGCGGCGGCCATGATCAGATCCACCTCGGTGCAACGCAATACACGTTGCGCGACTGAATATGACCAGAAGTGCCTGGCGCGTCATATCTTAGCCGCAACCACTCAAGAGTGAAACGCCCTTGGTAGAGCGTTTCGTCAAACCGCCGCGGCCATGTCGGGCTGCGTACCGAATAAAGGTGTCAGCGGGTCTCGCAACCAACGCTCCACCAATGGCCATACTTCGGCCTGCGCGGCCTTGCTGACCAGCATCTGCACATGTCCAAAATCCTCACTGAAACCTTGCTTGCGCCCCAGACACAGGTACTGACGATGCTCGCTGCCGACTTGCTCGAAGAGCTGGCGGCACGCCCAGTCAGGGTCTTGACGATCACCGGCCGCACTGACCGCCAGCAGTGGCACGTCGACCTCTGCCAGGCCCTTCCACCAATCACGCTCGGCATCGCCAAAACGGCCAAACAGGCCGTTCCAGCGCATCGCTTCGATTATCACACCGGCCGGCTCGTCCTCCGGGCCGCGCTTGAATCGCGGGCCGGACACCTGGGCAAGGCGCTTGAGGATAAAACGCCCGCCCCACTCCACCGGTGGAATTTTCAACGGCCAATGGGTGCGACTGACCTGGCAGCCGAACAAGGCCACCGACGCTACCATTGGCGCCCCCAGGTGTTGGCCACCCAGGGCCGCCGCCAAGGTCGTGGCACCCAGTGAATGCCCGACCCAATGGGGGATTTGCCCGCTTTGCTCACGCACAAACGCCCCGATGGCCGGCAAATCGTAGCGTGCGTAATCAGCGACACGGTTTCTGGCGTAGTCCTGGTTACGCTTGGACAGGCCATGCCCGCGCATTTCCGGGATCCACACATCAAAGCCCCGGTACGCCAGGTAAGCGCCCAGGCCAATGCCTTTGGGGGAGTACCAGAAGCGTCGATTGGAAAAACTGCCGTGCAACAAAATAATCGGCGTGCCCCGGTTTTCAGGGACATTGGCCAGGCCCAAACGGGTCACCGCCAGTTCGACGGTGCCGTCGGGACTGTTGCCGGGCTTGAGCCGGTACACATCTTCACTCAGGTCGCCACGACGCTCAGCGCTGATCAAGGCGACAGGAAATAGTTTGCTGCTGCTTTGCATAATGCTCTTGCACAAAAAAGGGCGGCGTCCGCAAGGAGTTCCGCCCTGTACAGATAAGAATGCCGGTCACCCTCTACGAGTGACCGGCACTTTTGACATAGCGACCTTAGGCCGACGCTTGGCCTTCCGCCAGGAAGAACCAGGTTTCCAGCACGGAATCGGGGTTCAGCGAGACGCTTTCGATGCCCTGCTCCATCAGCCATTTGGCCAGGTCAGGGTGGTCTGAAGGGCCTTGGCCGCAGATCCCGATGTACTTGCCGGCCTTGTTACAGGCCTGGATGGCGTTGGCCAGCAGCTTCTTGACCGCAGGGTTACGCTCGTCGAACAGGTGAGCGATGATCCCCGAGTCGCGGTCCAGGCCCAGGGTCAGCTGGGTCAGGTCGTTGGAGCCGATGGAGAACCCATCGAAGAACTCCAGGAACTCTTCGGCCAGGATGGCGTTGGACGGCAACTCGCACATCATGATCACGCGCAGGCCGTTCTCGCCACGAGTCAGGCCGTTTTCGGCGAGCAGGTCGACCACCTGGCTCGCTTCGCCCAGGGTGCGCACAAATGGCACCATGATCTCGACGTTGGTCAGGCCCATCTCGTTGCGCACGCGCTTGAGTGCACGGCACTCGAGCTCGAAGCAGTCACGGAAGGCTTCGCTGATGTAGCGCGAAGCACCGCGGAAGCCCAGCATCGGATTTTCTTCTTCCGGCTCGTAGAGCTTGCCGCCGATCAGGTTGGCGTATTCGTTGGACTTGAAGTCCGACAGGCGCACGATGACTTTTTTCGGATAGAACGCCGCCGCCAGGGTACTGATGCCTTCCACCAGTTTCTCGACGTAGAAGCCTACCGGGTCGTTGTAGCCGGCAATGCGCTTGTCGACGCTTTCCTTGATGTCCAGCGGCAGGCCGTCGTAGTTCAACAGAGCCTTGGGGTGCACGCCGATCATGCGGTTGATGATGAACTCCAGGCGGGCCAGGCCCACACCGGCGTTCGGCAACTGCGCGAAGTCGAAGGCGCGATCCGGGTTGCCGACGTTCATCATGATCTTGAACGGCAGGTCAGGCATGGCGTCGATGGAGTTCTGCTTGATATCGAAGCCCAGCTCACCTTCGAAGATGAAGCCAGTGTCGCCTTCGGCGCAGGACACGGTCACACCTTGGCCGTCCTTGAGCAGTTGGGTGGCGTTGCCGCAACCGACTACCGCAGGAATCCCCAGCTCACGGGCGATGATCGCCGCGTGGCAGGTGCGCCCGCCACGGTTGGTGACAATGGCGCTGGCACGTTTCATCACCGGTTCCCAGTCCGGGTCGGTCATGTCGGAGACCAGCACGTCGCCGGGCTGGACCTTGTCCATCTCGGACACGTCCTTGATGATCCGCACCTTGCCGGCGCCGATGCGCTGGCCGATGGCACGGCCTTCCACCAGCACGGTGCCGGTTTCCTTCAACAGGTAGCGTTCCATGACATTGGCCGAAGTGCGGCTCTTCACGGTCTCGGGACGGGCCTGCACGATATACAGCTTGCCGTCGTCACCGTCCTTGGCCCACTCGATGTCCATCGGGCACTTGTAGTGCTTCTCGATGATCATCGCTTGTTTGGCCAGCTCGCTGACTTCAGCGTCGGTCAGGCAGAAACGCGCGCGCTCGGCCTTGTCGACGTCAACGGTTTTCACCGAGCGACCGGCCTTGGCCTCGTCGCCGTAGATCATCTTGATCGCCTTGCTGCCCAGGTTACGGCGCAGGATGGCCGGGCGGCCGGCCTCAAGGGTGTGCTTGTGCACGTAGAATTCGTCGGGGTTGACCGCGCCTTGCACGACGGTTTCGCCCAGGCCGTAGGCACCCGTGATAAATACCACGTCACGGAAGCCCGATTCGGTGTCCAGGGTGAACATCACGCCGGCCGTGCCGGTTTCCGAACGCACCATGCGCTGCACGCCGGCAGACAGGGCCACCAGCTTGTGGTCGAAACCCTGGTGGACGCGGTAGGAGATCGCCCGATCATTGAACAGCGAGGCGAAGACTTCCTTGGCTGCGCGGATCACGTTTTCCACGCCGCGGATGTTCAGGAAGGTCTCTTGCTGGCCGGCGAAGGAGGCGTCCGGCAAATCTTCGGCGGTCGCCGAAGAGCGCACGGCCACGGCCATGTCCGGGTTACCGGCGGAAAGGGTCGCGAAGGCGGTACGGATTTCTTCGTTGAGCTTCTCGGGGAACTCGGCTTCCATGATCCATTGGCGGATCTGGGCGCCGGTCTTGGCCAGGGCGTTGACGTCGTCGACGTCCAGGGCATCCAGCGCGGCGTGGATCTGGGCGTTGAGGCCGCTCAGCTCGAGGAAGTCGCGGTAAGCCTGGGCCGTGGTGGCGAAACCACCGGGCACCGAGACACCAGCGCCTGCAAGATTACTGATCATCTCGCCGAGGGATGCGTTCTTGCCCCCTACGTGCTCTACATCATGGACGCCGAGCTTATCGAGGGAAACTACGTACTCTACCAAGGTGATCTCTCCACTTTCTGTGTTGGAAAAGCTCAGGACGCCGGCTGCTCAGTAGGAGCTAACGCCAGCGCTTGTGGCCTGGACCTGGAAAATAAGTGAGAATGCGGCCCACTGCGGGACGGCAAAATCGCGCCTATCATATCCAAGATTCGCCATCAGCTTAAGGCCCAGGGCTCAAATGAAACGATCTGCTTTCTTTATCTCCGACGGCACCGGCATCACAGCCGAAACATTGGGCCAGAGCCTGCTCGCGCAGTTCGAAAACATTACCTTCGCCAAATTCACACGGCCTTATATAGACAGCGTGGATAAAGCGCGGGCCATGGTACAACAAATCAATCTGGCGGCTGAAAAAGACGGATTTCGTCCGATCATTTTCGACACCATCGTCAATCAAGACATTCGTGAGATTCTCGCAACGTCGAATGGTTTCATGATCGACATTTTCTCGACCTTCCTGGCGCCGTTGGAACAGGAGTTGAGTGAACACTCCTCCTACTCCGTCGGCAAGTCCCACTCCATCGGGCACAACTCCAACTATATGGAGCGGATCGAGGCGGTGAACTTCGCCCTCGACAACGATGATGGCGCCCGCACCCACTACTACGACAAGGCCGACCTGATCCTGGTGGGCGTGTCCCGCTGCGGCAAGACCCCGACCTGCCTGTACATGGCCATGCAATTTGGCATCCGCGCGGCCAACTACCCGCTGACCGAAGATGACATGGAGCACCTGACGTTGCCCACGGCCCTGCGCGCCCATTCGCACAAGCTGTTCGGCCTCACGATTGACCCGGATCGGCTGACCGCCATCCGCAACGAGCGCAAGCCCAACAGCCGCTATTCCAGCTACGCCCAGTGTGAGTTTGAAGTGCGCGAAGTAGAAAATCTGTTCCGGCGCGAGAATATTGCGCACATCAATTCCACGCATTTTTCGGTGGAAGAGATTTCAGCGAAGATTTTGGTGGAGAAGGGTGTGGAGCGGCGCTTCAAGTAATCTCTGTCGCCTGATCTGACGCTATCGCAGGAAAGCCTGCTCCCACAGTTGGAATGCGTTCTCCTGTGGGAGCTGGCTTGCCTGCGATGAACGGTAACGCGGATTTACAGATGAAACCGCCCGCCCCCCTGCCCCAACGCCGTCGCCAGCGCATCAAACCCCTCGCGCAGTAACTGATCATCGCCAGATGTATTGCAGATACTCGCCCGGATAAACTGCGGCACCGCCGTCTGCCCCACGGCGAACGCCTCGGCAGTGGCAATCAGGTAATTATTCTGCTTGAGCTCTGCCTCGATTTCCGACGCACGCCATGGCTCCGGCACCTCAATCCAGAAGTGTGGGCTATTAAGGTGAGTGCGATAGGCCAGGCCATCGAGCAGGTCGCTGACCAAGGCTTTGCGACGGCTGATTTCGTTGATCTGCTGGCGCAGCAGGTACTCCGCCGTGCCGTTCTCGATCCATTGAGTGGCCAGCTCCAGGGTCACGGGCGTGGCCATCCAGCAGGTCGAGCGCAGTGCCGCCGAGATGCGGCTGACCAGTGCCGGTGGCGCGTGCACGTAGCCAACCCGCAAGCCTGCCGACACCGCCTTGCTGAGGCTACTGATCAAAATCGTACGCTCAGGCGCGAAATAGCTGAGGGGCGGCGGACGATCTTCCACCAGCACGCCGTGGGCTTCGTCCTCAAGAATCAGCAGGTTGTGTTCCCGGCACACCTTTGCCAGGGCTTCGCGGCGCGCAACCGATAACACCGCCGTCGTCGGGTTCTGAATAGTCGGCGTGCAGTACAACGCCGAAATCCGGTGATTACGACAGACCTCGTCCAGCGCCGTAGGCAGCACGCCCTCCTCATCCATGTCCAGGCCAATCAGCCGTATGCCGAGCATGCGTGCAGCGGTAATCAGCCCGGGATACGTCAGTTGCTCGGTGACCACCGTATCGCCGGCGCGCAGCAACGCCATCATCGCGCACAACAAGCCATGCTGACCGCCGTTGACGCAGATGACCTGCTCGGGGATCGGATGAAAATCGCGCTGCACCAACCATTGGGCACCGGCTTCACGGTACCGCGGCAGGCCGGCGTCGGGGGTGTAGGCACTGATGTCCTGAAGAAACTTGGCGTTGGTCGACAGGGTTTGGAAGCTCTGGGCGAGAAACGCCGTCTCCTGCCCAGGAATATGCATGTTGCGGCTCATGTCGAAGTATTGGCGCGGCTCCTCGCTGAAATTGCGAAAGCCTTCATCGCGCTGACGCTCCATCCCACGCTTGCGCACGAAGGTTCCATCACCTACTCGCGCGACCACCAACCCCAAGCGCTCCAGCTCACCATAGGCGCGGCTGATGGTGCCGATGGTCACCCCCAGATTGTCGGAAAGCACCCGATGGGGAGGCAGTTTTCGTCCCGGTTCAATCAAGCCTTCGAGGATGCCCCTCTCCATGACATCGGACAAGCGCTTGTACTTCACGCCCTGCCCGCTGGACAACCCCTCACGCATAATTGACACCATGTCAATATTTGTTTTGACAGTCATCTTTTGCCCTAATAGTGTGCTTTTACGGGTTCAATCGCCGATAAACATACCTCATTACAAGTTCAATATAGAGTTCAATTTCGGCTCAGGGAAGCAATAAACGATGCCAATGTCCGCCGTTCTCGAAAACACTGCAAAAACAAAAACGCAAAAACAGTGGTTGGCCGGGCTGGTGACCAGCGTGATGTTCCTCATCGTATGCCTGAGCTGGGGCACCACCTGGCTGGGCATCAAGATTGCCGTGGAGAGCGTGCCGCCGCTGACCTCCGCCGGCCTGCGCTTCCTGATCGCCTTCCCGCTGTTCCTGTGTTTTGCCCTGGTACGGCGCGAGCCGATCCTGTTCCCCCGGGAAAGTCGCTGGTTCTTCGTGTTCGTGACCCTGTCCTACTTCAGCATTCCTTATTACCTGCTCAACTACGGCGAGATGCATGTGTCGTCCGGCCTCACCGCCCTGCTGTTCAGCTGCATGCCGGTGTTCATCCTGATCTTTTCCGCGCTGTTCCTGCGTGAGCGCATCTACTTCTCCCAGGTAGTCGGCATCGGCATCGGTTTCGCCAGCCTCTACATGATCATCAGAAGCCAGGGCCTGCACCTGGACCACGCCGAGTTCTTCGGTGTGCTGGCCATCCTGAGCGCGGCGATCATGCATGCCTTGTGCTATGTCATCACCAAGCAAAAAGGCAGCGCCATCAGCGTGATTACCTACAACACCCTGCCCATCGGCATTGCCGGGCTGATGCTGTTCGTGGCCGGCCTGTGGTTTGAAACACCGGTCTTCCACGCCATCACCCTGCGTTCCTGGAGTGCGCTGTTCTACCTGGGGCTGGTGGCCTCGGTAGGCGGGTTCATCGTGTATTTCATGCTGCTCAAGCGCCTGAGCCCGATCATCCTGTCGTTCGTGTTCATTATCTTCCCGGTGTTCGCGGTCATCATCGGTGCCTGGTACGAAGGCGTGGAAATTTCCCGTGACCTGATGCTGTACTCGGCGATCCTGCTGGCCGGCTTTGCGATTACCAAGTTGCCCATCGAAAAACTCCTGGCCAAGAAAAATTGACCCCCAACCAACGCGAGAGAAACATGGAAGTCCTCCGCCCCACCGCCCTGGAACAAATCTACGCCCACGCCAGCCGCAGCTACCCTGAGGAATGTTGCGGTTTTGTCTTCGCCGACGGCAGCGTGTACCTGGGCAACAATATCCAGAACGAGTTGCACCGCAAGAACCCCGAGATATACCCGCGCAGCGCGGCCAACGGCTACACCTTCTCGGTGGCCGACACCTTGTTGATGAACAAGGCGTTTCGCAGCGACAACCCGGTGGTGGTGATCTACCACTCGCACCCGGATGTCGGCGCTTATTTCAGTGACGAAGACCAGGACAAGGCGCTGTTCCTGGGGGAGCCGATCTACCCCGTCAGCTATCTGGTGGTGGATGTTCGCCAGGGCCAGGCCCTGGGTTCAAAGCTGTTTGCCTGGGATGGCAAGCATTTCGCCCTTCAACCCTTCAACGACCTGCACACGGAGTTGTCCATGAACGCTGTCTCTTTCCCCGACATCCTGGTCCGCGTGGCCAAGCTGCCGGAATCAACCCTCGAGGGCACTGGATCGACATTGCGCGAAGTCATTGAAAACCTCTGCAGCAGTTACCCGCAGTTGCGCCAGCACCTGTTTCATGAAAACAACAACCAGCTCAAGGAACACTTCCTGTTCACCGCCGAGGAAGAACTGATCGAGGCCGACGAACGTTTGCCGGAAAAAGCCCGCATCGAAGTGTTGCTTGCCACCTCCGGCGGCATGGACGTCGATACCCTGAGCAATGAAGAAGTGCAGCGCTACGTGCGCCACATCACCCTGCCCGGCGTCGGTCGCGAGGGCCAGTTGAACCTGAAGAAAGCCAAGGTGCTGATCATCGGCACCGGCGGCCTGGGCTCGCCGATCAGCCTGTACCTGGCGGCGGCCGGCATCGGCACCCTAGGGCTGGTGGACTTTGATGTGGTGGAAAGCAGCAACCTGCAACGCCAGGTTGTCCATGGCAACAGCACCCTGGGGATGCCCAAGGTCGAGTCCGCCAAGCAACGCCTGCAAGACCTCAACCGCCATATCCAGATCAACGCCCACGACACGGCGCTCAACGCCGACAATGCCCTGGAGCTGGTGGGCGCCTATGACCTGGTGATCGACGGCACCGATAATTTTGACACCCGCTACCTGGTTAACGACGCCTGCGTACAGCTGGGCAAGCCCTTGGTGTACGGTGCCATCTACCGCTTCGATGGGCAGATCAGCGTGCTGAACTATAAAGGCGGGCCATGCTATCGCTGCCTGTTTCCCAAGGCTCCCCCTGCCGAACTGGCGCCCAATTGCAGCGCCGGCGGCGTGATCGGCGTGCTCCCGGGCGTGGTGGGAATGATCCAGGCTACCGAGGCGATCAAGTTACTCATCGGCATTGGCGAGCCCCTGTCCGGGCGCCTGATGCGCTTCGACGCGCTGGCAATGAAATTCAGCGAGATCCGCTTCAAGCGCCGCGCCGACTGCCCTTGCTGCTCGGAGCTGCGCCACAGCGAAACCCTGGCCCCGGCGATCTGCGCAGATGCCGTACCAAGCCAACCATCGCTAGCGGCAGAGCGCTACATAAAGCCCCAAGGCCTCAAGCAAGTGCTCGAACACCCCAGCAGCGCCGATGTACTGCTGGATGTGCGCGACGCCAGCGAACTGGAAGTGTGCAAACTACCGGGCGTGGTGCATATCCCCCTGGCCGAGCTGGATGGGCAATTGGCCAACCTGAGCCGCGACAACACCCATTACCTGATCTGCTACGCGGGCACCCGTGCCGAGCAAGCCGCCAGCACCTTGCTGGCGGCCGGCTTTGCCAATACCAAAGTCCTGCAGGGCGGTATGAAGCACTGGGTTCGCGACGTCGAACCCGACATGCCTTTGTACTGATCGTGGGGGCTTGCTGATGTTGCATAACTCGATTCTCGACGTCATCGGCCAGACGCCGATCGTGCGCCTGGCGCAGTTTTCCGAAGACCTTGGCATCGAGGTCTACGCCAAGCTGGAGTCCCTCAACCCCGGCGGCAGCCACAAGGCGCGCATCGCCCTGGGCATGATCCTGGATGCCGAGCGCCGCGGCGTGCTGATCCGTGATTCCGGGCAAACCATTATCGAGCCAAGTGGGGGCAACACCGGCATCGGCCTGGTGATGGCCGGCAACGTGCTCGGCTACAAAGTAGTGCTGGTGATCCCTGACAACTACAGCCCCGAAAAGCAGAAACTGCTGCGCCTGTATGGCGCCAGAGTAGTGCTGTCGGACAGCCGCCTGGGTAACAATTCCCACGGCGAAAAGTGCATGGAACTGCAGTTGGAGAACCCCAACTACGTGATGCTCAACCAGCAGCGCAACGGCGCCAACCCTCAGACCCACCGCGACACCACCGCACCGGAAATCATCCGCGCCTTCGGTGAGCGGCGCGTGGACTACTTCGTCAGCGGTATCGGTACCGGCGGTCATATCACCGGCATCGGCGAAACCCTCAAGGCGGCCTGGCCGGCGCTGCGCATCATGGGGGTGGAGCCGGAAGAATGCGACCTGTTGAAAGACCAGCACGCCGCGCACGCGATCCAGGGCCTGTCGATTGGCCTGATTCCGAGCATCCTCAACCTGGATGTGATCGACGGCATGCTCAAGGTGTCGCACGCGGCCTGCCTGGACATGATCAAACGCATCATGCGTACCGACGCCATCAGCCTGGGGTTGTCCTCGGCCGCCAACATGGTTGCCATCGCCCAACTCGCTCCCGAATTACCGCCTGAAACGGTGGTGTTGACCATGGTCTACGACAATGCCGACAGCTACCTGCCCAGTTTCGAGTAACGGGTTTTCCAACCATCCAGAATGCGGGGGTGCCTCCATGGGGGGCTTTATCGACATGCAACAGCTGCACGATGAGCTGCTGACCCATCTCATCACGACCCTGACGCCCGGACAGATGAAGCAGCTGGAACCGCACCTTGCGCCGCTGATCCAGAACGCGGCCCAGGCGGTGGCCGAAGACCTGATCGCCTACGCCTATCGTGACCCCGCATCACGTGGGCGCGGGGAGTTGATCCTGGAATCCTATGCCTCGTTCAAGGCAGTGCTGTTCTATCGCCTTGCGCATCTGGTGTGGAATTTCCCCGACCCTGGCCACGCGATGTTTTCGCGCATGGCCCTCAAGCTCAGCAACCAGGGCAAGATCCTCTCTGGCGCCGAGATTCACCCGGCGGCGCGCATCGGCCGGCGCTTTGTGCTGGACCACGGCTTCGGCACCGTTATCGGCGAGACCTGTGTGATTGGCAACGACTGCTACATCCTCTGCGGCGTGACCCTGGGCGCACGCGGCATCGCCAACAACCCGGACGGCAAGCGCCACCCGCGCCTGGGCAACAATGTCGAGGTGGGCGCCGGTGCCCGGGTGCTGGGTTATGTGTCGATTGGCGATAACGTGTTTATCAGCCCCTCCTGCGTGATCACCCAGGACGTGCCGGCAGGCACCAAGGTCAAGGTGGTCAACCAGATCCAACTGCAAAAAAACGATGAATCGGACCACAGCAACTACCTCGGCGCCTTTGCCCTGGATGAGCGCTTGCATGTCGTCGGCGAGGTCAGTGCCGGCCACAAGGTCACCGTGCTGGATGCTGACTTTCATCCACTGCAAGGGTTGATGCTCGAGCCCACGGTAAAAGAGCGGCATCACTTGCAATTCCGCCTGCATCGCCTCGACATCGGTGACCAACTGCCGCGCCTGCCGCTGAACCTGAAAGTCTGCGGACCAGAATTTGAAATCACCCTGCTCTCTCCTCCTGGCTTGAGCGCAATGGTGCGCCACCTACTGCAAGCCAGCCCACTGATCGTCGGAGGTTGAAAATGTCCGTGCACACCATGGAAACCCTGGCGCTGTTCGACAGCGCGCCCTACCAGAACGCTTTCAGCGCCCGGGTGATTGCCGTCAGCGAACATGGCATCGCCCTGGAGCACACGCTGTTCTACCCCACCGGCGGCGGGCAACCGGGCGATACCGGCCATCTCACCCTGGCCGATGGCACACGGGTCAAGGTGACGGGTACCGTGCGCGACCCGGTGTTGCGTTCGATCATCTGGCACCAGGTGGCGCATTGCCCCGAGCAATTGACCGCCGGCGTCCAGGTCGACGCGGGGCTGGATTGGGAGCGGCGCTACCAGCACATGAAGATGCACACCTGCCTGCACTTGCTGTGCTCGCTCATCGACGCGCCGGTGACCGGTTGCAGCATCAGCTCGGATAAAGGCCGCCTGGATTTCGACCTGCCGGAAATGACCCTGGACAAAGACAACCTCACCCGCGACCTCAACGCCCTGATCGAACAGGCCCACGCGGTGAAGACCCTGTCGATGCCCGCCACCGAATACGCGACCTTGCTACAGATCACCCGCACTCAGGCGGTTGCGCCACCGGTGGTGTCGGGCTCGGTACGGGTGATTGAGATCCCCGGCATCGATATCCAGCCATGCGGCGGCACCCATGTGCTCAACACCGAGGAAATCGGCCGGGTGTTCTGCGAGAAGATCGAGAAGAAGAGCAAGCACAATCGCAGGGTGATATTGCGGTTTGAACAAGCTTGCGCCTGACCCGATAGTTGCCCCAATGATGGACAAATGTGGGAGGGGGCTTGCTCCCGATAGGGGTGGACCAGTCAATGAATCTGTTGACTGACACCCAGCTATCGGGAGCAAGCCCCCTCCCACATTGGCCGCGTTGTTTTTTAGATCACCAACAGATCCATGAAACGGTTCACAGCCGTGGCCTCAAGCCGTGCCTGATCCTTGCACAACGCAAAAATCTCAGCACTGCGCTGGGCAGTGAACCGCGTGGCCAGGTTGGCTTTGAACTTGTCTTCGAGCAACGGGATACCGTCCACTCGACGGCGACGATGGCCAATCGGGTACTCCACCGCCACTTGCTCGGTGCAAGTGCCATCGGTAAAGAACACTTGGATAGCATTGGCGATGGAGCGCTTGTCGGCTTCCAGGTACTCGCGGCTGTAGCGAGGGTCTTCGACAATGACCATCTTGCCGCGCAACTCATCAATGATCGGGTGGGCCGCGTGGAAGTCATCTTCGTAGTGCTCGGCCACCAGGTTGCCGAACGCCAATGGCACGGCGGTCATGTATTGCAGGCAATGGTCACGGTCGGCGGCGTTGGCCAGTTGACCGACCTTGGAAATGATACGAATCGCCGACTCATGGGTGGTGATCACGATGCGTTCGATTTCATGCAGACGATGCTTGACCTGCGGGTGCAAGGTCACCGCCGCCTCGCAGGCGGTTTGCGCGTGAAACTCCGCCGGGAAACTGATCTTGAACAGCACGTTTTCCATCACGTAGGTGCCGTAGGCCTGAGGCAGGCTGAAGGCGCGCTTGTCTGTGGGCTTGAGCGCCAGGTCCTTGTTGGTGTGGCTGAACAACACGTCGTAGAACCCCCACTGCGGCGCACTCAACACACCGGGGATGCCCATTTCGCCACGCAGGGCGATATCCGCCAGGCGCACACCACGGCTCGATGCATCGCCTGCGGCCCAGGATTTGCGCGAGCCGGCATTCGGTGCATGACGATAGGTGCGCAACGCCTGCCCATCAACGAAAGCGTGAGACAAGGCCGACAGCAGTTGTTCACGATTGGCGCCCATCAGCTTGGCGGTGACAGCGGTGGAGGCGACTTTGACCAGCAGCACGTGGTCAAGGCCGACGCGGTTGAAAGAGTTTTCCAGGGCGATCACCCCCTGGATTTCGTGGGCCATGATCATCGCTTCCAGCACCGCACGCACGGTCAGCGGCGCGTCGCCATTGGCGACGCGCTTTTGCGACAGGTGATCGGCCACCGCGAGGATGCCGCCAAGGTTGTCCGAAGGATGGCCCCATTCAGCGGCGAGCCAGGTGTCGTTGTAATCGAGCCACCGCACGATGCAGCCAATATCCCAGGCAGCCTTGACCGGGTCGAGGCGAAACGAAGTGCCCGGCACGCGCGCGCCGAACGGCACCACGGTGCCCTCCACTATCGGCCCCAGGTGCTTGGTGCACTCGGGGAAGCGCAGGGCCAGCAGGCCACAACCAAGCGTGTCCATCAGGCAATTGCGGGCAGTGTCCAATGCGTCCCGGGAGTCGATGCGGTAGTTGAGGACATAGTCGGCGATGTCCTGCAAAACCTGGTCGTAGTCGGGGCGGTTGTTCTGGTCGACGTTGGCGCTCATGGCAGTTCTCCTAAAAGTTGGGTTGTTCCATCCTCAGGGTCAGGGTTAATCGTTGCGCAGGTCTGATTGCCTGCTTGTATCCCTGTGGGAGGGGGCTTGCTCCCGATGACGGTGGGTCAGTTAATGAATGGGGCGACTGACACCCTGCTATCGGGAGCAAGCCCCCTCCCACATAAAGCTAAAAAGCGTCACCGGGGACGCGCACGAAACCTTCCATCAACACCCGCGCACTGCGGCTCATGATGGCTTTCTTCACCACCCATTCACCGTTTACTTGGCTGGCTTCGGCACCGACGCGCAAGGTGCCGGACGGATGCCCGAAGCGCACGGCATTGCGCTCCACGCCACCCGCCGCCAGGTTGACCAGGGTGCCGGAGATCGCCGCCGCCGTGCCGATCGCTACCGCCGCCGTGCCCATCATGGCGTGGTGCAGTTTGCCCATGGACAGGGCACGCACCAGCAGATCCACATCGCCGGCCTTGATTGCCTTGCCGCTTGAGGCCACGTAATCCGCAGGCTTGGCCACGAAGGCGACCTTGGGCGTGTGCTGGCGCTGGGCGGCTTCGTCCAGGTGCTTGATCAGGCCCATGCGCAACGCGCCATAAGCCCGCACCGTCTCGAACATGGCCAGGGCCTTGGGGTCGCTGTTGATCGCGCCCTGCAGCTCGGTGCCGGTGTAGCCGAGGTCTTGAGCGTCGATGAAAATGGTCGGAATACCGGCGTTGATCAACGTGGCCTTGAAGGTGCCGACGCCCGGTACTTCCAGGTCGTCGATGAGGTTGCCGGTGGGGAACATCGAACCACCGCCGCCCTCTTCTTCCGCCGCCGGATCGATGAATTCCAGCTGGACTTCGGCGGCCGGGAAGGTCACACCGTCCAGTTCGAAGTCGCCGGTTTCCTGCACCGCGCCGTTGGTGATCGGCACATGGGCGATGATGCTCTTGCCAATATTGGCCTGCCATATCCGCACCACCGCCACCCCGTTCTCGGGCACGCGGGCCGGATCAACCAGGCCAGCGCTGATGGCGAACGAGCCCACTGCTGCCGACAGGTTGCCGCAGTTGCCACTCCAATCGACAAACGGCTTGTCGATGGAGACCTGGCCGAACAGATAATCCACGTCGTGATCGGCGCGGCTGCTTTTGGCCAGGATCACGGTTTTGCTGGTACTTGAAGTGGCACCGCCCATGCCGTCGATCTGCTTGTCGTAAGGGTCGGGACTGCCGATGACCCGCAGCAACAAGGCATCGCGGGCCGCCCCCGGCACCTGCGCGACTTCGGGCAGGTCCTTGAGGCTGAAGAACACGCCCTTGCTGGTGCCGCCACGCATGTAGGTGGCGGGGATCTTGATTTGCGCTACGTGTGCCATGGTAGTCCTCTTCAGGCGGTGGCCGCCGATTCCAGGAAATCCTGGGCAAAACGTTGCAACACGCCGCCCGCCTCGTAGATCGACACTTCTTCGGCGGTATCCAGGCGGCACGTCACCGGCACCTCGACACGTTCACCATTCCTGCGGTTGATCACCAGGGTCAGTTGCGCGCGCGGGGTGCGCTCGCCGATCACGTCATAGGTTTCACTGCCGTCGATCTTGAGGGTGTGGCGGTCGGTGCCCGGCAGGAATTCCAGCGGCAACACGCCCATGCCCACCAGGTTGGTGCGGTGAATGCGCTCGAAGCCTTCGGCGGCAATCGCTTCCACACCGGCCAGGCGCACGCCCTTGGCGGCCCAGTCGCGGGACGAGCCCTGGCCGTAGTCGGCACCGGCGATGATGATCAGCGGTTGCTTGCGCTCCATGTAGGTTTCAATCGCTTCCCACATCCGCGTGACCTTGCCTTCCGGCTCGATACGCGCCAGGGAACCCTGCTTGACCTTGCCGTTTTCCTGCACCATTTCGTTGAACAGTTTCGGGTTGGCGAAAGTAGCGCGCTGCGCAGTCAGGTGGTCGCCACGGTGAGTCGCATAGGAGTTGAAGTCGACCTCCGGCAAGCCCATTTTCGCCAGGTATTCACCCGCAGCGCTGTCGAGCATGATCGCGTTGGACGGCGACAGGTGGTCAGTGGTGATGTTGTCCGGCAGTACCGCCAGCGGGCGCATGCCCTTGAGCGGTCGCGCACCGGCCAGCGCGCCTTCCCAGTACGGCGGGCGGCGGATATAGGTGCTCTGCGGGCGCCAGTCGTACAGCGGGGTGACTTTGGGGCCGGTGTCTTCGTGGATCGCGAACATGGGGATGTACACCGCACGGAACTGCTCGGGCTTGACCGACGCCTTGACTACCGCGTCGATCTCTTCATCGCTCGGCCAGATATCTTGCAGGCGGATTTCCTTGCCGTCGGCGTCGAAGCCGAGCACGTCCTTCTCGATATCGAAACGGATGGTGCCGGCAATCGCATAGGCCACCACCAACGGCGGCGACGCCAGGAAGGCTTGCTTGGCGTAGGGGTGGATACGCCCGTCGAAGTTGCGGTTGCCCGACAACACCGCGGTGGCGTACAGGTCGCGGTCGATGATTTCCTGCTGGATCACCGGGTCGAGGGCGCCGGACATGCCGTTGCAGGTAGTGCAGGCAAACGCCACCACGCCGAAACCGAGCTTTTCCAGCTCATGGCCGAGGCCAGCTTCTTCCAGGTACATGGCCACGGTTTTGGAGCCCGGCGCCAGGGATGACTTGACCCACGGCTTGCGGGTCAGCCCGAGCCTGTTGGCGTTGCGCGCCAACAGGCCTGCGGCGATCACGTTGCGCGGGTTACTGGTGTTGGTGCAACTGGTGATGGCAGCGATGATCACCGCGCCGTCGGGCATCTGCCCTGGCACTTCGTCCCATTGGCCGCTGATGCCTTTTGAAGCCAGGTCGCGGGTGGCAACACGGGCGTGGGGGTTGCTCGGGCCGGCCATGTTGCGCACGACGCTGGAGAGGTCGAAGGTCAGCCCGCGCTCGTATTGCGCGCCCTTGAGGTCATCGGCCCACAGGCCGGTGTGGCGGGCGTACTGTTCCACCAGGGTGACTTGCTCATCTTCGCGGCCGGTGAGTTTCAGGTAGGCGATAGTCTGTTGGTCGATATAGAACATCGCTGCCGTGGCGCCGTATTCCGGGGCCATGTTGGAGATAGTTGCGCGGTCGCCCAGGGTCAGTGCCGAAGCCCCTTCGCCGAAGAACTCCAGCCAGGCGCCGACCACTTTCTGCTGGCGCAGGAACTCGGTGAGCGCCAGCACCATGTCGGTGGCGGTGATGCCTGGTTGCAGCTTGCCGGTCAATTCCACACCGACGCTTTCCGGCAGGCGCATCCACGATGCACGGCCGAGCATCACGCTCTCGGCTTCCAGGCCGCCGACGCCGATGGCGATCACGCCCAGGGCGTCCACGTGCGGGGTGTGGCTGTCGGTGCCGACGCAGGTATCCGGAAAGGCAACGCCATCGCGCACCTGGATTACCGGGGACATTTTCTCCAGGTTGATCTGGTGCATGATGCCGTTGCCCGGCGGGATCACATCGACGTTCTTGAAGGCCTTTTTGGTCCACTCGATAAAGTGGAAGCGGTCTTCGTTACGACGGTCTTCGATGGCGCGGTTTTTCTCGAATGCCTGCGGGTCGAAACCACCGGCTTCGACGGCCAGGGAGTGGTCGACGATCAGTTGGGTCGGCACCACCGGGTTGACCTGGGCGGGATCGCCGCCTTGCAGCGCGATAGCATCGCGCAGGCCGGCGAGGTCCACCAGCGCAGTCTGGCCGAGGATGTCATGGCATACCACGCGGGCCGGGAACCACGGGAAGTCGAGATCGCGCTTGCGGTCGATCAACTGACCCAGAGACGCATTGAGGGTGGCCGGGTCGCAACGGCGCACCAGGTTCTCGGCAAGCACGCGCGAGGTGTAGGGCAAGGTGGCGTAGGCGCCGGGGGTGATTGCCTCGACAGCCGCACGAGCGTCGAAGAAATCCAGGCGGCTGCCGGGGAGCGGTTTGCGAAACTCAGTGTTCATCGTCAGGACTCGGTCACGGTGATTACAAAAGGGACCTACTGATCCAGATTTGAAATGCAGTCCAAATGTGGGAGGGGGCTTGCCCCCGATGGCGGTGGTTCAGTGCCAGTTGTTTCAGCTGACAGAATGCTATCGGGGGCAAGCCCCCTCCCACATTTTTGGCCTCATTCCAATTCTGGAAGCGTTGGTTTTCAGCGACGTTCGATTGGCACGAACTTGCGCTGCTCAACGCCGATGTACTCGGCGCTTGGACGGATGATGCGGTTGTTGGCGCGCTGTTCGAACACGTGCGCGGCCCAGCCAGTCAGGCGCGAGCACACGAAGATTGGCGTAAACAATTTGGTCGGGATGCCCATGAAGTGGTACGCCGAGGCATGGTAGAAGTCGGCGTTGGGGAACAGCTTTTTCTGCTCCCACATGGTCTTGTCGATAGCCTCGGAGACCGGGAACAACACGGTGTCGCCCACTTCATCAGCGAGTTTTTTCGACCACCCCTTGATCACTTCATTACGCGGGTCGCTGTCTTTATAGATGGCATGGCCGAACCCCATGATCTTGTCTTTGCGCGCCAACATGCCGAGGGTGCCTTCGACAGCGTCTTCGGCCGAGGAGAAGCGCTCGATCATTTCCATGGCCGCTTCGTTGGCACCACCGTGCAGCGGGCCGCGCAGGGAACCGATGGCGGCGGTGACGCAGGAGTACAGGTCGGACAAGGTCGAGGCACATACCCGAGCAGTGAAGGTCGAGGCGTTGAATTCGTGCTCGGCGTAGAGGATCAGCGATACGTTCATGACCTTGACATGCAGCTCGCTCGGTTTCTTGCCATGCAGCAGGTGCAGGAAATGGCCGCCGATGCTCGCTTCATCAGTCACGCAATCGATGCGTTTACCGTCGTGGCTGAAACGGTACCAGTAGCACATGATCGCCGGGAACGCGGCGAGCAGGCGGTCGGTGACATCGCGCTGCACGCTGAAATCTTTCTCCGGCTCGATATTGCCCAGGAATGAGCAACCGGTGCGCATCACGTCCATTGGGTGGGCGTCGGCGGGGATGCGTTCGAGCACTTCCTTCAGCGCCTGGGGCAAATCACGCAGCTTGCTCAGCTTGGCGCTGTAGGCGGCCAGTTCGGTCTTGGTTGGCAGTTCGCCGTACAGCAGCAGGTAGGCGACTTCTTCAAACTGCGCATCGGCAGCGAGTTCGCGCACGTCGTAGCCGCGATAAGTCAGGCCGGCCCCGGCTTGGCCCACGGTGGACAGAGCAGTCTGCCCGGCCACCTGGCCACGCAGGCCGGCGCCACTCAATACTTTTGCTTCAGCCATGTTCGTTCTCCAATCTTGAATTTATTAGGGAGGCGCACCGCATCACTTTTTCGCGGCAAACAGCGCGTCGAGCTTCTGCTCGAAGGTGTGGTAGTCGATGCGATCGTAGAGCTCCATGCGCGTTTGCATGGTGTCGATCACGTTCTGTTGGGTGCCATCGCGACGGATCGCGGTGTAGACGT
Organism: Pseudomonas sp. rhizo25; assembly: GCF_031931935.1. Lineage (NCBI taxonomy): Bacteria > Pseudomonadati > Pseudomonadota > Gammaproteobacteria > Pseudomonadales > Pseudomonadaceae > Pseudomonas > Pseudomonas sp. rhizo25. The sequence goes on from NZ_JAUJXA010000006.1 coordinate 361,823, forward strand.
TCTCGGCGGCCTTGTTCATGGCACGGAAGGCCGAGAGCGGGTACAGCACAATGGAAACATCGGCAGATTTCAACTGTTCGGTGGTGTACAACGGGGTCGCGCCGAACTCGGTAATGTTAGCCAGAATCGGGGCCTTTACGCGGGAGGCAAACAGCTTGTACATCTCAAGTTCGGTAATGGCTTCCGGGAAGACCATGTCGGCACCGGCTTCGATACAGGCCGCGGCACGCTCAAGGGCGGACTCCAGACCTTCGACAGCCAGGGCGTCGGTGCGCGCCATGATCACGAAACTGTCATCGGTGCGCGCATCCACGGCGGCCTTGATACGGTCGACCATTTCCTGCTGCGACACGATCTCTTTGTTAGGGCGATGCCCGCAGCGCTTGGCACCCACCTGGTCTTCGATATGGATGGCGGCGGCGCCGAACTTGATCATCGACTTGACGGTGCGCGCCACGTTGAACGCCGAGGAGCCGAAACCGGTGTCCACGTCGACCAGCAACGGCAGGTCGCATACGTCGGTGATGCGCCGCACATCGGTGAGTACGTCATCCAGGCCGGTAATACCCAGGTCCGGCACGCCGAGCGAGCCGGCGGCTACCCCGCCACCTGACAAGTAGATCGCCTTGAAACCGGCGCGCTTGGCCAGCAGCGCGTGGTTGGCGTTGATGGCGCCGACCACTTGCAAGGGCTTTTCGCTGGCAACTGCGTCACGGAAACGCTGGCCGGGAGTGCTGTTGTTGTTGGAACTCATGACTCACCTCGTGATGAAGGAGCGCCGTCCGGGAAGTGACGGGCAATGTTGCGTTTGGATGCGCCGATATGTCGGCGCATCAACAGTTCGGCCAGCTCGCCATCGCGATCGGCAATCGCGTCAAGAATGCGGTGATGCTCGGCAAAGGCCTGGCGTGGACGATTGGGAGTGGTGGAGAACTGGATGCGGTACATGCGCACCAGCTGATACAGCTCGCCGCACAGCATCTGCGTCAGGGTACGGTTACCGGCGCCCTGGATGATGCGGTAATGAAAGTCGAAGTCGCCTTCCTGCTGGTAGTAACCGACACCGGCCTGGAACGCCGCATCCCGCTCATGGGTGTGCAATACCTGGCGCAGCTCTTCGATTTCCGCGTCGGTCATGCGCTCGGCAGCCAGGCGGCAGGCCATGCCTTCCAGGGACTCGCGGATTTCATAGAGTTCGATCAGCTCGGCATGGCTCAAAGACACCACCCGCGCGCCAACATGGGGCACGCGTACCAGCAGGCGTTGGCCTTCCAGGCGGTGGATCGCCTCACGCAGCGGGCCGCGGCTGATACCGTAGGTACGCGCCAGCTCCGGCTCGGAGATCTTGCTGCCGGGGGCAATCTCACCCTTGACGATAGCCGCCTGGATACGCCGGAAGACGTTCTCAGACATGGTTTGGGATTCGTCTGACGTCGCTATCGGAATTTCCGCCTGATCGAGCATATTGTCGACACCTTTCAAATCAATGCGGCAAAAACTAGCCAATCACCCCGCAATAGTCAAAGAATAAATAGGTATTGTCGACAATCGTCTAATACGCTCGCTTTACTTATGCCGGGCATGGCCGCCTGCCAGCGCTGGCGCCAAAAAAGCATCATGTTAGAATGCCCGGCGTATTTGCCTGACATCTCTGGATGAAACGGCGCACGAGGGAGTTTGCGCAGCAATGCCAGTCGCCTTGAATTGAACATCGCACGGCACCGCCTCAGGATTTATGAGACTCAAGCCCTTCCCCCTGTTTTTCTGCCTTCTGTTTATACCCAGCCTCGGCATCGCCGCCGAGAAGACGGTGTATGGCCTCAATGAATACGCCAAGCTGGACGGTATCGATCTGGAAGTCGCGGCCAAGCTCGACACCGGCGCCAAGACCGCCTCGCTGAGTGCCCGTGACATCAAGCGATTCAAGCGCAACGGCGAATCCTGGGTGCGCTTCTACCTGGCCATCGACACCGCCCACTCCCACCCCATCGAACGCCCCCTGGCCCGCGTCAGCAAGATCAAGCGCCGCGCCGGTGACTATGACCCCGATGAGGACAAGAACTACACCGCCCGTCCGGTGATTGCCCTGGACATCTGCATGGGCACTGCTTTACGCAGCATAGAAGTGAACTTGACTGACCGCAGCGCTTTCCAATACCCGCTGCTGATCGGCTCCGAAGCGCTCAAACGCTTTGATGCGCTGGTCGACCCCAGTCTTAAATACGCAGCAGGCAAACCTGCCTGCGCCGCCGACGCTCATACCGCCGAGTAAACCGAATGCGCTCTTTGACCCTGCACCTGAAAATCCTGATCACCTTGCTGGTGGTGCTGGGCATTTCGGTCACCGCCTATCAGATTTTCGTGCTGGGCATCCCCGTTACCGAGGATGCCACCGACGACTTGTGGAACATCGACGCCAAGGTCGAGTTCGTCGCCAACCCGAAAGACCCCGTCAAGATCCAGATGTTCGTGCCGCCCCTGAGCCGCGACTTCGTCAGCCTCAACGAAAGCTTTATCTCGAACAACTACGGGGTGAGCGTCAATCGCATCGACGGCAACCGCAAGGTCACCTGGTCGGCGCGCCGGGCCAAGGGCAACCAGACCCTGTATTACCGCCTGGTGCTGACCAAGCGCTACAGTGGCGAGAAGGTCAAGATCAAGGGCCCGACCTTTCGCGACAGCATCGCTGTGGAAGGCCCGGAAAAAATCGCTGCCGAAGCCTTGCTGGCGCCGATCCGCCAGCACTCGGCCGACGTCGAGACCTTTATCAGCGAAGCGATCAAGCGCACCAACAACCTCAACGACGACAATGTGAAATTGCTGCTGGCCGGCGACCCGTCGACGCCACACAAGGCCAAGATCGTCGAACTACTGCTGTCCATCGCCCATGTGCCGGTAGAGAAAGTCCACACCATCCGCTTGGTGGCCGACCAGCCGCAAACCCCGGAACTGTGGCTGCGCAGCTTCAATGGCAGTGACTGGTTGTACTTCAACCCGGAAACCGGCGAACAGGGCCTGCCGGCCGACCGCCTGCTGTGGTGGACTGGTGATGAAAACCTGATCACGGTCGACGGCGGCAAGAAAGCCATGGTGACCTTCAGCCTGAACAACAGCGAGATGAATGCCATCCGCCTGGCCAAGCTGACCGACGAGAATACCGACGCCAATTTCCTCGAGTACTCCCTATATGGCCTGCCGCTGCAAACCCAGCAGACCTTCATGATCATGGTGATGATCCCGATTGGCGTGCTGGTGATCCTGATCCTGCGCAACCTGATCGGCCTGCAGACCCTGGGCACCTTCACCCCGGTGCTGATCGCCCTGGCATTCCGCGAGACGCAGTTGGGCTTCGGCATTGTGCTGTTCACGATCATCACGGCGCTGGGGCTGTCCCTCAGGTCGTACCTGGAGCATTTGAAACTGCAGATGCTGCCGAGGCTGTCGGTGGTGCTGACCTTCGTGGTGGTACTGATTGCCGCCATCAGCCTGTTCAGCCATAAACTTGGGCTGGAACGCGGCCTGTCGGTCGCGCTGTTCCCGATGGTGATCCTGACCATGACCATCGAACGCCTGTCGATCACCTGGGAGGAGCGTGGCGCCAACCATGCGCTGAAGGTGGCGATCGGCACGCTGTTCGCAGCGTCCCTGGCGCACATCATCATGAGCGTGCCGGAGCTGATCTACTTCGTGTTCACCTTCCCGGCGATCCTGCTGATCCTGGTGGGCTTCATGCTGGCCATGGGGCGTTATCGCGGCTACCGCCTCACCGAGCTGGTGCGTTTCAAGGCGTTCTTGAAGGCTGACTCCTGATGTTCGGCTTCTGGAAGACCTGGAAGGCCCTCGAAGCGCGGGGGATCATGGGCATCAACCGGCGTAACGCCGACTACGTGCTCAAGTACAACAAGCGCAGCCTGTACCCGATTGTGGATGACAAGATCATCACCAAGGAGCGGGCGCTGGCGGCCGGCATTCATGTGCCGGAAATGTACGGGGTGATCTCCACCGAGAAGGAAATCGACAAGCTCGACGAGATCATCGGCGGGCGCAGCGACTTCGTGATCAAGCCGGCCCAGGGTGCGGGCGGTGATGGCATCCTGGTAGTGGCCGACCGGTTTGAAGGACGCTATCGCACGGTGTCCGGCAAGATCATCAGCCATGAAGAGATCGAGCACCAGATTTCCAGCATCCTCACCGGCCTGTATTCACTGGGTGGCCACCGCGACCGGGCGCTGATCGAGTACCGCGTGGTGCCCGATCAGATCTTCAAGAGCATCAGCTACGAAGGCGTGCCGGATATCCGCATCATCGTGCTGATGGGCTACCCGGTGATGGCGATGCTGCGCTTGCCGACCCGCCAGTCCGGGGGCAAGGCCAACCTGCACCAGGGTGCGATTGGCGTGGGCGTCGACCTGGCTACCGGCCTGACCTTGCGCGGCACCTGGCTGAACAACATCATTACCAAGCACCCTGACACCACCAATGCCGTGGATGGAGTGCAACTGCCCAACTGGGACGGTTTCATGCAGCTTGCGGCTGGCTGCTACGAGCTGTGCGGGCTGGGCTATATCGGCGTGGACATGGTGCTGGACCAGGAAAAAGGCCCGCTGATCCTTGAATTGAATGCACGGCCGGGGCTGAATATCCAGATCGCCAATGACTGCGGGCTGACCTTGCGCACCCATGCGGTGGAGGCGCGACTGGAGGAACTCAAAGCTGCCGGCGTGACGGAAACCCCGCAAGAGCGGGTGAAGTTCGTGCAGGAGATGTTTGGGCATATACCGCCCGTGGAAGGCTGATCCGGTCTTCAAACTGTCTATCCCCGACATCCCCTCTAGGAGCAAATCCTACAGGGGACTACAATCTCCATCCCCCGCGCCATTAGCTGATCCACCCCGCATGTTGACCTGCTCCGTACACCCATTGCCCTACCGGGCCAACCCCGCCGAGTATTTTGCGGCGATTCGCCATGCCCCTGGCGCGGTGCTGCTCGACAGCGGCCGCCCCACGGCTGATCGCGGCCGTTATGACCTGCTCAGCGCCTGGCCCGAAGCGACCTTGACGGTAGGGCCGGACGAAAGCGGCAATGATTTCCTGCAACGCTTGCGGGAAAACCTCACGCGATTGGGTGAAGCCGCAATCCCCGCCGATTTACAGTTGCCGTTCGCCGGAGGCTTGATAGGCTACCTGAGCTACGACTTCGGCCGGCACCTTGAGGACATGCCGCACCTGGCGATGGATGACCTGCACCTGCCGGACGCGCGCTTCGGGCTGTACGCCTGGGCGCTGATCAGCGACCACCAGGTCCAAAGCAGCCAACTGGTGTTTCATCCCACGCTGGCCGATAGCGAACGACAACGGTTGATCGCGCTGTTCAGCCAGGGGGCTGTCGACACCTCTGCGACGTTCAAACTCCAGGGCCCGATGGCGCCCGACCTCACCGCAGAGACCTACCGCCAAGCCATCGTGCGTATCCAGGATTACATCCAGGCCGGCGACTGCTATCAGGTCAACTTCGCCCAGCGCTTTCGCGCCCCCTGTATGGGGGATCCCTGGGTAGCCTATTGCGTCCTGCGCGAAGCCTGCCCCACGCCGTTTTCCGGGTTCCAGAGCTTGCCCGATGACGGTGCGGTACTGAGCCTGTCGCCGGAGCGTTTTGTACGCATCAGTGACCGCCAGGTCGAAACTCGCCCGATCAAGGGCACCCGCCCTCGCGGTGTAACGCTCGCAGAGGATGCCGACCACGCCGCCGAACTGCTGGCCAGCCCCAAGGACCGCGCAGAAAACCTGATGATCGTCGACCTGCTGCGCAATGATCTCGGCCGCAGTTGCCGTATCGGTTCGGTAAAAGTGCCGGAGTTGTTCAGCCTGGAAAGCTACCCCAACGTGCACCACCTGGTGAGCAGCGTCACCGGCATATTGGCCGACGACAAAGATGCCCTGGACCTCATCGCCGGCAGCTTCCCCGGCGGCTCCATTACCGGCGCGCCGAAGATTCGCGCGATGCAGATCATCGACGAGCTAGAGCCAACCCGCCGCGGGCTGTACTGCGGCTCGTTGGTGTACCTGGACGTGCGCGGCGAGATGGACAGCTCCATCGCCATCCGCAGCTTGCTGGTCAAGGATGGGCAAGTGTGCTGCTGGGGCGGCGGCGGGATTGTGGCTGATTCAGAGTGGCAGGCGGAGTATCAGGAGTCGCTGACCAAGGTGCGGGTGTTGTTACAGACTTTGGAAAGTTTGTAGAGCACAGCCCTTTCCGGGGTTCGCTTGCAGGAGCGGCCAGTAGAAAAAGCCTGAATCAGAACCGCTGTGGACGGGATAGGCGCTTGCAGATAGCGTCAGGATCCACCGTCCACCCGCCATCTGTGAAGGACCACATGAAGCGACTGCCCCCTCGTCTGAAAATATTTCCGAGATTGCCTATTCAAGCACTCACGCCTATGATCTCCCAAACTGGGAGGTTAAGGCGATGCGGATAATCGCTCTCTCTACCCTACGAATATTTTGGGAAAGCCACTCAGCTTATAGCGACGCCAAAATACCGCTGGTCGAGTTGTATCGTCACATGGAGAAAGCCACCTATCCAACGCCGCAAGCACTCAAGGCAGAGCTTAGAACAGCGAGCATTCTCAAAGGCGGCAGGGTCGTGTTCAACGTCGGTGGCAACAAATACCGAGTGATCATGGCGATCGACTATCAGCGACAGCTAGGGTTCATACGTTTTGTGGGAACCCACGCTCAGTACGACCAGATCAACGCGGAGATTGCGTGATGAACATCAAACCTATTCACTCCCAGGACGATCTGACAGCTGCACTCGCACGGGTCGAGCAGATATGGGGAGCACCACCCGGCTCGCCTGAAGGTGACGAGCTGGAAATCCTGGCAATTCTTATCGAGAAGTACGAAGCCGAGCATTATCCAATGCCCCCTTCGGATCCGGTGGAAGCTATCAAGTTTCGCATGGAGCAGTTGGGCATGACCGCCCGCGACCTGGAGCCATTTATCGGCACCAGCGGACGGGTATCCGAGGTGTTGAACCACAAGCGCAAGCTGAGCCTGTCGATGATCAAGCGCCTGCATGAAGGCTTGAGTATTCCTTATGAGCGGTTGCTGGCAGGGCTGTAGCCGGTGACTGCCCGCGATGGGGCCCTCCGCCTCGCTGGATAACTTACAGGCTCAACTGCCGATTCGACGCCTTGATGAACTCCCGCTTCAAATCCTCAAACGTGTGCACCGCCGGGAAATGGGGAAACTCATCCATCACATTCTGCGGCGCATGGAACAGGATCCCACGATCAGCTTCGCCCAGCATGGTGGTGTCGTTGTAGGAATCACCGGCCGCGATCACGCGGTAGTAAAGCGACTTGAACGCCAATACCGATTGGCGCTTGGGGTCTTTCTGACGCAGTTGATAGCTTACCACCCGGTCGTGTTCATCGGTGATCAGGCGATGGCAGAGCAAGGTCGGGAAGCCCAGCTGGCGCATCAGTGGCTGGGAAAATTCGTAGAAGGTGTCGGACAGGATCACCACCTGGAAACGCTCGCGCAGCCAGTTGACGAATTCGACGGCACCGTCCAAAGGCTTGAGAGTGGCGATCACTGCCTGGATATCGGCCAGCTTGAGCCCGTGCTCGTCGAGGATACGCAGGCGCTGCTGCATCAGCACGTCGTAGTCGGGAATGTCGCGGGTGGTCGCACGCAGGGATTCAATACCGGTTTTTTCGGCAAAGGCGATCCAGATTTCCGGAACCAGTACCCCTTCCAGGTCAAGACAGGCAATTTCCACAAGACACTCCCATTGAATTTATTAGTTGAGCGGGCAAAAGGACTGCCGAACTCTAGCGACTCACGCACGCCGCCGCAACGCGGGACAGATTTGATACCATCGCCCCCCTATAGAGCGCTCAGCGCCACTGACCTGTAGGAACCGTCCTGATGAACCAAGCCTTCGACGTCGTTGAACTCGCCACGACTTATGCCAACAAGTCTGCCCAGGACATTCTCAAGCTGGCGTTCAGCCAGTTCGGCGATGACCTATGGATTTCCTTCAGCGGTGCCGAGGATGTGGTGCTGGTGGACATGGCCTGGAAGCTGAACAAGAACGTCAAGGTGTTCAGCCTCGACACCGGCCGCCTGCACCCGGAGACCTACCGGTTTATCGAGCAGGTGCGTGAGTTCTACAAGATCGACATCGAACTGATCTCGCCGGACCAGAGCAAACTGGAACCCTTCGTCAAGGAAAAGGGCTTGTTCAGTTTCTATAAGGACGGCCATGGCGAATGCTGTGGCATCCGCAAGATCGAACCGCTGCGCCGCAAGCTTGCAGGTGTAAGTGCCTGGGCCACCGGCCAGCGCCGCGACCAGAGCCCCGGCACCCGTAGCCAGGTGGCGGCGCTGGAAATCGATACGGCGTTCTCTACCCCGGAACGTACCTTGTACAAGTTCAACCCGCTGGCGCAGATGACCAGTGAAGAGGTCTGGGGTTATATCCGCATGCTGGAACTGCCTTACAACAGCCTGCATGAGCGCGGGTTTATCAGCATCGGCTGCGAGCCCTGCACCCGGCCAGTATTGCCCAACCAGCATGAGCGCGAAGGCCGCTGGTGGTGGGAAGAAGCCACACAGAAAGAATGCGGGCTGCATGCGGGGAATATCATCACCAAGGCATGAGCCTGGCAAACTGGTGTGGTAAAAATGTGGGAGGGGGCTTGCTCTCTCCCACATTTTGTTTTGTGCGCAGCATAAAATGTACACAACCTTGTAACCATCGGTGCCATTTTTGTGTGCAACTCATATTCTGGCGCACCAAAACGTAACATCCATCTCTGCTAGTTCCCACGCACCCAAATCACCTCATTCCCAATAAAAAATAAATACCTGTTCAAACGGTCAATTTATATTGCTTTTAATTCAGTAGTTTATTGAAGAGTACTATTAAAACGAAATTACCCACGTTTTTCATATAACGAAAACTGGCACGCATGTGGCTTAGTGAAATGCACGCTTTGTATACAATCAATACAAAACCTACATACACTTTGCCATCCGCCGCTATGCTGCAGATGTGCTGGAGCCTGCCGGAATGCGTACAAGTCTCTCGAGCAACATCGCACTGGATCTGCCCTCCTCCACCTTGAATCCCGCAGCTGCAAGCCCCGGCCCGCTGGTACTCAGCGCACGCCTGCACAACAAGGACCTGGCCCCCACCAAGGTTGAAGGCCGCCGCTGGGGGCGCTACAGCATCTTTGCGTTGTGGACCAACGACGTGCACAACATCGCCAACTATTCATTTGCCATCGGCTTATATGCGTTGGGCTTGGGCGGCTGGCAGATATTGCTGTCCCTGGGGATCGGCGCGGCACTGGTTTACTTTTTCATGAACTTGTCTGGGTACATGGGGCAGAAAACCGGCGTGCCGTTTCCGGTGATCAGCCGCATCAGTTTCGGTATCCACGGCGCGCAGATTCCAGCCTTGATCCGTGCAGTCATTGCGATCGCCTGGTTCGGCATCCAGACCTACCTGGCATCGGTGGTTTTCCGCGTGTTACTGACGGCGATTCATCCGGGCTTTGCCGATTATGACCACAACTCGATCCTCGGCTTGTCGACCCTGGGCTGGGCGTGCTTTGTGGCGATATGGTTGGTGCAGTTGGTGATCCTCGCCTATGGCATGGAGATGGTGCGCCGTTATGAAGGGTTTGCCGGACCGGTAATTCTGCTGACCGTGGCTGCGTTGGCCGGCTGGATGTACTTCCAGGCGGGCGGCGTGATTGCCTGGTCGATCCGCGAACCACTGAGCGGCGGCGAGATGTGGCGCAATATCTTTGCTGGCGGCGCCTTGTGGCTGGCGATCTATGGCACCTTGATCCTCAACTTCTGCGATTTCGCCCGCTCTTCTCCGTGCCGAAAGACCATCAAGGTCGGCAACTTCTGGGGCCTGCCGGTGAATATCCTGGTGTTTGCCGCCATTACCGTGCTGCTGTGCGGCGGGCAGTTTCAACTCAATGGCCGGGTGATCGAAAGCCCCACCGAGATCATTGCGGCGATCCCCAACACCTTCTTCCTGGTACTCGGTTGCCTGGCCTTCCTGATCGTCACCGTGGCGGTGAACATCATGGCCAACTTCGTCGCCCCGGCCTTTGTGCTGAGCAACCTGGCGCCCAAGTACCTGAATTTCCGCCGCGCCGGGTTGATCAGTGCCTTCGTTGCCGTGCTGATCCTGCCGTGGAACCTCTACAACAGCCCGTTGGTGATTGTGTACTTCCTCTCTGGCCTGGGCGCACTGCTGGGGCCGTTGTACGGGGTGATCATGGTCGATTACTGGTTGATCCGTAAAAGCCAGGTGGATGTGCCGCAGCTGTACAGCGAAGACCCCCAAGGCATTTATTACTACAGCCGTGGAATAAATATGCGTGCGGTGGCTGCGTTCATTCCTGCTGCGGTGATCGCCATCCTGCTGGCGCTATTGCCGGGGTTTGCCAGTGTCTCACCGTTTTCCTGGTTGTTTGGCGCAGGCATCGCCGGGTTGCTGTACCTGCTGATCGCCAAGCGTCAGCCGTTCTACGCCGATGTCAGCGGCGAAAGCATTGCCGTCGATAACGTCAGTCATTAAACAAGGACTTTCCATGCGTATCCTCGTGGTCAACGTCAACACCACCGAATCCATCACCGAGACCATTGCCCAGCAAGCACGTGCCGTGGCGTCACCGGGCACCGAGATTGTCGGGCTCACCCCCTACTTCGGCGCCGAATCGGTGGAGGGTAATTTTGAAAGCTACCTGGCGGCCATCGCCGTGATGGACCGGGTGATGGCCTACGATCAGCCGTTCGATGCGGTGATCCAGGCCGGCTATGGCGAACATGGTCGGGAAGGTTTGCAGGAATTGTTGAATGTGCCGGTGGTGGATATTACCGAAGCGGCCGCCAGCACCGCGATGTTTCTGGGGCATGCCTACTCGGTGGTGACCACCCTGGACCGTACTGTGCCACTGATTGAAGACCGGCTGAAACTCGCCGGCCTGTACCAGCGTTGTGCGTCGGTGCGCGCCAGCGGCATGGCGGTGCTGGAGCTGGAAGAGGACCCGCTGGCTGCCATGGAGGCCATTGTGCACCAGGCGGAACTGGCGATTCGCGACGATAAGGCCGAGGTGATCTGCCTGGGATGTGGGGGCATGGCCGGACTGGACGAGCAGATTCGCCAGCGCACTGGGGTGCCGGTGGTGGATGGGGTGACAGCGGCGGTGATGGTCGCCGAGTCGTTGGTGAGGTTGAGGTTGTCGACATCCAAAGTCAGGACGTATGCGCAGCCAAGACCCAAGAAGATCATTGGTTGGCCCGGCAAGTTCGGCCACTGAAGATCAAATGTGGGAGGGGGCTTGCTCCCGATAGCGGTGTATCAGCCAGCTTATCTATAGCTGACCCACCACAATCGGGAGCAAGCCCCCTCCCACATTTTGATCACTACAAGGTGTTAGATGGCACTGAATCTTTGGCCTAACTGCTGCTCGGCAAACTGCTCGATGATGAAATCCACGAACGCCCGAGTCTTGCCTGGCAGCAGTTTATGTTCGGCGTAGTAGATGCAAATATTGCCGTCGTTCACATACCAATCCGGCAATACCCGCAACAACTTGCCGCTCGCCAGCCAGGGCACAGCAAACGGCATGCTCACCAGCGCGATGCCCAGCCCCTGGTCGGCAGCGATGCAGGCGGCTTGGGAGTCGCTCATGGTCATGCGCGGCTTGAGGTTCAGCGGACCGTGCTCGCCATTGCGATGAGTCAGTTGCCAGGAACGCACACGCCCGGTTTGCGGTGAGCGAATCAGAATGCCGTCGCAACGCTCCAGATCCTCGGGCTGTAACAGCGCCGGGCGTGCCGCCAGGTAGGCAGGGGATGCCACCAACACCCGATGAGCCGGCGCCAGCTTGCGTGCCACCACGCCCTGGGGCAGCTCGAAGCCGCCGCCAATGGCCGCGTCGAAGCCCTGGCCAATCAGGTCGACCTGGCGATTGTCGAAATGCCAGTCTGGAATGATATCGGGATAACGTTTCAGGAATTCACCCAGCAGCGGCACGATATACAAGCAGCCGACCACTGTGCCCATACTGACCTTGAGCGTGCCCACCGGCCGCCCTTCGGCACTGGCCAGGTTGGCTACGGCATTCTGGATGGTGGTGAGGCTGGAGCTGACCTCGTCAAGGAACAGCTTGCCGGCTTCGGTCAGGGCGAGGCGTCGGGTACTGCGTTGGAACAGCCGCACACCCAGGCGTGCTTCCAGTTTGGCAACGCTTTTACCCACTGCTGCCGGGGTCAGGCTCAGGTGCCGGGCGGCCTCGGCAAAACTGCCACCCTCGGCGCTGCGCACAAAGCATTCGATACTGCCAAAGCTCTCCATATCTCCCCACTCTAAACTTTTGGTTTACACAGACTATAGCAATCGCGGTCTACCGGCTTGGGTGGGTGAGGTCGATACTCGGTCCATCAACTACTCGGAGATCGACATGACCACACAAAATCTGATCGGCAAAGTCGCCTTGATTCAAGGCGGTTCCCGCGGCATCGGCGCCGCCATCGTCAAGCGCCTCGCCGCGCAGGGTGCAGCGGTTGCCTTTACCTACGTCAGCTCGGCCTCCAAGGCCGAAGCGTTGCAGAACGACGTGATCAGCGATGGCGGCAAAGCCCTGGCGATTCAAGCCGACAGCGCTGATGCCACGGCAATTCGCAATGCGGTCAATGCCACTGTCGAAGCGTTCGGGCGCCTGGATATCCTGGTGAATAACGCCGGCGTGCTTGCCATCGCCCCACTGGAAGATTTCAAGCTGGAAGACTTCGACCAGACCCTGGCAATCAACGTGCGTAGCGTATTTATTGCCACCCAGGAAGCCGCCAGGCATATGGGCGAAGGGGGTCGGGTGATCAATATCGGCAGCACCAATGCCGAGCGCATGCCATTTTGCGGTGGCGGGCCTTATGCCATGAGCAAGGCTGCGCTGGTAGGGTTGACCAAGGGTTTGGCGCGGGATCTGGGGCCACGGGGTATCACCATCAACAACGTGCAGCCCGGGCCGGTGGATACCGATATGAACCCGGCGAACAGTGAGTTTGCCGAAAGCTTGATCGGGTTGATGGCGGTGGGCAGGTATGGACACGTGGAGGAGATTGCCAGCTTTGTGGCGTATCTGGCAGGGCCGGAAGCCGGGTATATCACGGGCGCCAGCCTGACCATCGATGGTGGTTTCAGCGCATAACCTAATGTGGGAGGGGGCAAGTCCTAATGCCAGTCAGTTAAGGCTTTGTAGGAGCGAGCTTGCTCGCGAAAAACTCACAGGCACCGCGTTCATTCAGGAAGCCCGCTTTATCGTTGACGTTTTTCGCGAGCAAGCTCGCTCCTACAGAGGGCAATGTACGCTTAACTGACTGGCATTAGGGCAAGCCCCCTCCCACATTTTGCCCTGTGTTGAATCAGGCCATGGGTGGCAAGCCATAGGCCGCCAAATCGAAATCCGCGAGCTTGCGGATGATCTGGTCAGCATGCTGGTACTTGCTGTCCACCATCGCCTCATCGGGCACTGCAATGGCAGTCATATGGGCAGCCTTCGCCGCGGTCACGCCGAACGGCGAGTCTTCGAACACCAGGCAATCCTGCGGCGCCACACCCAGACGGCGCGCGGCGGTCAGGAAGATATCCGGCGCAGGCTTGGCAGCGCCGACCTCCGGGTCGTCCGCCGTAACGATGGTGTCGAACAGGCCAAACCATTCGCGGTGCAGGGTGGTCTTGTGGCCAAACGAGTTGCGCGATGAACTGGTGCCCACCGCAATCGGAATATTGTGCGCCTTCAAATGCCGCACCAACGCCTCGGCGCCTGGCATACCCAGGGCCTTTGGAAAGCGCTCGCTCATCAGCGGCTCGCGGATCTCCAGGAACTCGGCGGGTGTGATCGGCAAGTCCAGCGCCTTGACCACGTAATCGGCCAAGTCTTGGGCACCCCGCCCAATGATGTGCTGCTTGATCCCCCAGTCATAGGTACGGCCGTAGCGCTCGGCAATGATCTGCGTGACTTCGGTGTAGATGCCTTCGGTATCCAGCAACAACCCGTCCATATCGAAAATTACGGCCTTGATTGGACCGACTGCTGTACGCGGTGCATTCATCACAACAAAACCCTGGGGTAAGACTAAAAGGATTCAGCACAATAGCGGCCCTCGTTGCCTGCAAGCAACCTTCGTTGCCCACGATGACCAATTCATACCACGCAACAGTTTCACCAGCCGACACCCACAGCGGCTGTCTAGGGTTTATCAAGGCAGAGCGATCAACCATTGACTCGCGCAGGAAAATACACCTTGCAAACCTTATAAAAGACTTATTAATCTCCGATGAATTCAATCCACTGGACGCGAAAATCCGTCAAACAATTGCTTCGGCTACATTCGTACCATCAGCAACAGGTCCGCGATGCCGTGTCCGCTCTTGAGCGAATGCCCGATGCAGTCAACGTCAAGGCGCTGGTAAACCATCCTCACAGCTATAGGTTGCGGGTAGGTAATTACCGCGTCCTCTTCGACTGGGATGGCAGCATCCAGGTGGTCAGCATCCAAGAGGTTAAAAAACGTGACGAGCGAACCTACTGCCGTACAGATCATCCACAATACGCAGGGCAAGCCCGCCTTCGTGGTGATTCCCTATGAACACTATGTAGCGCAGCAAAACGATCAAAACCTGATCCCCCACGCGGTAGTCAGCCGCCTGGTGGATGGCGCGACACCTATCCGGGCTTGGCGCGAACATCTGAACCTGACCCAGGAAGAAGTCGCCAGGCGCCTGGGTATTTCACAACCTGCCTTTGCCCAGCAAGAGGCGGTCAATAAACCTCGACGGACCACGCGGGAAAAAATTGCCAAGGCGTTCGGTATCAATGCCAGTCAACTGGAGATATAAACATGATCCTGCAAGATTCGCGCGCCCTTTAACCTCAAATCGAGCTCAAGCATGCTCTATCGTTTAGCCGCCGACGGCCTCGTGCTGTTTCACCTGACCTTTATCCTGTTCGTGCTGTTCGGCGGCCTGCTCACCCTGAAATGGCCCCGAGTGATGTGCCTGCATTTGCCCGCCGTTGCCTGGGGCATCGCTGTGGAGGTGCTGCACCTGCCCTGCCCGCTCACCCGTTGGGAAAACCTGTTGCGCCACCTGGCCGGGCAGGACGGTTATGGCGACGGGTTTATCGAGCACTACATCCTGACGCTGATCTACCCCGCCGGCCTGACCGCGAATATTCAGCTGGCGCTGGGAGCCGTGGTGGTGTTGGTTAACCTGGCGGTGTACGGGCGGGTTATCCGGCGTTACGTACAGGCTTGAGACAGCTGCGCTGGTGAAGAATCAGCCCTCCTCAATCCGTTCGCAGACGCCGCCATGTCCGAAGCCTTCGAAGTTCCCAGCCCTCACGAAAAACACCTCGAACACACTACCGAACATGCCCACGGTCGCGGCGACACCTTCGCCAGCCGCATTGCCGTGATGACCGCCATCATGGCTACCGTCGGCGCCATGCTCAGCTACCAGGCCGGCTCCAGCGAAAGCACAGCTGCGATGGACAAGAACAACGCCGCCATCATCAAGACCGAAGCTGCCAACCAATGGAATTACTACCAGGCCAAATCCAGCCGCCAGAACCTGGCAGAACTAGCCACCCATATTCCCGGCGTAGATGCGGCGCACTACACGGATGAGATAGAGCGCTACAAACACCAGAAGGAAGACGTGCGCAGGCAAGCCGAGAAGCTGGAGGCCACGTCACGGGAATGGGATCAGAAATCCGAGCAGGCACTGCACCAGCACCATCGCTGGGCCCAGGCAATGACAGCAATTCAGATCGCGATTTCGTTGGCGGCGATTACCTTGCTCACGCGTAAGGAGTGGCTCAAACGCATGTCGTACACGGCAGGCGCAGTGGCTGTGGTGCTGGGCAGCCTGGCATCGCTGCATCTCTGACCCAATGCGGGCAAATGTTGGAGGGAGCTTGCTCCCGATGGCGGCCTGACAGCCGCCACCTACACATGAAACCTTGGCCGATTGATTTCAATCTGCCTGCTCAGCGCTTAGAGTGTCGCCCCTCGAGAATTGAGTCTCGAGATTGAGTCCATGGAGTTACAAGTGAAATACGTCAGTAAAGTAGTTGCAGCAGCCGTTCTCGGTTTCACCCTGGCAGGTTGCACCGGCACCGCCATGAAAACCCCGCAATACGACGCCAGCCAATACACCGTCCTCGGCCACAGCGAAGCCAGCGCCACCGGCATCATGCTGCTGGGCGTTATCCCAATCGGCCAGAACAACCGTTTCGTACGCGCTCAGAATGCCGCCATCAAGGCCAAGGGCGGCGACGCGCTGATCAACACCCAAGTGCAGGAAAAGTGGTTCTGGGCCTGGGTACTGAACGGCTACACCACCAAGATTTCTGGTGATGTGATCAAGCTGAAAACCGCGCAATAAAGCACGAAATAGCCAGGGCGCCGAGCCCGGCAAGCGACGTATCATGGGCCGGACTTCCCGAGGATGGCCCATGAACCTCAGTATCGTTTACGCCCTCGTAGCCGCCGCGCTGTTCGGCGCCAGCACCCCGCTCGCCAAAAGCCTCGGCCTGGGCCTCTCACCCATACTACTTGCTGGCCTGCTTTACCTCGGCAGCGGCATAGGCCTTGCCGGCGCACGCCTGATCCGCGATCGCGGTTGGGCACCCACCGGACTCACCCCGTCGGAATGGCCCTGGCTACTTGGCGCCATCGCCTTCGGCGGCATCCTCGGCCCTGTCGCCCTTATGTTCGGCCTGACACGTACCGCCAGCGCCACCGCCTCGCTGATGCTCAACCTTGAATCGGTGCTGACCGCCGTGATCGCCTGGGTCGTATTCCGAGAAAACGCAGACCGCCGCATCATCCTTGGCATGCTCACTATTGTACTGGGCGGCGTGGCGTTGTCATGGACCGGCGCTGGCGGCGCCAGCCAGGACTGGACCGGGCCGCTGGCCGTTGCGCTGGCGTGTTTGTGCTGGGGGATCGATAACAACCTGACGCGCAAGGTCTCTGCATCTGACGCGGTGTTTATCGCTGCAGCCAAGGGCTTGATTGCAGGGCTGGTAAATTGCAGCCTCGCGCTTTACCTCGGGGCGCAGATTCCCGGCGTGGCGCAACTGGCGCCTATCCTGCTGGTTGGGTTCCTCGGCTATGGCATCAGCCTGGTAATGTTCGTGCTGGCGCTACGCGGGCTGGGCAGTGCGCGCACCGGCGCCTACTTCTCGACGGCGCCCTTCCTCGGTGCCGCAGTGGCCTTGCTGGTGTTTGGAGAGTCGGTGACCCTGGCGTTCTGGATTGCCTCGGCGCTGATGGCCGTGGGTATGTGGCTGCACCTGACGGAACGGCATGCCCATGAGCATCTGCATGAAGCCACGGAACATGGGCATCGGCATGTGCATGATGAGCATCATCAGCATGAGCATGGGTTTGAGTGGGATCCGAAGGAGGCCCATAGTCATGTGCATGTTCATGGTGTGATGAGGCATAGCCATGCGCATTTTCCGGATGTGCATCATCGGCATAGGCATTGAGGGCGGGTGCTGGTGGCTTTGGGCAACATCCTACGCCCCATTCAGAAGCGACAGGCTGCCTTTTTAAAATCGCCACACCTATAGTCTTTAGGTCGCTCACATAGCGACCGGGTTTGGCGACTCGATGACAAGGCGGAACGTAGACGACGTTATTTTCGAGCAACTGACGTTTTTTGACGGCTTAGCGTGAAAAGGCCTCGTTGTATTTATATTTGTCTTGTGGAATCACTCATGAATCAATACATGGCCCTCACCAGCAACGACAGCGCCACACCTGCCCTTTTTGTCGACACCACCGTGCCACTGGAAATACTTCTCGATGCTGCGACCTATCGACTTCGTGCCGTTGCACAAGTCCTTGAGAACCTCGCACTACGCAGTGAGATCAGTAGTGATGCGGTTGTACTCAGTGATTTTGCGTTGCTTTGTTAAATCCCTTTGCGCGACGGCTGCGATTTGCTGGACGTCATAGGAAGGCGAATGGATATGCCAAGCGCATGACCTGATAAAGCTGGACTTTCAAACCCCAGAAATCACAAAACCCCTGGTTTCTCTCGAAACCAGGGGTTTTGTTTACATCGAATTTGGCGGTGAAGGAGAGATTCGAACTCTCGATACAATTTCTTGTATACACACTTTCCAGGCGTGCTCCTTAAGCCACTCGGACACTTCACCGTATCTCGGCAAACCAGTTCAGTCTGTCGAGGCGCGCTAATGTAGTCGAAAGCCTTTCTGATGGCAAAGGTTTTTTTCAGAATTTTCATGCGGTTAGACGGTTATGCCGTGGCGCGCCTGATAACGGGCGGTGTTTCTGCCATTCTTGGGCAGGCCCGGCACCGGTTTTGCGGGACTGCTGCGCTGTGCCGCGGGGCGTCTACCCTTGGGGATTGAGGAAAAGCCTGACCGGGTAGTCAGTCACGGCGCTTTACCCAGGCGGGCGCGGTGGGTAACGTCTGCTGCATTCTCTCTATAACAAGCCCTACAAGGAACCGCGTCATGAGTGAGTTGATTGCCTACCATTTCGAAGACGGTATCGCGACCCTGACCTTGAGCAACGGCAAGGTCAATGCCATTTCTCCGGCGGTGGTGAGCGAATTCAACGCTGCGCTGGATCAGGCCGAGAAAGATCGGGCAGTGGTGATCATCACGGGTACGCCGGGAATTTTGTCGGGTGGCTATGATTTGAAGGTGATGACCGCCGGCCCTAAAGAAGCGATCAGCCTGGTGACGTCGGGCTCGACCCTGGCGCGGCGTTTGTTGGCGCATCCGTTCCCGGTGATCGTGGCGTGCCCTGGGCATGCGGTGGCCAAGGGCGCGTTTTTATTGTTGTCGGCGGATTATCGCATTGGCGTGGAAGGCCCGTTCAGCATTGGTCTGAATGAAGTGGCAATCGGCATGACCATGCATCACGCTGGTATCGAGCTGGCGCGGGATCGTCTGCGCAAGTCGGCATTTCATCGGTCGGTGATCAATGCCGAAATGTTTGATCCGCAAGGCGCTTTGCAAGCCGGCTTCCTGGATAAGGTGGTGGCGCCGGAAGAGTTGCACGCTGCAGCGTTGGAAGCGGCGCGTCAGTTGAAGAAGATCAACATGAACGCCCACAAGCACACCAAGTTGAAAGTGCGTCGCGCACTGCTGGAAGCCCTGGACGATGCAATCATCCAGGATCAGGGCCACAACCTGGGTTAATTCCCACACCT